>CAVIXW010000010.1:0-15769 GCA_963646785.1 Acutalibacteraceae bacterium
ATGACGAATTCGGAATCATGGGTAAAGACATACCTCCTTCAAACCATAAAGAACCAGAAATTATTATAAAAACCAATCAACATCGGGGAGCACATGGACGAACTGGGTAAAGCGGATACTCATTCGCATACGGATTACTCTGGGTTTAACCACCTCGGAGTTCTCCGGTTCCCAGAATCGGTGATCGATCCCGAAGTTCAGGTGGATCGTGCCAGGCGCGAGGGGCTCGATGTGCTCTGTGTCACAGACCATAACGAGGTTGCCGGTGCTTTCAGGGCCGAGAAATACGCCAGGAAGTTCGACGATATCGATATCGTCGTCGGCGACGAGATCATGACCGACCAGGGAGAGGTCATCGGCCTCTGGCTTACCGAAAAGCCCAAGAAGTTCCTCTCTCCCGAAGAGACCGTCGATATCGTTCACGAACAGGGGGGTCTGTGTATAGCGCCCCACCCGTTCAGCGTCCATGTCGACGGTATGCAGGAGAAGATATTCGAATTGCCCATCGAAGGTTTCGAGACGATCAACGGCGGCCATCCCGATCCTTATTCCAATCTTTTCGCACAGAAGGTCATGGACCTTTATCGGGGCAGATGGGCCGCAACCAGCGGTTCGGATGCGCACTCCGTCTATACGGCGGGATATAACTGGACCGAGTTCCCGGGTCGCTCTGCCGACGACCTAAGGAAAGCTATCCTCGACAAGACCACCGTTCCCAAAGGCGTTCCCGCTCCGGTTCTGGGTCAGGTTCTTTGGAGTATGGAAGTGGTGTACGGCGGTCAGAAGCTGATGTTCCAGGCTCTCAGACGCAGACTGCAGCCCGTAGAGGACAATATTCTCATCGACAAGGTACTACAAAATTCCGATCTGAAGAATGCGACCGGACTCGTTGCCGGGTGCATATACCTGGTTCCGCTCACCAGTATGCTTGCAACCCTTCTCAGTACGTACTATCTCAAGAGGCACGCCAAAAAGGCTTTGAAAACCATCGACGAGAGGATCGCGAACGTTCAGAAGATGATCGCGGACATCGATCGCAAATCCGGTCGTATGATCTCCGATGCGGTCGAAGATCTTACGACTGATATCGAAAGGAAAGGTCCTGAGATGACCGTCAACGAAATCCGCTGATTTCCCGTATTCCGTATCCTGCGGCAGCTACGGTCTTATTCCTTCTCTTTGATGTTGAATATGTTATCGAACGTCCTCTGAAGGCGGAATGTTTTGATCGAATTCCTGCGGTGTTCGACGTCGTCCGCAGAGATCAACTTCATATTCTGGAATTCCTGCAGCAATCTGTCGCCCTGATCGTAATCGAACTTGATCCCGACAACGATATTGAGTTTGTAGTTACGGCAGTTGATATCGTTCGGAATGGGTATTTCGGCTGTGCCACGGGACATCACGTGATCGAAGACGGATTTTTTCTTCAGCATTTCGAGGCCGGAATCGCAGAGTTCCAGACAACGGTCGTATTCGCCCATGTTGTAAAATCCCAGAATGGCGGTATCGTTGACATCGAAGCGTTCGAGATCGTTTCCGATCAGATCCTGGATGCTGTCGTAAAGTGCCGCGATGAATTTGTAGTTGTGGTCCTCCATGGCTTGGGCGATCACGGAAACGAAGAATGCTGATTCGGAGGAATCCGGAGCATCCGGGAGATATCTTCCGAGCTTCACCTTGTCGTTGTCGGAAAGAGAATCATACCATTTGCCGAGTCCGAGTCTGCGGATTTTTTCCGGAACGTCCTTTCTGCCGAATCCTAACATGATCCAAAGTAATGCGCGGCGGATATAAGCCTATGCTCATGTCATTCTTCGGGTTTGTAAAGTTTGCTTTTATCGGGACTGAGGCGGGTGGCCTTCTCCGCGGAGATTATGTTCAGTTCTACAAAGTCGAAACGCCTCATTTCGCATCCGGTTTGGCAATATCTGCAGAATTGTCTGTTGCACGGTTCGGCCATGAACGTGATATCTACGTCTTCTCCGAGCTGATTCTGTACGCGCTTACGGAATTCGCCTATGATTTTTTCAACCTCGCCGACCGTAACGGTCTGACGGACCACCATGTGGCCGTCGATGTGGAACGATGCCCCGTGGGAGGTGATGCGGAGCCTGTGGATATCCAATACGTCCTGGGTGCGGACCTGGTTAAAGCAACGAGTGACGGTGATTGTGAGGTCCCTGTCAGATGCATCCATAATTCCGCGGAAAGATTTGTGGATGACCTTCATTCCCGTACGGAAAATGATTGCGCCGAAGAGGATGGCCATGGCGGGATCTATCCAGTTTGCATCATAATTGAAAAATTCGCATACGTACATCAGAGACAGCCCCAGGAGGATGCCCACGGAAGAATATGTATCGCTGCAGAGGTGCTTTCCGCTTGCTTCGAGGGCCAGGGAATGGCTTTTCCTTCCCATTCTGATTGCAGTGACGCCCATAGCATAGTTCGCCGCCGCAGCGAAGGCAACGATGAGCAATCCGAGATCGAGCGAACGGACGTCGAGATTATGATCGAGTATCTTCTGGGCTGTTTCGGCTATGATGGCCAGGCCGGCGATGCAGATCAGCGTTCCTTCCGCAGAGGAGGAAATGAGTTCGGCTTTTCCGTGTCCGTAGGGGTGTTCGCGGTCCGGCGGTAGCATAGAGAGGAACAATGCGTAGAGGCCGATCACTCCTGCGGTGACATTGACGATGCTTTCGAGGGCGTCGGTGAGAATAGAAACGGAATTCGTAAGAAAATATGCGATGAATTTTGCTATCATCAACAGTGCGCCCACGACCGTAATCACCTTTTGGAATTCGTAATTACGCTGATGCGCTTCCATCCCGTTTTCACTCATATTGAAGTGCATATCTTTATTTTATATAGGGTTTCATATGATTAGTGTAATTTAAACTAAGTATTGCGATTTAAGCAAGTTTAAATGACCCAGATAAATTACACTGTTTCCATATTCAAAATGTAAGAAAACGTAATAATATGATTACTTTAATGCATTATTATTCATATCCGAATAAAAACAATAGTTTAGAACTGACTAAACTTTTATACTCATCAGTATACTTTCGTATATGGCGAAATTCAACAGTATCACCGAAGCTATTGGAAACACCCCTCTCGTGAGACTCAACAAACTGTCTCCCAAAGGTTCCGAGATTTACGTAAAACTCGAAAGCAAGAACCCCGGAGGATCCGTCAAAGACCGTGCGGTGCTCGCTATGATCAACGATGCCGAAGCCAAAGGCCTGCTCAAACAGGGCGGAACCATCATCGAACCGACTTCCGGCAACACCGGTATCGCCATCGCCATGATCGCCGCCGCCCGCGGATACAACTGTATCCTTGTCATGCCCGAGACCATGTCCAAGGAGAGGCAGGCATACATGAAGGCATTCGGCGCCAAGATCGTCCTCACCCCCGGTTCCGAAGGAATGAAAGGAACCCTCGTGAAAGCCAACGAACTTCTGGAGACCACTCCCAATTCCATCATGACCGGCCAGTTCGACAACCCGGCCAACATCCTTGCGCACAGGGGAGGAACAGGTAAAGAGATCCTCGCCGATCTCCCCGACGTCGATTTCGTCGTGGCAGGATTCGGTACAGGAGGTACCATTTCCGGTATCGCATGGGCATTCAAAGACGCGGGTTCCAACGCCCAGACCATCGCCGTCGAGCCTGCCGAGTCAGCACTCATCACCGAAGGCCACGCCGGCGGCCACAAGATCCAGGGAATCGGTGCCAACTTCGTTCCCAGAAACCTCGACCGCAGCGTGATCACCCGTGTCGAGACCGTCAAATCCGCCGATGCGATGGCTATGGCCAAGACCGTTGCCCGCGAAGAAGGTATCTTCATAGGCATTTCTGCCGGAGCCAACATCGTCAAGGCCATCGAGATCGCCAAGGCCAACCCCGGTTCCAAAGTAGTGGCCATCGTTCCCGACGGCGGAGACAAGTACGTCAGTATGGGAATCTTCGACTGATTCCGTTTGCCAGAGGGGATAGGATGCCCATCAATGTACCGAACGATTTGCCTGCAGCAGGCGTTCTCGAAGACGAGAATATCTTCGTTATGAGAGAAGAACGGTCTTCGCATCAGGACATCCGTCCCCTCGACATCCTTATCCTCAACCTTATGCCTACTAAGGTCGAGACCGAGATACAGTTGCTCAGGGTCCTCAGCAATACCCCTCTGCAGGTCAATATCAAGTTCATTCAGATGAAGACCCACAGTTCCAAGTCCACCTCTCAGCTTTACATCGACAAATTTTACGATGTGTTCGATAACGTGAAAAAGAGGAAATGGGACGGAATGATCGTTACCGGTGCCCCCATAGAGGATCTTCCCTTCGAGCAGGTCGATTACTGGGCGGAACTGTGCGAGATCATGGAATGGAGCAAAACCCATGTGACCTCCTCCCTCCACATCTGCTGGGGGTCCCAGGCCGCGTTATATTATCATTATGATATTCCGAAATATCCTCTAAAATCCAAGAAATCCGGAGTTTTCACCCACCGCTCTTTATCCAAAGACGATCCGCTGCTCAGGGGACTCGACGATTTCTTCAAATTCCCACATTCCAGACATACTGAGGTGCGGGCCGAGAATATCAATCAGAATCCGCATCTGCACGTGATCGTGGATTCCGAAGAGGCCGGTGTCGGTATCATTGTCAGCGAGCAGTTCGGTCAGATATTCATTTTAGGGCATATGGAATACGATCCCAATACCCTGTCCTATGAATATTACCGCGATCTCGAGAAGGGTTTGGATCCGCACGTACCGGACCATTACTTCCCCAATGACGATCCCACACGGGACCCGATAATGACCTGGAGAAGTACCGCGAATCTTATTTTCAGCAACTGGCTCAATTACTACGTGTATCAGAACACGCCTTATGATATCAACAGTTTGGGTGAATGATTATGGATAACATCAAAGAGGTCAGGACAGATAATGCTCCGCCGGCGGTCGGCCCGTATTCGCAGGGGATTGTTTCGGGCGGATTCGTGTTCACCGCCGGGGAGATCCCGCTGGATCCCGAGACCGGGACCATACCCGATTCCATAGAGGAACAGGCCGATCTCGCATTGAAAAATCTGCTCGCGGTGATTGAAGCATCGGGTGCCGGAAGAAACTCGATTGTTTCGGTGAATCTGTATCTTTCCGACATGTGCGATTTTGCCAAGGTAAATTCCATTTACGATAAATTCTTCGTCCGCCCCTATCCCGCAAGAACCTGCGTTGCAGTTTCTTCGTTGCCCAAGGGCGTGAAGATAGAGGTCAGCGCCGTTGCGGCAATAACCCAGCGATCATAATCTGGTAAGCGCGGGATTGACGATCTTTCCGAGTACAGCGTCCCTGACGAAGGGATTGTAGTTGGAAAGGTCCTTCTTTTCATCAATGATTTCGTCAACGCATTTCTTCACATGGGTAAAGATCTCGCGGTAGATCTTGCAGGATTCGCCGCCGTTGTTCTCGATCCCAGATTCATAATACGCATCGAGAGTGCAGCCGCCCTGACAGTACTCGAACAATTCGCAGGTCCGACACTTTTCTCTGCGGAGGATTGTTCCTTTGAGTAATGTTCCGAAAGCTTCGCTGTGAAACGCATCCGAGATAGATTCGATATTGTCTATATTGCCCAGTTTCATCGACCCGGGACAAGGTTTGGCACAGGGATATAGGTCCCCGTTGGGATATATGCATAGCCATTTGGTCAGACAGGAATTGTGAGCGCAATCGCTGAACTGGGGGTTTCCGAGTGCCGAAAGTACATACAGCAGATGGGGCACCAACGGGGTTTTGCAGTCCGGGTCATTGAACCATTCGTCGAACGCTTCGATACTGGAACGGATGTAGGAATCCGGATCGGGAACGAGTTCTCTGTGGCATGCGGTGCATCCGACCGGCAGTACGGGACTTAGGCTGACGGCGGCACCGATATCGCGGAAGTGACGAAATATCTCGGACTGTTTGCTTTGGGTCTCTTTGGAGATGGTCGAATTGACGGAAAACAAACGTTCTCCTTCTGACATATCGACTATCATCGATTCGATCCTGCTACCGTCATGACGGAGGACGTCATCATACGGCCCTTCGTGTGAAATTCCGATATTGATCTCGTTATTTTGGCAGAATTTGATCAATCTGCGATTGAGTCCCAGGCCGTTTGTCTGGATAGTGTTGCCGAATCTGCGGGGTCCGAAGCATTTCTTCTCGAGTTCGATCACATTCTTGTAAAAACTGAACGGGAGGGAAAGAGGCTCGCCGCCATGCCATACGAACCAAACGGAATCATATTCGCGTGACAGTATTCTGAAGAGGTGCTCGAGTCTTTCAAGGGAAATATGTTCGGCGGAGGAAAGTTCCTCGGCAGAATGATAACAATGCTTGCATGCCATTCCGCATGCAAGTGTGGGTTTGATAATAACCGAAATGAGGCGGCTCATCCAGGACCGATTCCAGATCAGAAAGGCCAGTATGTGTAATATCCGCCGAATCCGTTGGTGCAGTAGCAACAGCATACACAGCAGACGACGACACATCCGATAACGGCAGCATGCTGCGCAGGGGTTTTACAGTAACCATTGTCGCTGCAACAGCTGTACTCGCAGGCGGGATCCCCGCTTACGGCTCCGTGAATGTTCACGTTTTCGGCATTTTTCGGTGCGTTCGTGTCCTCGTGCTCTTTTTCACCGGTAACAATCGCCATCGATGTGAACGCAAGAGGGGACTGATTCATGTAGGATGCGATTAAATCTTCTACAGACTGTGACATTGACTCACCTAGCCATTGCTGGCATCTTAATAAAGTCGGTAAGTTTTTCCCATATATAATGGCTTATTACTTTTATCGGCCTCGACGATGCTGGATATCGAACGGAATAATCACACCGTCTTCATTTAACAAGATATATCCGCCCCCGCTGCTCGACCCTTCCAGGAGTGTCGGATAAGGATCACGTTTTAATTTGAAATCCGATAAGCCATCGGTCGGACCTAGGCATGTCAACCGGATCCAAATCGGTTTTCAGATCTTCTGTATCTGGAAAATATGCCGTAAAAAATGAAAATCGGGGGAAACCCCCCTAAATCGTTTAAGCGAGATAGATCGATAATTTTACGGTTGTGTTCAACCCGTCCATTTTTCCTTCGGTATATACCTCGTATCCGCCATATACGTATTTTTTGGTATTTTCATAAACGGTTCCATCAGCGCAGGTCCCGTCGACCAGGTAGTTCTCCGCATCAACGTTTCCGAACTTTACCGTTCCCTGGGATTTGGCGATCTCCCCGTAATTGGATGGATCCCACGCATCAAGGCTATTCTTGAAGTACTCGGAGACTTTAAACGAAAGATCCATAGATAGGCTGCCTGTGATCAACAGCAGATTATCTTTCGTTGTCAGTTTGAAATCCGTCTGGAAGGAGGCATCATCGGTTTTGACATCGTATTTGATGCCGCCGGTAACATTCGTTACATCCTTTCCATCCCAGGTAATCTTAAGATTTTCGAAAGTTGTGGAGGATACATCGTACTTATATGTTCCGTTGATGGTATACACGTTATCGTTAACGTCGATTTTGACATTTTCCGGAGCATCGCCAGTATAGTCGAAAATCCAATCCGTCGGTACGAATGTGGAAAGGGACATCAGTTCTTTGACATAGGCATTTTTCAGCGTACCCGTTACGGAACTTTTGACAATGTCGTTTTCGACGGAATTGACCACCTGTTTCGTGGTCGCAGTTCCTTCCCCTGTCGTGAAGTCAATTACAAGGGTGAGTCCTTTTTTGATATTGTCCGTGGAATCAAGCAGTTTGTAATCGGAAGTCGGTCCGGAGTCCTTCTTGTCGTCAAGAGCGACGCAGGCGATACCTATACCTGCAGCCACTACGACAACGACAGCCAGTAGAGCCACCATTTTAGTGTTCATGGCGTTCAATCGGCTGGATGCAATAAGAATGTTATGGCTAATGGATCCTTGAAAATTATAGTTTAAACTACATTTTTTTGACTTTTACTCAATTTTGGCACGTACCGAGCAGTTTGAAGATCCGACCTATTTGTCGGCATCAGCTGATAAACTGGTTTGATATTATATGCGGCCCCGGACGAAGCCAAACAGTTCGGATCGGTTGTATACTATAAAGATAAGAATCGGGGCATAAGGGCGGACCCGATGCCCCGCCAGGGACCTTACTGCAGATCATCCCCTGCTGCGGTACCTTCCAGTTCGCGGATCTTCGAGAATCCCATGTTCGCTAGTACCAGATAAAGCACCACGTAGATCACCGAGACAGCGATCGACAGAATTCCGATTACACGGATATAATCCGGATCGAAGGTGGCCAATATCATTCCCACGGTTCCGACGATGAAGAACATGAAGTTTATCAGCGAGGATACGGTTCCGCTGTTTCCTGGATGGCTTCTCATCAGTACACCCATTCCCCACGGACGGATGGAGGCGCCTGCGGTTATCAGAAACATGTATGCTAGCAGGAACGTGGTCCAGGAATTGTGACCGATCGCATACATCAGAATCGAGCCGATGAACCCGATGACGAAGAAGAACGGGATGAGTTTTTTGTTGACCGTGTGGGCGGTGAATCTGTTGATGATCATCATCATGAATATGCTGACTATCAATGCGGCCGCCAGGACCAGAGAGTATTCCGTTTCGGAGAATCCGAAAGATCCCTCGTATACGTACGAGGAAACGGCTAGGTATGCCATCAGGGGCAGGTTGAATAGACAGATCAGGATCAAAAACACCATGAATGCGCGATCGCGGAAGAGTCCCTTCATTCCGCTGAGCATGGCCGACATGCCGCCGGTCACCCTCTGTTCCTGCGGAATGGTTTCGGTAACGAAGAGCGATATAACGAGGCAGACAATCGCGAACAGGGCCGGAGCGACGAAGGTCTCCCTCCACCCCATGGTGCTGATGATCGCGGCACCCGCTATGGGCGCGATAACCGGTCCCAGGACGCCGATCATCGCCACGATGTTCAAAGCTCTGCTCATTGCCGAACCGTAATACGAATCCTTGACAAATGCGGTGGAAATGGTCATCACGCCGCCGGACCCGAAGGCCTGGACGATCCTGAAAACGATCAGTGAGGAAATGTTCTGGGAATATGCACAGGCAAAGGAAGAAATTATGTAGATAACGAGACACCCGATAAGGAATTTCTTTCTCCCGTATTTATCCGTAAGGGGGCCGGTCACGAGCATCGATACGGCCAGAACCAGCATGAAACCGTACAACGTGATATTCATGATCGATTCGTTGGTATCCAGATCCGCAACCATCGTACTCAGTGCGGGAAGATACATGTCCGTCGAGATGGGTGCAAAACAACTTAGCAGGATGATCAGGAGAAGGAACACTCCCGGACTCAGGCGTTTTTGTTTAACTAGTTCAGTCATTTGCTGACACCTTTGAACCAAGCATCAGACCTTAATTTATATATAAACAATTTTAATTTCTAATTAATACAGTTGGATATGATGTGAAATATGTGGCAAATTCAGGGATCTGGGTCAGATGAACGAAAGGATGTTTTCGATGGGAACCGCACAACAACCTGGTTGCCGACACAACTGTTTTTTAGTGCATTCGACTACTGTGTTCGATGTTCGGATACACGCTTCCGTTGTATGGCCGCCTTACTGCTAGGGAACTCGATTCCTATCAGAGGTACTATTGCGAAACCTGCCATCAATTGAAATCACAGTTCGGACTTGTTTCAACCGCAGCCGTGAATTACGATATGTGTTTCAACACGATCGTACTCAATTCCGTCATGGGCGGAGACGATTCTTTCGAACATACTCCGAAATCCTGGAAATGCGTTTTTCAGAAACCTTTCACGGATCAGGAACTGTTCAGACGCATGGCCGCATATACTATACTCTTGACCAAATGGGAACTTTACGACGACAGGGTCGACAAACCTTCGTTGAAGACGCAGTTCATCGATCTGGTTCTCAGCAGAGCGGTTCAGAAAGCCGAAAACGAATATCCGGAATACGACCGTATCGTCGGTAACGGTTTTGAAGAACTTCGGAAACTCGAAGCGGACGGGTGCACGGATGCCGTCCGTATGGGGAATGTTTTCGGTAAGGCTTTGACCGAACCTTTGTCAGATATCGCGGGTAAATCCGATTCCGAAGCGCTACGCAGGATGTACATCGGCCTGACCGCCGCCGTATATGTCATGGATGCCGTGGATGACCTTGAAGACGATTACCGCGACGGGACATACAATCCTTTCGTCAGCGCCTGCCCCCGTTTTATCAACAGGGAGGACTACATGTCGCACAATATGTATGATATCGCCCAGATCACAAATTCGGTTTTGAAAGATCTGCAGGATGCATATTCCGAGGTCAGAAAAAATATGAGCTTCATGACGGAAGTTACGGACAATATTGTTTTTCTCGGAATTCCCGAGTCCGCCAAGAATGCGATTGCGGGTCGCGGAATGGCAAAACTCAGTGTCAAAAATGCCTTGGACCGGCGCAAAGACCGGGTTTCTACATTATAAATCGAATTTCAGTCGTTTAGAATTTCGATCGGGATGCAGGTTCAGGGTCCGATTGCCGTCTGCCGAAGATCTCCGACGCAAGAATTTCCGAAACGGTAGGGGCGGGGGCGAGTGTCCTTCGTTCGCGGAAATATGGTCCCGCCAATATGAATCCATGATGCAAACCCAGATTCCGCATTTTAGATAGCTTTCGATACCCGTTCATACTGTGAAAGTTAAGCTATTCTGCTCGGCATCACCGTGCCCTAATTCATAGGGTGTCTCAGAAACGAACCTTTTCCTCCGGATATGCCTCGAGAACGGCATCGATCACGTCGGAAAATGCGAGATTGAATTCATTGGATATTTTGAAACAACCTTTGTTCTGGGAATATGCTTTGAGTACGTCCTGCTTGGTAGAATTTTGAAGTTTGCATTTGACAGGGTGCGATTTGATGATTTCGGGGGTGGGGGGAGTATTCCATTTGCTCGTATGGCATTTGGGGCATCTTTCCGGAGATTCATTGGCGGTACCCCACACATGATTGCACTTGAGACAGGTGTAGTTGTAATATTTTTTAAGCCAGAGGGTGGAACGGCACTTCGGACAATTCTTGGGTAGGGCCCCCCTTTTGCGGATAGCCCACTTATGGTTGCAACGGGAACAGACAAGTATAGTTCCCGGTGGTACCTCATCCGGGACTAGGGTGGTAGTATGCATAACGAATAATCAGTTGGATGTAATATAAAACATTTCACGTACTGTTAAGAATCGGAACAGATGCTATGTTTCGAGAACATGATCTCGACAGAACTTTCGGATATCAATCCGTTGTTGTAACAATCAATAAAAAAGCGGGCGGGTGGGGATTCGAACCCCAGACATACAGCTTAGGAGGCTGTCTCCTTATCCGTGCTAGAATACCCGCCCAGTAAGATAATAAAATGTTTGTCCGAGCTGGACAGCAGGAGATTCGGCTCCTGCTATATATCCTTTGCTCACTCGGATTTAGGCTCTTCCGTCTTAGCGACAGACCAAACTTCGACGAATTCGACGGTGTCGACACCGAATGCCTCACGAAGATCCGAAACAACCCTGAACCTTGCAACAGGCCAGTCCTGGTTGAATTTGACAACGTCGGGGAGAGTAACAACAACTTTGTCACCGGGGAAGTCGAATTTGAAATCATCGGCTTTCGCAAAATCAGCTTCCACGATTGCTTTGGCCTTCTCGGCGTTGTCGGTGATCTCTTCGGTTACGGTAACGACGTATTTCAGATCGTGACCTGCGAGGGGACTGTTGAAGTCGACTTTGACACGACCGGCTCCGACAGAGAGGACGGTACCGACCTTGTTGCCGAGAGAAACAGTAAGGCCGGGGTAGGGGTTAATCTCCTGCTTGTAAAACTCTTTGATGGCGTGGGTCTCGAGAAGTTTTGGGTTCTTGGGTCCTGCAGCCTCTTCGCAGGGGATCTCGACGGTGAATTCTTCTCCGACTTTGGCAGTGAGAAGGGCCTCGTCGAGGGCATTGAAGAGCTTCTTGGATCCGGCAATGTAAGCCAGGGGAGCGTAGGTGGTGCGCTCGTTGTAAATGCCGGCATCTTTGGCGGCCTGCTCTTCGGTGGTGTCGTACAGCTTGTCTGCGTCTGCGAGGTATGCTTTGTAATTAAGTCTGATTACTTTCTTCTGGTCTGCCATGTTGGTCACCTTTGTTGGAATGTAATGACTGCGCGAATACCTTCCATATTAAAAATCTATCTTATGATGGCCCGCGAAACTGGCATATGCGGGAAGAACCGATATCCCGTTCTCGACGACCGCGACGGTTCAGATCCCTGCAGCCGCGGAACTCGCCCACGATTTTGCCCGAACCCCATTCTTCGACGTAATAATGGAAATGTTTTCTGTAGTTGGAGAAGTCGACGTGACTGTCGTTCCTGAGGCGTGCATTGAAATCTTTGAAAATATTATCGAGAACCTGCTGGGGATTGTCGGCATCGACCATTCCCGTTCTTCCGTCACGGAACCAATATTGGAACTGGACCATAGGATGATAGCACCATCTGTAAATAAAAAGCTTTCAGTTCTAAAATTTCAGATATTTTCCGTATTTCCCCTGTTAATTTAAGAGAAATTATTTATTGAGATGTGGCATTGGTCGGTTGTGCAGATTAGTGTCAGGACCCGTTATGCCCTCTGTGCATTGATTGATTTGAACATCAATCAGACGACGGGCAATGTCAAATTGAAGGATGTGTCCGAACGGCAGAATATCCCCCTGAAATATCTTGAGCAGATCATTCAGGCTCTCAGCAAAGCCGGATTCGTCAAGGGCGAACGCGGGCCGAACGGAGGATATGTTCTCTCTCGCCCTGCAACTACCATATCCGTTGACGACGTTCTCCTGGCCCTTGAAGGATCCCATAGCCTTTTATCTTCATTCGATCCGCAAGTTTTGGAGATTGAAAGCAGCGCCCAGTTCGCTGTTTATTCGTTTTGGAGAGGCACCGAATCCAAATTAAAAGATATCACGGCCAATGTTTCAATCGGCGATCTTTCCAAAAATGTTACTACCGAAGTCGTTGCGTCAAGGAGCGATGAGTACTACATTTGATCTTCGGGCCATGACCCAGATATCATTCGTTGCTATGGTCCTTGATCGATTTTGCAACGGCCCCTATGATGATTTTTTGAATATCGGCTATTATCCAACAGGTTCCCTTAAGTTCCCTGAGCGGCCCGGTTTGTGGGACCTTAGGATATACGGACAAATGTTCGGAGAAGTATGTCCTATTTACCTTTCGTGAAACCTGAGTCTGATTCCGCGAAAGGCAAAGGGATCTTTTAAGAGCACTGCTGGATCAAGGCCTTTTTCTTACCCAGGCATAGGCAAACGTCACGATTATCATCGATACTACGGCAGTTCCGATAGCGACAGATCCGGAGGCGATGTGCTTGGCAGCATTCGGTCCGTCAGACGGATCAGTATTATCGAATGCATGGTCGGACAGCATCATAACGCCCGAAATTCCGGTAAATGTATGTCCGCTCAGATTTTCGGCTATGGCCGATATGATACTTGTTTCGGATTCGTAGAACGTGTATTCGGCGAAGGTATTGTCTCCGACATAAGTGATTCCGCCGTCGACAGTTATTTTGCTGAGGTAGCAGCCTGAAGTACACCAGATCGGAAGGTAGTCTGTATAATCGAATCCCCTTCCGTTGGTACCGGCAGTCAGCTTCAGACTGGTGATCCTGTTGCATTGATCAAATGCAGGATGTTGTGCAGACTGCACGCAGTCGAGCGTTATGGGGATCGTAAGATGGGTCAGCCTGTCCCAATGATAGAACGAATTCTCACCCAACGATTCGACGCTGTCGGGGATCACGAGGGAAGCGAGATCCAGTTCGCGGAAAGCATTGGTACCGATGCTTTTGATGCCGTCTTCGAATACAATCTCTTTCAGAGTATTTTTGCTTAGGTACCAAGGCGTTTTCTTGTATACGCAGTTGTATCCGTAGGAGGATGCGTAGCTAAACCCGTATCCGGAGCCCGGAGTGAATGTTATCTTCTCTATTGCCGTCGCATCTTTGAAAATAGCATAATCGTCCCACCATACGGCATTGAGATTGATCGGAATGGTAAGTTCCCTGATGTTGCATCCGCTGAACACATTTTTTCCAAAAGACAATACATCCTCGAGTATGACTATCTTCTTCGGAACCGAATACATGTTCCAGGGTGCTTTATCTGAATTTTTGGAAGATCCCGTCCAATCACTGTAATTGAAGGGACTTCCCGTGCCGCGGCAGAACGTTATATTCTCGATCGCGGTGCAACCCTGGAATGCGGGATAGTTCTCGTTTCCGTAAGGGTTGACGCTCATCGAAATTTTCAGATCGGTCAATGCCTTACAGTTGTAGAAACAGTGGCTCCCCAGAGAGGTCACGCTGGCGGGGATCGCGATGGACGTGATGTTCAGTTCGCGGAACGCATCGGACCCTATGTGCGTCGTACCGTCGGCGAAAGTGATCTCTTTCAGACAATCTCTGCTCTGATACCAGGGAGTAAGCTGATACCAGCAGTCGCGTCCTTTGTACGCCGCATAATCCCTTCCGTATCCGCCGTCGCCGCAGGTGAACGTGATCTTTTCCACACTGCAGCAACCCAGGAATGCCGGATACGAATCAAACCTTATGCTGTTGAGGGTGATCGGCATCGTAAGTTCCGTCAGTCCCGAGCATTTGATGAACGCCCACTTGCTAAGGGAGGTGATGCCCTCGCTGATGACGATCTTCCGTATGTCGTCGGTGTGTCCGAACCAGGGGGTTCCTGCGAATGGGTATTCGTACATGTCGCCGTACCCGGAGATCACGAGTGTGCCGTCGGAATAGGAATATGTCGCATTGGGGCCGCAGGAGCCTATGTCGGAGTTGGATTCGACGGAGGAATCCGAACCGTCATGAACCCTATCCGCTATTTTCAACATGCCGAACGAACCTGTAAATCTATGTCCGCTCAGATTTTCGGCTGTGGGCAGCATGGTCTTGCTTGCCGAATCGATGAATCTGTAATTCTTGAAAGCATTGGTTCCGATGTGGGTGATCCCCTCATCGACGATCAATAAATCCAACTTGCTTTCGGATGTGCACCAGAAAGGAGAATATAGGTCGGAATCGAATCCCACACCACCGTGGGCTCCGGCGGTCAATCTCAGATGTGTGACGTTCTCGCATTTTTCGAATGCCGGGTACATGACGGAGTACATGCTGTCGAGGGATACTGGGATTGTAAGGCTGTACAGGCTGCTGCAGCTATAGAACGAGTGATCCCCCAAAGTTTCGACAGTGTCGGGGATCTCGATGGACCTGATGTTCAGTTCGCGGAATGCGTTGGAACCTATTCTCTTGATCCCTTCTTCGAAAGTCACCTCTTTCAGAACGCTCCTGCTCTGATACCAGGGAGTAAGCTGGTACCAGCAATTGCTTCCTTTGGATGCAGCATAGATGAAGCCGTAACCCGAACCGGGCGTGAAGTTTATCTTTTCTACGCCGGTAACGCCCTGGAACGGAGAGTCCTTATCGAGCCAGGCGGCATTGAGATTTATCGGAAGGGTGAGGTATTTCATGTTGCAGTTGACGAATGTAAGTTTGCCGAGAGATACAAGCGAATTCGGGAGGACGACCGTTTCCGCCTTGCAGGAATTGAACATATAGTTGCCG
>CAVIXW010000010.1:15814-28213 GCA_963646785.1 Acutalibacteraceae bacterium
GCCTTCTCCGATTGTCAATTTTTTAAGATTCGGTGCTTTGTTCCAGGGCAGATACAGGGAAGAGTCCTTGTCGCCGTAATCGTATACGAATCCTGTACCTTTGGTAATGGTAACATTTTCGAGAGATTCGTACGGCCCTTTGAAGTAGTATACATTGGAGTAAATGGTTGCATACGGAGCGACACTGAGCGGGATAGTAAGGTTCTTGATGTTGGTGTACCAGAACATGTACCTTCCTATTTTTTCGAGTCCGTCGGAGATAACGATCGACTTTGCAACATCCGAATTCAGATTCCACGGGGCCAAACGTGCATTGTATATTCCTTCCATATTCTTGTAATCGAACGGAACTCCGTTCCCGGGACTGATCCCGATATTTTCAACCGCCATGCAGCCCTCGAATGCCGGGTAATTCTCGTCACCGTAGGAATTGAGACTTACCGGAAGGGACACGTCGGTTAACTTTTCGCAGTTGTAGAAGCAGTGTTTGCTCAGATACGTGATGCTGTCGGGAAGCGTGACCGAAGTCAGGTTAAGTTCGCGGAACGCATAGGTTCCTATGCCCCGGATACGGTCCGAGAAGCTGATCTCCTTCAGGGCGTCCCTGCTCTGATACCAGGGGGTGTCCTGATACCACGAATTGGAACCGCGTTCTGCCGAATAATTATACCCGCAACCGTTCGTCCCGTAGGTGAAATTGATTTTCTGGATGTTGATGCATCCGGCAAAGGCGCTGGACATATCGGAACCGACGCTGTTGAGGGTGATCGGTATCGTGAGCTCTTTGACATACTTGCATTTGACGAAGGTCCACGCGCCGAGGCCGGTGATGTCTTCGCCGATGACGATCTTGTTTATATCTTTGCGATAGTCGTACCAGGGTGCAAGGTATGTGTCGTAGTTATAGGTCGATCCGGTTCCGAATAATTCCAGTGTACCGTCGGAAAAATACATGTAGTACGCATCTTGGCCGCAGCGTCCAGTATCGGCTATCTGGGCGGAGGAGATATCGGCCCCGTCATCGAGAACGAACAGTGCCGCCATAGCGGTAGAGATCACCGCAACTATCTTCAATACGGTTCCGTAGTTCAGTGAATCGAATGAACCGGTTTTTGTGATTATTGTATCATCCTCCGAATCCGATACAGATTTCGGGTTATTGTTCTACAAATGCAATAGCGGACATAAATATTTTACACAACCGGTCCTGTTTGTGTTTTTGAAAATACCGATCTTCCGTTCTAGCACGTCGGTAGCTGCCGATTATCGGTAAAAGAATCCGTTATGTCCTATCATCTTCGGAGTTCTCTTCATTCGGTCCGCAGACTGAAGTGATAAAGCTCCTCGGACGATAATCTATCCAATTTGCAGACAAACAGATTGTTATCGAAAAATGCACTAGTTCGCCATTTATATATTTCGGGATGTCTATTGACTGTCTACGTTGGTTATTTATTGCCCCAGCAAAATGATTAAGCATCCTAAGGGGATGAGAATATCACGAAGTACTCCATATTACCGATTGTTGCCGTCTTGGTCTGCACATCTGCATTCCTCATGCTGTCGAATGTCGACTCTTCGGATGCAGCGTCGACCAACGGTTTTCAATACTGCGGTTCCAATGTAACCTGGGAGTTCGATCCCGCCACCGGAGTGCTTACCATAAAAGGTGTTTCTGATCTGATGACCATGATGATGAACGACTTCACCGACGGTCGGACCCCCTGGGACGAGAACAAAGACTCCGTCAGATCGGTCGTTATCGAAAATTCCGTCTCCACGATAGGCGATAACGCATTCTCTTCGTGTACCAACCTCTCTCACGTCAGCATCCCCAAATCAGTCACACACATCGGCACCTCCGCCTTCGACGGTACATTCTATGCCGCGGATGGCGAAACGGTGCTCGAACCGAATGCGGCAAACCTGGCAGGATCATCGTTTACCAAAACCGACGGCAAATGGGTCCAGCAGGCCCCTTCAACCCCCCAGGGGGCCGTCGAAACATCCAAGGATATTTACCTCGTTCTGTCGATCGTTGCGGTGATCTTCATACTGGTTCTCGTCGATTTTGCCAAGAAGAGGACAGCCTGATCTCCTTTTCGGGGGTACGACACCCCCGAGATATACGAACCTGAGTTGGTCTTCGGTTTAGAATTTCAGGATATTCGGAATCTTGTTCCGATATCCGCTTTCGTTAATGTCCTCGAGCAAAATATGTTTATCTAACTGGGGTGACAACATAAAGAAATGCGCACTGATTTTGGGGATTTTATTCGTGTGTATATCCGCATACGTTAGTTCGGCGAATGCGGAATCATCGGAAGCTGTTTCCACAGACTATTCCGGTCAATGCGGTGATGACGTTAACTATGAATTCGATCCGGATACGGGCGTGCTTACCGTTACCGGAAATGGATCCATGTGGGATTACGGCCCATACAATCCGCCATGGCGTAATTTTTCCAATTTCAAAGAACTACACGTCGAGGATTCGGTCACTCAGATAGGAAAAAATGCGTTTGAAAGTTGTTCCGAACTTGAAATCGTCATTCTCTCCGATTCCGTCATAAACCTTCAAGATGCTGCGTTTATGCAATGCTCTTCTCTGACAACTGTAAAGTTAGGCAATAAAACAACATCCATCGGAGCTTCCGTGTTCCGTACTTGCTCCTCTCTTCAATCCATCGATATTCCCGATAATGTTTCGGCAATCTATTTTTGCGCCTTCTTCGAATGTACGTCCCTTTCTTCCGTAACTCTTCCGGATTCTGTTAAAACCATCGGCCAGTCTGCATTCAATAAGTGTACATCGCTCAAATCGATAAATCTCGAATCGGTTACAAGCTTAGGCATATATGCCTTTTACACTTGTTCTTCCCTTACCGAAATAACCCTTTCCGATTCTTTGAAATCGATCGGGGAGAACACATTTTACAATTGTACCTCCCTTGCCACAGCGAATATCGGAAAGTCCGTAACGTCCATCGGCAACAACTCGTTCAAAGGCGGTACCGCCCTCGAATCTCTGACCCTTCCCGATGCTGTCACATCCATAGGCACCGATTCGTTTTCAGGTTGTACCTCTCTCCTCTCCGTTTACATCCCTGATTCCCTCGAATCCATCGGGGAAAATGCGTTCCATGGCTGCACCTCCCTGAATTCGTTCGAAGTTGGCGCGGGCAATAAAAAATACAGTTCCGACTCGGGCGTGCTTTTCAATAACGACAAGACCGAATTGATCCAATATCCTGCGTGCAACACGGTAGATACATATGAGATCCCCGCGTCCGTCAGTACGATTCGCAGCTACGCGTTCGAAAACTGCTCCACCCTAAAATCGCTGACCATCCCGGGTAATATCAGGACTCTCGGGCTGGCCGTGTTCAACGGATGTTCGAATCTTCATTCGCTGTCGGTTCCGGCCGACATGGACTGCGTCGGAACCAACACGATCCCCTACTTTGACGGCTGCGTCAATATCGAAAACATCACTTTTACCGGAACCGGTTCCTGGTTCTCGTACAGTACCGACAGTTCCGTAAAACCTTATTATGGAAATACTCCGTGGCAGCTCAGCAGATCCGTTTTGTCCACGGTAAACATCGCATTCGGGGTTCAGGACATAGGAACCAATGCCTTTTACGGCTGCGATAAACTTGCCTCCTTGTCCATTCCCGAATCGGTCGGATCCATACAATCAAATGCGTTTGCCGGTTGCACAGGCCTTTCCGCATTGAAAATCCCGGATTCGGTCACTTCCCTCGGGGAATATGCGTTTGCCGGCTGCATTGGTCTGATCGAACTCACCGTTTCTGCCTGTCTCGATTGCGTCGGTTCAAACGAGAAACCCGCTTTTTATGATTGCAGAAATGTCGGTTCGATAACATTTACGGGCTCCGGGGATTGGTATTCTTACGGTTCATCATCTTCCGAACCCTCATATTACAGCTACACTCCCTGGCAACTCGCCAAGGCCGAATTCTCAGTTACGGTTTCCAAAGGCGTTCTGTCTGTCGGAAATTATGCATTCATGACCTGTTCGACCCTTAGATCCGTGTCCATCGCCGATTCGGTCAAAACCATCGGATCTTCAGCATTTCAGGGATGCAGCTCGGTTTCTGAGATAATCCTTCCCGATTCCGTCACATCGATCGGCAGTTCCGCATTCAAGAATTGCAGATCGCTTACGACAATGGATCTAAAATCTGTTTCGGACCTCGGTGACAGTGCATTCGAAGGCGGTACCGGTCTAACTTCCGTTACCCTTTCCGCCGTCAAAACCCTCGGTCAGTCGGCATTCAAGAACTGTACCGAGCTTTCATCCGCGGACCTAGGTTCTGTCACATCTGTCGGAAATATGGCATTCCAGGGATGTGCGAAACTTGTCTCCGCAAACGTCGGCCGTTCGGTCACGGCCATCGGCGAGAGTGCATTCAGCGGCTGCACTCTTATCGATTTCTATATACTCCCGGAATCCGTCACATCCATTGGATCTTCCGCTTTCAAGGATTGCAGATCAATTTCGACCATCGTCATCCACGATTCCGTCCAGACGATCGGATCTTCTGCATTCCAGGGCTGTACCTCTCTGGAAGCCGTTACCCTTAGTAACAATCTCTCGTCGATCGAAACGGATACTTTTTACGGCTGCAGTTCCCTTAAATCAGTTGCTTTTCCAGACGCTCTGACCTCTATCGGAGACCATGCGTTCTACGGCTGCAGGGATCTGCTCGATGTATATCTCCCGGATTCTCTCGGTTCGATAGGGGCCTCTGCATTCTATGGCTGCTCTTCGCTCGATTACGTGAATTTCCCTGATTCCGTTAGCGCGATCGGAAATTACTGCTTCTACGGTTGTACAAACCTCGGTTCGTTGGACCTCGGTGCCGTGACCTCCGTCGGAGACTATGCGTTCAGCGGCTGTACCAAGCTTTCGTCCGTCGACTTCGGCAGCTTGGCTGCCACCATCGGCAGTTATGCTTTCTACGGGTGTACTGCATTAAAATCCGCGACCCTCGGTTCCGTTATGTCGCTCGGCGATGCTTCGTTCAAAGATTGTACCGGTTTGAACGATCTTTCCGTTCCTGCGACCATCGATTGCGTAGGGTCCGCCGATAAACCTGTTTTTTCAGGCTGCACCAATATCAAAAAGATCGCCTTCACGGGATCCGGGGCCTGGTATCAATACGGGGACTCCTACGCGTATGCCCCCTGGCAGCTCAGTAAATATGTTCTGAGCTCGGTATCGGTCTCCGACGGAGTGACCTCCGTCGGAGACTATGCGTTCGAAGACTGCTCCAATCTCCAGAACGTGACCCTCGGTAAATCCCTGGCATCTCTGGGAAAGTCCGTGTTCAAAGGCTGTACCGCCCTGATATCGATCCAGGTCAGCGGGAACTCGAGATACAGTTCCTCCGAAGGCATACTTTTCGATACGGAAAATGCTTCGCTGGTCAAATATCCGGCCGGTAAAACAGACCTGACCTACCAGATTCCGGCCGGCGTGGAGTCTGTCGAAGATTATGCGTTCGAAGGCTGCACCAATCTGACCTGCGTGTCCATTCCCGGTTCTGTTCTGACTCTCGGTTATTCGGCGTTCAAAGGCTGCGTAAATCTCGCCGAACTCACCATACCCGCATGCATCGACAGCGTCAGATCCGACGACTACCCGACATTCGAAGGCTGCACCAATATCCAAAAGATCACCTTCACGGGAAACGGGGACTGGTGCCAATACGGCCTCTCCTATGAATACACGCCATGGCAGCTGAGCAGATCCGTCCTGACGGAGGTCTGCATCCTTGACGGCGTGACCTCTATCGGGGCCTACGCATTCAGCGGATGTGCGGGACTGTCCAAATTCACGATCGGAGAAGCTGTTTCCACTATCGAGGCATACGCATTGATGGATTGCTGCTCTATTGAAACCATAATAATCCCCAATGCGGTGGCTTCTGTCGGGATCTCGGCGTTCAAAGGCTGCACCGGTCTGCATGAGCTCTGTCTGCCTGTCAATCTCGACAGTGTGGTATCCACAGAAAATCCGGTCTTCGAGGGATGTACGAATATCGAAACCATCACGATAGGGGGATCCGGAGCCTGGTTCGATTACGGCCTTTCATACGAATACACGCCGTGGGAGATCAGCAGATCCGGCCTGTCCGTCGTAAAAATATCCGATTACGTGAAAACTATCGGGGATTATGCGTTCACGGGCTGCTCCAAATTGTCTTATGTCTACATAGGCACTTCCGTAAACTCGATCGGAACCGCCGTGTTCAGCGGCTGTACCAGCTTAACATACATCGAGGTCAGCGGAAGCAACGCAGATTTCCGTTCGGTCGACAATGTTCTTTTCGACTATGATAAAACAGTATTGATACAGTTCCCGATCGGCAGATCCACCACTTCGTACGAGATTCCTTCCGGGGTTTCCAAGATCGGCGAATACGCATTCTCCGGCTGTTCGTCCGTCAACGCGATCCTCATTCCCGAATCGGTCACATATCTCGGACAGGGTGCGTTCAACGATTGCGAAGGTTTGTACCAGCTCTCGGTCCCCGCGACCCTGGACTGCGTGGGATCCGACAAAAATCCGATCTTTGCGGGGTGCACCAGCATCAAAACGATCATCTTCCTCGGATCCGGAAAAATGTACGATTACGGGTCCGACTATGAATACACACCCTGGCAGCTCAGCAGGTCCAACCTGGTAGA
Source organism: Acutalibacteraceae bacterium (assembly GCA_963646785.1). Classification (GTDB taxonomy): domain Archaea; phylum Thermoplasmatota; class Thermoplasmata; order Methanomassiliicoccales; family Methanomethylophilaceae; genus Methanomethylophilus. The sequence goes on from CAVIXW010000010.1 coordinate 22,535, forward strand.
GGCGGTAATTTCAGGCAAGGTATTTTCGGTCAGCGACAATGCGTTCAGCGGCTGTTCTAACCTCTCCGCGGTCACCATCGGGAATTCCGTCTCATCGATCGGAACCTATGCGTTCAAGGACTGTTCCGCTCTGGAAGAACTCACCATTCCTGCAGGCATCGACAGTGTCGGATCCGCAGAAAATCCGGCATTCGACGGGTGCACCAATATCAAAAAGATAACTGTCACGGGCTCGGGAGATTGGTACCCCTACGGCACTTCGTACGTCCTCACCCCCTGGCAGATCAGCAGATCGAATCTTACCGAGGTAACCGTATCCGCCGGCGTGACATCAATCGGCGATAATGCTTTCAGCGGCTGTGCAAAGCTCGCAACCGTATCCTTCGGGACTTCGGTTACGAAGATCGGAAACTCGGCATTCGCGGGCTGTTCCTCTCTGGGTTCTCTCGAACTTTCTAACGCGGTGACCTCGATCGGAATCTCTGCGTTCAAGGACTGCACCGACCTGAAAGAACTTATTCTGCCCGCCGGCCTCGACTGTGTCGTTTCCACAGAGAATCCGGTCTTCGAGGGATGTACCGAAATCGAAACCGTAACGTTCACCGGATCGGGAGATTGGTACTCCTACGGCACTTCGTACCTGCATACCCCCTGGCAGTACAGCAGATCGAATCTAACCAAGATAACCGTATCCGTCGGCGTGACATCCGTCGGCGACAATGCGTTCAGCGGATGTTCGAACCTCGCAACCGTATCCTTCGGGACTTCGGTTACGAAGATCGGAAATTCCGCATTCGCGGGCTGTACATCGATAGTATCGATCGAATTCCCCGAATCGTTGTCCGAGATCGGAAATTCCGCATTCGCGGGCTGCTCCTCGCTCGGATCTCTCGAACTTTCTAACGCGGTGACCTCGATCGGAACCTCTGCGTTCAAAGACTGTACCTGCCTGAAAAAGCTCTCCCTGCCTGCAGGTCTCGACAGCGTCGTTTCCCCAGAGGATCCGGTCTTCGAAGGCTGCGTCAATATCGAAACCGTAACGTTCACGGGATCGGGAGATTGGTTCCCCTACAACGACTCCTACCCGTATACGCCATGGCAGCTGAGCAGGTCCAGCCTGACCGGGATAAGCATATCCGACAGCATCAGAAGCATCGGCGACAATGCCTTCGCAGGCTGTACCGAATTATCTTCCGTATACATCGGCACCTCCGTCGTTTCCATCGGAACCGCCGTGTTCCGCGACTGCAAATCTCTCGCCACGATAGTGGTAAGCGGAAGCAATGCCGATTTCCGTTCGGTCGAAAATGTTCTTTATAACGGCTATATAACCAAACTGATACTGTATCCCCTCGGCAGATCCGGTACCGCATTTGTGGTTCCCGATGGCGTGCGGACGATATCCGAATATGCATTCTACGGATGCACGTCACTCTTATCTGTCTCCATTCCGGATTCCGTCTCATCGATCGGTACAAGTGCATTCTCCGGATGCACCGGTCTGAAGGAACTTATCGTTCCTGCGACCATAGACTGCGTCGGCGATGCCGAACATCCGATATTCGAAGGATGCTCAGGTCTCACCAAGATAACATTCGGCGGAACCGGCAAATGGTATGATTACGCACCTTCCGATTACGGTCTTACGCCCTGGCAGCTGAGCAGGTCCTCGGTGACGACGATCGTTATATCCGAGGGAATTTCCTCGATCTGCGAATCGGCCTTCAGGAACTATACGGGTTTGAAAGATCTTACGGTTCCGGCATCCCTCGACTGCGTAGGATCCAATACCGGACCCATCTTCGAAGGATGCACCGATATCGAGACGATCACCTTTACCGGAGACGGAAACTGGTACGAATACGGCACTTCCGGTTCGCAACCGTCCTATTACGGATTTACGCCCTGGCAGCTGAGCAGGTCCTGCCTGACCAAGGTTTGCATAGCGGATGGCGTGGGTTCGATCGGAGCATACGCATTCATGAACTGCACTGCCGTCAAGTCCCTCGACATACCCGATTCCGTCACATCGATCGGCGACGGAGCTTTTTACGGGTGCGGCAAACTTTCTTCGGTCAGCATCGGGAGTTCCGTCTCCGAGATCGGAAACTCCGTATTCAGGGGTTGCTCTTCGCTGACCACGGTCACCGTCATCGGCAACGATCATTTTTATTCGAAAGATAACGTTCTGTTCGACTCCGAAACGACCATATTATTCCTGTACCCCGCAGGTAAAGACGATTCGGACTACACGGTCCCCGGCACGGTCTCTTCCATCGTCGCTTACGCATTCAGCGACAATCTCTCGCTCAGGGCCCTTCTTATCCCGGGTTCGGTAACATCCTTCGGAAAAGGTGCGTTTTACAACTGCAACAATCTGACGGAACTTACGGTTCCGGCCGGGCTGGATTGCGTATGCGATAAGGACAACCCAGTCTTCTACGGCTGTTCCAATATCACAAAAATAACATTCATCGGATCCGGCGAATGGCATGATTACGGCCCGTCCGATTACAAACTCACCCCTTGGCAGTTCAGCAGGTCCGGCCTGACCGAGATATTCGTATCCGAAGGCATCACCTCTGTCGGAGATAATGCGTTCAGCGGCTGTGCGAAACTCTCGAAGCTCACCATCGGGAATTCGGTTTCGAAGATCGGGAACTCGGCATTTGCGGGATGTACCGCTCTCGGATCTCTCGTACTGCCCAATACGGTAACTTCGATCGGAATCTCTGCGTTCAAAGACTGTGCCGGGCTGAAAGAACTTGCTCTGCCTGCCTGTCTCGACAGCGTCGTTTCCATTGAGAATCCGGTCTTCGAGGGTTGTACAGGTATCGAAACCGTAACGTTCACGGGATCGGGAGATTGGTGCTCCTACGGCACTTCGTACGTCCACACACCCTGGCAGCTGAGCAGATCGAATCTCACCGAGGTAACCGTATCCGAAGGCGTAACATCCGTCGATGACAATGCGTTCAACGGCTGTGCGAAACTCTCGAAGCTCACCATCGGGAATTCGGTTTCGAAGATCGGGAACTCCGCATTCGCTGGATGTTCTTCCCTAGGTTCTCTCGAACTGTCTGCCGCAGTAACTTCGATCGGAACCTCTGCGTTCAAAGACTGTGCCGGGCTGAAAGAACTTACTCTGCCCGCAGGTCTCGACAGCGTCGTCTCTTCCGAACATCCAGCTTTCGAAGGATGCTCCAACATCGAAACCATAACGTTCACGGGATCGGGTGATTGGTTCCCCTACAACGACTCTTACCCGTATACGCCATGGCAGATCAGCAGGTCCAATCTGGCTTCGATCACCGTATCCGACGGCGTGAGAACGATCGGAGACCGTGCTTTCTCCGGCTGTACCGGACTTTCTTCGATCCGCATCGGCAATTCCGTCAACTCGATCGGATCCGAGGCATTCAGGGACTGTACCGCGCTTGCATCGATCGTTGTCAGCGAGAACAACGCCTATCTTCGTTCGGAGGGAGATGTTCTCTTCGACTCGGGCAAAACGGTATTGATACAGTACCCCCTCGGTAAATCCGATTCCGGATACGGGATCCCCGACGGCGTTAAATCAGTCAGGGAATACGCATTCTCCGGCTGTACCGCCCTGGCCGAAATATCCCTTCCCGATTCCGTAGCTTCGGTCGGAATCGGAGCATTCTCCGGCTGTACGGGTTTGAACGTACTGACGGTGCCCGCAGGCCTGGATTGCGTGGTATCCAATACCGTCCCAGTCTTCGAGGGCTGTGTCGGCATCGGCAAGATCACGTTCACGGGTTCGGGGGCTTGGTTCCAGTACGGAACCGATAGTTCCCAACCCTCATATTACGGATACGCGCCCTGGCAGCTCAGCAGATCTTCCCTGTCCTCGGTCACCGTCACGTACGGAATCACCTCCATAGGGGGCTCCGCATTCAAAGATTGTACGAATATCAGCGAACTCGCCATTCCGGCATGTATCGACAGTGTCGGATCGACCGATCACCCTGTCTTCGAAGGCTGTGTCAGTATCGAAAAGATCACTTTTGTAGGTTCGGGAGATTGGTATGCTTACGGCAGTTCTTACGTAAGTACGCCATGGCAGCTCAGCAGGTTGAATCTGAACTCGGTCGTTATTTCCGACGGGGTCACCTCCGTCGGAGATTTTGCATTCGAAAACTGCACCAAGCTTGCGTCGGTATGCATAGGCAAATCCGTCTCCTCGATCGGAACCTCTGTGTTCAGGGGCTGTTCGTCACTGACATCGATCTCGGTAAGCGCAGAAAACACCAGGTTCTGCTCTGCAGACGATGTCCTCTTCGACAAAGGCCTGACCACGATCGTCCAATATCCGATAGGCAGATCGGACCCCTCGTACACGTTCCCGGGCACTGTCGGATGTATCGGTGAGGGTGCTTTCTACGGTTGCGTATACCTCAAAATTCTCGTCATCCCCGGATCCGTGACATCCATCGGAGCAAGTGCGTTCTACGGCTGTACGGGTCTGAACGAACTTACCGTTCCCGCTGGCCTCGACTGCGTCGGTTCCGTGGACGATCCCATATTCGAAGGATGTACCAACATTGTCAGGATCACCTTCACGGGGTCCGGCGATTGGCATGCATGCGATTCCTTCAACTTTGAATTCGCACCTTGGCAGCTGAGTAGGTCCACTCTGAACTCGATCACCATATCGGAAGGTGTGACATCTGTCGCCGACTCCGCGTTCAGCGGCTGCAGCAACGTTCGCGAGCTTTCGATCCCTGCGAATCTGGATTGTGTCGGGTCCATAGACAAACCCGTATTCGAAGGATGTACCAACATTGTCAGGATCACCTTCACAGGGTCCGGCCCCTGGCATTCGTACGATTCCTCGGCCGAGTATACGCCATGGCAGCTCAGCAGGTCCGTCCTTTCCGCGGTCGTTATCGCCGACGGCGTCGTCTCCCTCGGAGATCTCGCTTTCAAAGGTTGCACCGAACTTTCGTCTATATCTGTGGGCAGGTCCGTCTCCTCGATCGCAACCTCCGCATTCGAAGGCTGCGCCTCTCTGGTATCTATCGACATATCCGATGATAATCCGTACTACCGTTCTGCGGACGGCGTCCTCTTCGACAAGAACACAACGACTCTGCTCTTGTGTCTTGAAGGTAAAAAAGACTCTTCCTATGCTATCCCGGACACTGTCGTTGCCATTGCGGATGATGCATTCAAAGGTTGCACCTCTTTGATCACCGTGACCATACCCGGTTCCGTTACCTTTATCGGCACTTCCGCATTCGACGGAAAATTCTACGACTCGGACGGCGTGACCGAACTGGACCAGACTGCCGCCGACTTGGCCGGATTCACATTTATGAAAACCGGTGAAAAATGGGTCAAACAGGTTTCTGCCAATACCGATAACGGATCGGCTGTCAACTATGCCCTCGTTCTGATCGTAGCGATCATTGCGGTTTTGGCCGTTGTCGCGGTTGCGAAGAAGAAGTTTGCGTGACCGTATCGACGGGACATAGCCCCCACACTAACAAACGAATGATGGGGGTAAATATCTCCTCGGGTGGTTGAGATGGACCTTTGATACCCTGTGGCAATCCTCTACCGCCATCGTTCCGAGATCCGTGTGAATCGAACCGTTTTGGGGTAGGTGACCACGGAGTTGGTAGTTCAGTTGTCCGATACCAACAATTACAA
>CAVIXW010000011.1:0-28007 GCA_963646785.1 Acutalibacteraceae bacterium
GAATGGCCGACATGGATATCGACGTCCACCCCATCGGAGGCGTCGTCCCCCTGATGGAGCAGTACCGCTATTCGGAACTCGTCGATGTTATCATGAATTCCAAGATGGGGCTCAACCCGAACCGCCCGGTGCATCTTTTCGGTGCCGGCCATCCGATGATCCTCGCATTCGCCACTCTGATGGGGTGCGATCTTTTCGATTCCGCATCATATGCCAAGTTCGCCAAAGACGACAGAATGATGTTCATCGACGGATCGTTCAGACTTGCCGAGATGCAGTCGCTCGACTGCAGCTGCCCCGCATGCAGAGGCATCACCCTCGAGGGCCTGAGAAAGACCAACAAGAACGAAAGGATCCGCATTCTCGCGAGACATAATCTGTATGCCATCAGACAGGAACTGCTCCTGGTCACCAGGTATCTCCGCGAAGGTCGCCTTTGGGAACTTGCCGAGATGAGATGCAGGGCCCACCCGGCGATGCTGGACGGACTCAGAAAACTGAGAGACTACCAGCAGTTCATGGAGAAGTTCGATCCCATCTCCAGAGAGGGCGCCGTGTTCTATACCGGTTCCGAGACCCGCGGAAGACCTGTCTTCCGCAGGTATGCCGAGAGGCTGCTTGACCGTTACGTGCCTCCGACCAGAAAGGCGGCGATATTCGTCGGCGGTCAGCAGAAACCTTACAGCCGGGCATTCGTAAAAGAGTTCGGAAACGCCCGCAGACTCGGTTACACGCCGGTGGTCATCAGTCCCTGGGGCCCGGTCCCTGCGGAACTTGACGAAATGTACCCTCTGGCACAATCCCTCTTCCCGGAACTGGAGGATAAGGAAAGCGCACAGGAGGTCGACGATATAACCATGGATTTCCTCAGCAGGCATTTCGACGAGACCATCGGTGCTGACGAACTTCCGGATTCCGAGGAACCGGTCGCCGAGAACGTATCCGTACCCGAACATACCGCGACCGCCGTGGCCCGCAAAGGCGAACTGATATCCGAAGATTCGACGGATATCCAGAGGGCCGTCGCCGTAGCAAGGTACCAGTTCGGTATCGATGCCGCAGACGCCCTGTTCAGAGGAAGGATCGAACTCAGAAAAAGCAAAAAGACCGGAAAGATCAGAAACGTCATCTCCGACGGAGAGCATGTTCTTTCGATGAGGGCGGGAGACGGATTGTACAGCCTCCGCATCGAAGGGGCGAAGAGGATTGTCGCATCGGTTCCCGCTCCACGCCTCAGAATGAAGGTCACCGATGATTCCGTACCGTTCGTATCCCAAGGCAGAAACGCCATGTGCCAGTTCACCCTGGACTGCGACAGGAGCCTGGTCCCCATGGACGAGGTGATCATCGTGGACTGCAACGATAACGCCGTTGCGACCGGCAAGATGCTGCTCGTTGCAGACGAGATATTCAACATGAAAAAGGGGATCGCGGTCAAAATCCGTACCGGTGCGGAAGAAGATTGATCTGGGTGAGATCATACAGGAAATCGACATACTGAATTGGATCTACAATACCCTCGGATGCTCCGCGATGGATTATCTGTCGCTGACATTCGAGTACCTGTTCAAGTATGACATCATCTGGATTGTGATCGGCCTTATCATGATCTATACCAAACAGCTCAGAATGCTCGGGTTGGTACTGATCGTGGCCACTGTCCTGCAATTCTGCACTGTGACCGCTTTGAAACTTATAGTGGAAAGACCCAGGCCGTTCGAAGAATATGCGGTTCACGCGTTGAAGACCTCGTTTTCCTCCTACTCGTTCCCCTCATCCCACACGGCATCCCTGTTCTGCGCGGCGACAGTCGTTACGGCCTTCCGCCGCAATCTCGCGATACCTATGTTCGCCCTTGCCTGCCTGGTAGGTCTGACCAGGATGTACATGTATGCCCATTATCCGACCGACGTACTTGCAGGAGCAGTCGTCGGAATTCTGTGTGCACTGTTCGTGATCTTCACACTGCTTCGCATGGATCCGAGAACGGTATATGTGGAAAAAAGCGGTCCGACGGAAGAGTTCCGGAACTGAAAGCTCATTCGTCCGGTTCGTCTGTGCGAGATATCAGCCCCGCTGATTCTTCGGCGACCTTTACGCAGGCCATGAGGTCGTCGGCCGTGTTGCGGAGAGTTCCGGCATTGTCGGCCCGCATCGTAAAAACAAGTGTGCTGCCCTCGAGGTCCGCTTTCACGTACTCGCCGTTCTCCGGAGATACGGCAGCAAGTACCGACACCGCAGTAACTGCATCCGGATATGTGAAGCGGACCTCGAGGTTCAGCATGACAGGACCTCACTTTTTCTGGTTCAGGACGAATCCGGCGATCGCTTTTCCGACCTCTGCGGTCTTCAGTTTTCCGCCGAGGTCGGGAGTGGTCTGGTTGGTGTCGAGGACATGCCTGACCGCATCGTGAAGCATCTTTCCTTCCTCGGGATAGCCCTGGTTCTCCAACAGCATCTGGGCGGCGAGAACCGCGGCGATCGGGTTTGCCTTTCCCTGACCCGCGATGTCGGGCGCGGACCCGTGGATGGGTTCGAACATACTGACCCCGTGGGGGTTGATGTTTCCGCTGCCTCCCATTCCGAGCCCTCCCTGAAGCTGTGCGCCGAGGTCGGTGAGGATGTCTCCGAACAGGTTGGGTGTCGCAACGGTACCGAAGGTCTCGGGACGGACGATCATCGCCATGGACATCGCGTCGACGAACATGAACTCCAGTTTGAGTCCGTATTCATCCGCTTTCTGCTGGAAGATCTCCCTCTGCATACCGTAGTTGTTGGTGATGACGTTCGCCTTGTCGACGAGGGTGACCTTGTCATCGCCCCTTTTCAGAGCGTATTTCATAACGTAGTCGGCCCAGCGGGTGATGCCTTTCCTGGACACCAGTCCGATCTCGATCGAATAGTCGTCGTCGACGGACGGCCTGGCGTTCACATTGAAATCCATACAGTACGATTCTCTCCTGACCCCGAGATCGACGGTGTAGGAACCGTCGGAGTTCTTACCGCCGTAGGCGGGTCCGAACCTCTTGCCGAGCCCCATGTAGAAGTCCTCGGTGTTCTCCCTCAGGAAGTGGATGTCGAAATCCACCTCCCTCTTCAGGGGGACCAGGGGGAACCAGGAAGTGACGGGCCTGAGATTGATGTACTGGTCGAAGACCGCCCTCATCTTGAGGAGAATCCCGCCTTCGAGAATGCCGGGTTTCACGCGGGGATCTCCGATGGCACCGAAATAGATGGCATCTTTCTTCTTCAGAGCGGAGATATCCCCGTCCGTGAGGAGCTCCCCGGTCTTCAGATACCTGTCGGAACCGATGTCGAAATGTTCTCCGTCATAAGCGAAAGAAGAGATCTCGGAAACTGCGTCGAGAACGTCCATTCCTGCCGCAATCACTTCTTTTCCGATCCCGTCTCCGGGAATAATTGCAAAATGCTTCATCAGAATTTACCCTCTTTGACAAGATTTACGAGTCCGCCCGCTTCGACAAGCTCTCCGATGAATCCGGGATATTTCTCGAATTTCCAGGTCTTTCCGGCGGTCTTATCGGTAACCACGCCCTCGTTGATGTCCACCATGACCGTGTCCCCCTCGGGAATGTCGGTCTTGCATTCGACGAGGAGCAGTCCGATGTTCATGGAATTTCTGTAGAATATACGTGCGAAACTCTCGGCGATGACGACGCTGAATCCCGCTTCCATGAGGGAGATCGGTGCATGCTCCCTGGAAGAACCGCATCCGAAGTTCTTTCCGGCGACGAGAACGTCTCCTTTGCCGACGGTCTGTGCGAATCCGGGCCTTACCTTTTCGAAAATGAAATCGTTCAGGTGGTCGAGATTGGATGAGACGAGCCTCTCGGCAGGTATGATCTGATCGGTATCGACATCGTCTCCGAACTTCCATGATTTTCCTTCGATGATCTTCTGCATTCAGTTCCCCTCCAGCTGCTGCGGGGTGACGATCTTGCCTGCGATGGCGGAGGCCGCGACCACTTCCGGTCCGGCGAGGTAGACCTCCGAGGCTTTGTCGCCCATCCTCCCGATGAAGTTCCTGTTGGTGGAAGAAACGGACCTTTCTCCCGCCGCGAGGATACCCATGTATCCTCCGAGACATGCTCCGCAGGTAGGTCCGGACACGAACGCGCCCGCATCGAGGAAGATATCCATCAGTCCCTCGTCGACCATTGCGCGATAGACGCGCTGGGAAGCGGGAACGACGATGAACCTTACTCCGTCCGCAACCTTCTTTCCCTTTATGATCTCTGCGGCGACCCTCATGTCCTCGATGCGCCCGTTCGTACAGCTTCCCAGATAGGCCTGGTCGATGACGACGTCGACGTCCCTGACATTGTGTCCGTTGGACGGCAGGTGGGGAAATGCCACCATGCTTTCCAGTTCGTCGAGATTGTATTCGAGGGTCCTGCAGTATACCGCATCGGGATCGGCTTCGACGGGGGTGTACTCGCCCCTGACGAAGTCCCTGATGTACTCGCGGGTGCGGTCGTCGCAGGGGAAGATACCTGCCTTTCCTCCGGCCTCGATGGCCATGTTCGAGACCGCAAGCCTGTCGGGAACGGACATGTTGGCCACGCCGTCGCCACAGAATTCGAAGGCTTTGTAGTTGGCCCCGTCGACACCGATGTCGCTGATGATCTTGAGGACGAGGTCCTTTCCTCCGACGTATTTCCTGAATTTTCCGTGGAGGACGACCTTGATGGACTCCGGAACCTTGAACCAGAGCTTTCTGGTGGCGAAGACCACTCCTGCCTCGGTGGAGCCGATACCGGTGGAGAGCGCGTTGACGGCGCCGTAGGTGCAGGTGTGGGAGTCGGCGCCGACGATGAGCCTGCCCGGAGCGGCAAATCCTTCCTCGACCATCAGCTGGTGGCAGACACCGCCTTTTCCGATCTCGAAATAATTGGGGAGGTTGTGCTTTTTGACGAAATCCCTCATCTCCTTGGCCTGAACGGCCGAGGCGATGTCCTTGTTCGGAACATAATGGTCCGGAATGAGGACCATGCGGTCCTTGAACATCTTTCCGTTGTTGATCTCATCGTATTTCCTGAATGCGATCGGCCCGGTGACGTCGTTGACCATGACGTAATCGACATCGGCTATGACTATCTGCCCTGATTTTGCATCGGTCTTCGAATGCGAGGACAGGATCTTCTCTGCGATTGTTTTTCCCATAGATATTCACTCTTGTGGATTGATAGTTGGTTTGATGCGTGCGAAATCCTTGTTGATGGCGGCCATCGTGGCGTTGACCGAGGTTTCGACGATATCCGGACCCACCGCACGTCCGAAGGACAGATTGCCGTCGCCCTGGACATTCTTGAGGGTCACGGCGACCTGACACATGGAATCGCTTTTGCCGGTGATGGCCGAAAGCTTGTATTCCTCCAGGGACATGCCCTGGTTGACCGCCTTTCTGATGGCGTTGACCGCCGCATTGACCGGTCCGACACCGATGTCGGAGGTGGTGACGACGGTTCCGTCCGCGCGGGTGATCTTCACTGTTGCGGTCGGAGTGGTCGATTTGCCGGTGATGACGGTCAGTTCGTCGAGAACGCATTCCTTTGCATTGTCGGATTTCTTCCACATTATGTCGTCGGCGACGGCCACGAGCTCCACGTCGGTGACGGTCTTTCCGGCCACCGCGAGTTTCTTGATGGTCTCCATCAGCTCGGGCAGGTGTTCGCTCGGGAACTTGATTCCGAGTTCCTCCAGCTTGCCTTCGACCGTGTGTGCGCCGGACAGTTTGCCGACAACGATGTGTCTCTTGGCACCGATGATCTCGGGTTTGAACGGTTCGTAGGTCAGTGCGTTGCCCATGATGCCGTGAACGTGCACGCCGGAAGAATGGGCGAAGGCATTGGCACCCACAAGTGCCTTGTTGACGGCCATGTGGACCCCGGTGATGCCCTGTACCAGACTAGAGGTTTCCATGATTCTGTCCATATGAACGCATTCGTATCCGTAGTTGGCGAGCAGGTTGATTGCCACTTCCTCCATCGCGACGTTTCCGGCCCTCTCGCCGATACCGTTCACGGTGGAATGCACGATGGTCGCCCCGGCTTCGATGGCAGCCAGGGTATTGGCGGTGGCGAGACCTAGATCGTTATGGCAGTGGACGGCGATGGGGACCCTGATCTCCTTCTTCAGTTCGGATATGATATAGCCCATGGCCTTGGGAATGATGACGCCGACGGTATCCGGCACGTTGATCGAACATGCTCCCGCGTCCTGAACGGCCTTGTAGACCGAGGTCATGAATCCCAGATCCGAACGGGTGGCATCCTCGCACGAAAACTGGACCTTTAACCCGTGTTCGCGTGCGTATTCGACGGACTCCACGGCTTTGGACCTGACCTGCTCGGGGGTCATCTTGAGTTTGTATTTCATATGCAGATCGGAGGTCGCGATGAACAGGTGGACATAATCGCATCCGCTGTCGATGACCGCATCGATATCTCCCTTCACGGATCTGGCAAGGCTCAGCACCTGTGCGTTCAGATTCAGATTGTTTATCTGCTTGATCGTATCCTTCTCGATCTCGCTGGAAACCGCGAATCCTGCCTCGATATACCTGACACCGAGCTTGTCGAGGGCCCCGGCGATGCGGATTTTGTCTTCCGGACTAAGTGCTATGCCCGGCGTCTGTTCACCGTCCCTCAGCGTGGTATCGAAGATCTGCACATCTTTGATGGAATCCACACCAGAGAGCACAAGCTGGTTGTAGGGACTTATTGCGAAATTGTCTTTCGTACTCCCACTGTCTTCACTGGTTTGCATTGTTTTCATAAAACCACCAAACCGTTCGAATATCCTCCTGTTCAAAGAAAAAGTAAATCTGAACTGAAGCCGTAAATCATCTGATTCACCCGAACGGTGAATCAGCCTATCTAATAGTAATATAAATAATCGTCTAACCCGAGAATCCTGACGGGGATCCGGAAAACTTCCGGAAACGCCGTCAGGCAATCTGGGTCTATAAAATTCAGGGGGTTTATTCGGACTTTTCGGATTCCTTGGCCTTGGCTTTGGCCTCGTCCGCTTTGATCTCCGCTTTCAGAGCCCTCATTTCTTCCTTCGTTTTGGCAATGGAAGCTTTGATGTTCTGGATATCCTTGGTCAACTCTGCTTTTGCGGCGACCTTCTCTTCTTTCGAAAGATTCCTGGACTTGGCCTTGTAGTCTTCTTTCTTCTTTGCGATGGTGTTCTGATCTACGGAGACCTTGTGTTTGAGTTCTTCGTATTTGACCTTCTTCGATTGGGCCATCTTCTTGTGCCTTGCAGTCGCTTTAGCCTCGGTCATGTTGATTCTCCTGGCACGGACCAGTTTTATGCATTATATTCAATCTGGAATATATAGGATACGAGCGAATTTCGAATCGGATATACATACCTGCATGGGTTTGACCGCTTTTTCGTTACCGAAAGGCAATGTCGGTCCTTATGCGGGGGAATCCGGAAATATTATGGGCCCCGGGCGATATCCCGCGGGGCCTGTGAGAGGTTCTCACTCGTAATAGTAAAGTCCGTGCTTGTTGCACAACTCTCTGGCGACGATCTTTTCGGCATCGGTCTTGAAAAAGGCCTCCGGCTTGTCCCCGGGTTTGAGATATTTCCTCATGCGTATTCCATCCGCACAGATCTCGATCCAGACTATGTAATGGTCGTCGACCATCGGGTGGGGTTCCGTTTTTCCGACTTTGACGAGAACGCCCCCCTCCACCCTCTCGAAGTAGGGCACGTGCTTGTTCTGATCGGGGTCCGCTGTCTTCGGAGCAAGCTCTGCGGAAGGGGCGCCGCAACACTCGGGAACGCATCCGCAGGACGCATAGGTTTTCTCATAAACATCACCGCATTTGGGGCACTGATAAATGGTCATGCTATACATTCATCTTTAGGAAATAAAAAGATATTCCCGCAAAATACGGCTTTTTTACATACAGATAATTGTTTTCCCCCTGCTCATTTTAAATACTCGTACCTAAATCATAATGTAGTTGCTTATGCAACTGAAGGATAATAAAAAAGGTGATTAGATGGATTTCAAAAATCTCAATCTTTTGGGGATCATCGCACTTATTGGCGCGATACTCCTCATCGTTGGAGTGTTCTTTGATTGGCTCAGCTATACGGTGATCGCAAAGCACTCCTTTAGCGGATGGGACATCTGGAGTGACAAAGAAAGCATCAAAAATTTCGTCGGATACGGGTATGTCCCCCTGCTTGCGCTGATCTGCGGAGTGATCTCGCTCATTCTGATGATTCTTCCCGTCGTTATGAACGTTGATAGATTCAAGACGATCAACGACATTCTCGGAATCGTTGTACTTATCCTCGCGATCATCGTCATCGTTCTCGGAATCGTCTGGTACACCCAGACCGTTGCCTCCACGCCCTTGGGATTGAAACATTCCGTCAAACTTACTGATTGGTACAGTGTCGGTTCCGGATTCTGGCTCACCCTTGTCGGTGCGATCATCACCGCGGTCGGCGGCCTGATGCCCATCGTCAAAAACAAACTCATTCACTGAAACCGGTGGTGCTGGGGCGTATTTTCGCCCCACACCTCAAATTTTATCTGACCTGCCTGCTTCGCCGATACATTTTACAGGAGAACCACACATATGCGGACGATTCCACTCATATACGCGATCATCGAAGAACGTAAGCTGTTAACGGGAAAACCCACGGTATCCTCCGGCAGACTGTCGATCTCCGACAATGTTCCGGCAATCGGCCTCGAAGCACTGAAGTCGAAAAAGGAACGCGGAAAGGTCTTCGTGGTGGACATCGAAAGCCTCAACCATAAAATGTTCAACCCTTCGTTCATGGAATATTGCAAAACCCCGGGAAACGAACTCTGGATCGTTGAATCCCTGAACCGTGCTGACGATGTTTTCGATGCATTTCTCGGAAATGCGGACAAGATCGTATTCCCGTATGCCGATCTGCGCAGCGAATCCGAACTGAACAAGATCCTTGAGATCTCGGATAATTGCATCCCCCTATTGGTCATAGGGGATCCCAGGAGAGATCAACCCGACATCGAACAAAAGATCGCGGAATTCACGTCGAAAGGATTCGTCAACATCATGGTCGCGGACCTCGACGGTTCTATTTCCGACGAAACTTGGGACACTCTGCTTGACCTCTGCGGGGGCCTTATTTCATACAGTCCCTGCCGTCAGATCGGAGAAACGGCACGCATTTTGGCCGAGGACGTCTTTCAATTCAACGTTCGATAAATCCGAGAAGGTCCAAGGCGAATTTTGCAACTTTGGAATCGTCGACGCCGTCTTTATCGGTGCCCGGGATGCATAACGCACCCAGCCATTTCATTCCGACGGTGTTGGAAGCGGAGATCATCTCCGAACGGGCGTGAGAGAATTCGCAGTCGGGACTTCCTCCGCAGAGCAGCCCGCACGCATCATAGGGATGGGGGCGCGGAGAATTCCAATATGGGTTCAGACGGTCGATGAACCTTTTGAGTATGGAAGAACAGCCGTTGAAACGTATCGGGGTGGCGAAGACCAACAGTTCGACAGTTTCCATTTCGCCGTAGAACAAGTCCATATCATCGACATAATCCCGTTCTCCGACATAATCCGAAATCGAATATTCCGTCAGATCCGCGATTCTGATGTCCCAACCGTTCTGTTGGAAAACAGCTTCGAACACCTGGCACATACGATATGTGTTGCCTGTCCTGTTCCCGCTGCCGCAGACGATCAAAGCTTTCATGATACCGCATCGGGCAGGGAAGATAAAACAAATGCCCCCGTTCCGACGGAAATACTCCCCGCCTTATAGTCCCAGACGGACCCGTTTTTCATTGTTTCTATATAGGTCCAATGGTATCCTGTCAAAGATAGGACATGACGGAAGAATTCACTAAGGTCAGGGCAATGGTGTTCCCCCGCACAACCATAATGGGTCACGGAGTTATCGATCAGGTCCCCGACCTGTGCAAAACCCTCCTCTTCGGACACGAAGGTCTTGTTATCACCGGCAAGAGCACCGGAGAGGCTGCCGGAGACAGAGTAAAGGACCTTTGTACCGACGCGGGATTCTGCATGTCCTCGGTATTTGTAGGCAACACCACCGAAGAAAATATCCGGACTTCGATCGATGCCGTGAAAAAGGCAGATGCGAAATTCATCCTGTCCGTCGGCGGAGGAAGCAAGATCGACATAGGAAAGGTCGTCTCCAAAGAAACCGGCATCCCTTTCATCAGCATTCCCACTTCCGTATCGCATGACGGTATCTGTTCCGACCGTGCTTCCCTGAAATGCCAAACGGGCAACAATTCGATCCAGGCCGTCCCTCCGATAGCCTTGGTTGCAGATACGGAGATCATCGTCAAAGCACCCTACCGCTTCCTAGCATCGGGATGCGCCGATGTCCTTTCCAACTTCTCATCCCTGAACGATTGGGATTTTGCGAGAAAGATCAAGGACGCTCCGTTCAGTTCGTCTGCATTCGCTCTTGCAAAATATGCTGCGGAAAGCATACTTCAAAACGCCCCCAACATCAAACCCGGATTTGAGGAAAGCGTCTGGCATGTATTGAAACCGGCCGTCGCGTCCGGAACCTCCATGTGCGTGGCAGGAAGTTCGCGCCCCACCAGCGGTTCGGAGCATATGTTCTCCCATGCCCTCGACAAACTGTGTCCCGGGAAAGCGATGCACGGGGAACAGTGCGGAGTCGGCACCATCATGATGCTCTATCTCCAGGGGGCCAACTGGAAGCAGATCCGCGATGCGCTGAAACAGATAGGCGCCCCCACCACTGCTGCGGAACTCGGCATCACCGAAGCGGATGTCATCGATGCCCTGTTCATGGCCAACAAGGTAAGGAAGGACAGATTCACGATACTGGGCGATGACGGACTCACCCGCAATGCCGCATACAACGTAGCCAAGACCACAGGAGTCATTTGATGCCCGATACGATACTCACCATGGCCTCGGACGAAGATGCCGAAGTGGGAAAAGCATTCATTTTCATGGGCGGACAGATAGAATGCACCGAATGCAGATTTTCCAAAATCTGCCTGAATCTGGAAAACGGCAGAAGATACGATATCGTTTCCGTCAGACCGCTGACGCATGAATGCCTCTTGACCGACGGACAGTCCCGTGTTGTGGAGGTCGTCAAAACCGACAGGACAATATGCGTCGATAAGAAATACGCTATAGACGGATCCCTGATCACATTCTTCCCTTCCGAATGCAGGCAGATCGGCTGCGAACATTACCGTCAATGCAACCCGGACGGCATCCCTCCCGAAGAAAAGGTCAAGGTCGGCGTGGTGAAAGGGAAGGCCCGCTGTATCCTCGGACGTGCCAAAAACGTCGTCACGATACAGTGAGCCTTGGTCGGAAATTCGATTTTGGATCCTATCGGTCTTTCCGGACCGGAATTTCATATCAAAGTTTTCAGAAGGGCTTCGCAGCCGTTACGGATATCCCTGTATGCGGTCTCGTAATCGTGCGTGTAATACGGGTCGTCGACATCGCGATCTTCCCCGATGAAGGAAAGCATCATCGAGATCTTGCCTTCGGGATCATTATCGGAAATGTCCATCAGGGTGTCGTAGTTGTCGGAATCCATGGCGATTATGTGATCGAAGGACACATAATCCTCGGGCAGGAATTGACGGGAGATGTGTCTCTTGTATGGTACCCCATGAGCATCCAGGGTGACCATATCCTCACGGGCCATGAGTTCCCCCGCAATATTGTATCCGACACCGGCCGAGTCGATGATGAAGTCGTTTCCTTTCCCTGCGGCATCCGCAAGGTGCCTCATCACGAACTCGGCCATGGGGCTGCGGCACATGTTGCCGTAGCATACGAAGAGGATCTTCTGCAAGTCAGAACTTCTCCCCGGTAATCCTCTCGTACATATCGACGTAGAGTTTGCTCACCCTGTCGATGATGTCCTGGGGAAGTGCAGGTATGTCCGGTTCCGGAAGGCCTTTGTCACGGGCATCGTAAAGTGCTTTATGGTAGCCGGTCTCACGGTAGTACTGCCTGACGAATTCCTTGGAGAGTTCTACGATGTTTCCTTTTGCGTACTCCTCGGCATCCCACCAGCGGTCTTCGTCAAGGGTTCCGAAGGTGTCGACGACCATGAGTTTCCTTTCTTTGTCGTATCCGAACTCTTTCTTTCCGTCGACGTGGATCAGACCTCTCTTTCCGACCTCGTCGGCCATGATCCTGTCGATCCTCAGCACGGTGTCGACAATGGTCTGGTACTCCGCATCGGTAAGTCCGGCCATCTTCTTGGCCTCCTCGTCGGTGAGGTTCATGTCGGTAGCTTCCAATTTGGTGGTGCACTCGACGAAGGGCTTGGGCAGTTTCTCCCCGCGTTTGACCTCGTGACCGGGTTCGAATCCAAGATCTTCGGGCTTGACCTTTCCGTTCTTCAGCCTGTCGAGGAGCGATCCCGCGGCATAGTATCTGCAGATGACCTCCAGAGGGATCAGGTAATTGGTTGTGGCATGGTTGATCTTCGAATAGTCGCGGATGACCTGCACCCTCTCCACATCCATCCTGTCCTTGGAGGGTTCGGAAATGAAGTGGTTGCGGATACCGTTCTTGTTGAGAATGCCGAACCAGTATTTCGCGGTCCGGCAGAGGGTCTCTCCCTTGTGCGGTACCATAGAGGGGATGATCTTGTCGAAAACCGAAATGTGGTCGGTATAAGCGAACTCGAGAGTGTTGTCGTCGATCGCGTAGACCTCTTTGACCTTTCCAGTCATGATGTGCTGCATGGTCGGTCATCTGCAGAGTCCTATAAATTCTATACTTTCCGAGCCGATACGCAGTAACGGTGCCGAAGATGATGATTTTCGATACTGGGTCATCGGATATACCTATTTACGGTACCGGCAAAAGGATGATATATCGCCGACACTGATAAGAATTCCATGGGTTTCATTCTCCGCAATATAGCCCTCTACATTTTCGGGATGTTCTTCACGATCTTTGCCATTTATTGGATGTTTACGGCAAAAGATATGGGGCTGTATCCGATTGATCTTTATGGGCTGATATTCGCCGCGGCAGGCATTATGATGATGGTCGTAGCGATCTTTAAGATCGCCAAAGGCGAGGCAACATGCAAAGCGACCGGGCCGGCCCCCTTCGGAGACTATATGGAAGCTCAGAAAACAGCCAAAAACGAAAAAGAGGATCCGAATGCCAGCCGCCTGTCTACCGAGGACCGGCACCGAATCCTTTGATGTTCATTCAGCGGTCGGAACGTTCTCCTTCTTCTTTCCCAAGAACAGTATCGCCGCGAAGACGATGATCGATAACGGCATCGAGACGATCAGCGGATCGCAGAACGAGATGTTGCCGTCGAAAAGCACCGAATTTCCGGTGAGCAGTTTACAGATCGGCAGGAACACGGACATCGATTTGTTGACGGACAGGGCCCAGAACAGATATGATACTGTGCCGACGGAGATGCTCCAGACGGCTGCCGCCTTGTCGGGAGTTCCCTTGGTGTAAAGCCCGTGTACGAAACTCGGAAGCAGGGCGGCGGCGGTGATCCCCATAAAGAGCGATGTCGCTTTGGCGATGATATCGTTGGGCATGATGTAGCAGTAAAGGACCACAAGGACCATCATCACCGCGGTCACGATCCTGTTGACACGGACGTTACCGGAATCTGCCTCGCGCATTTTCTTCTTGTTCTCGGCCAGGGTGTAGAGGTCGTACCCTCCGGCAGCTCCGATCGTGTGCATGAGCGCGCTGATGGTCGATATACTGGCACATACGAGACTCAGCAGGAACAGACAGATGAAGAAGTCCCCTCCGAAATACCCGTCGAACAGTTCCAGGATGAACTGGGGGATGATGAAATCGATACCAAGGGACACGTACTCGGATGCGACCTGTCCGTGCTCGTTGAAAAAGAACACGTTGCTGAGCGCACCGCAGGTATACGCGGATCCGACGATGACGAGCATGAATATGCTGCCGACGATGAGGGACCTGTTGAGCATTTTGTCATCTTTGGCAGACATGAATCTGACGATCAGCTGAGGCTGGGTGAGGACGCCCAAACCCACGCCCATAAGGAATGTGGTCACGACCAGCATCCATTCGCTGGATCCGAAACTGGCCACATTCGTCCACCCGTTGAAACCGTCGAGCGTTCCTGGAGAAAAGGGAGCGATCCCTTTGTCCCAGAGGTCCGTAAGCTGTTCGAATCCGTGGGTGAACCCTCCGAGTTCCAGACCGGTTACGACCAGAATCACGACCATTCCGAGGAACATGATCCCCGCCTGGAAGGCATCGTTGTACATGACCGCGATGATCCCTCCGTATACGACATAGACTCCGACGATGATGGAAAGTACGATAAGAATGACATCGTAGTAATCGGTCAATCCAGTAATAACGGCAACCGAATTCACTCCGCCTTTCAAAACCGCGGCGCAATAGATGGGCATCATGACGATTATCAATACGGCGGTGAAGGCGCGGATCCCTTTGGAATGATACATCTTGCCGAGAAGGTCCGCAAAGGTCTGCGCACCCAATTTCTTTCCGATACGGCGGGTACGGGGCCCGAACACGAGGAAAGCCACGAAGAGACCGATGAAGAGATTGAGGAAACATAGCCACATGACGGTGAGACCGTGGGTGGCGGCCTGGCCGCCGAATCCGATGACGGCCGATGCAGAAAGGAAGGTGGCACCGTAGGACAGACCGATAATAAGGGGATTGGTCTTGCTCCGTCCGAGCAGGAAATCGGAGTTCCCCTTGGTGTTCTTGTAGCCGTAATATCCCAAAATAACAGTTATGATGGCGAAAATGACCAGCATCAAGCTGAAAATAGGCATTGATACCCCCATCATCACTCATCACTTTCCTCATTGAGGTTTTTTGCCTTGAAACCGACCCAGCAACAGGCGATTACGGTGAGGAAACATCCAAGATAGGATGCTATGATCCAGGGGTTCGTGAGTCCGAAGAAAGTCATTCCATCATATCCCGTGCCAAATGTTAGCACATAGCACAAATTATGTCAATCCATTATAATAAGATATACGAACAATCCGGTCCGAAACGGACGGATGATGCAGGGGGCGTGTCTCGACATCGGACAAGGTCGATGATGTCGAATATACCGCAGTTGAGATCGATCATCAGCATCTTTCCGATGAACGGGGCCCCGACGGAAGTGATCATTTGGATCACCTGCGTAGCTTCCAACGAAGCCAGCGTGGAGACCATGGAACCCACGGACGGAGTAATCGTACCGGCGGGAGCGTCTGCGATCTTCTCATAGATCTGTTCCAGATCGGGGGTTCTGCCCGGAACGACAACGGTGAGCTGCCCCGTAAAACCGGTCACGCCCGCGTGAACAAGAGGTTTTCCGGTACGCACCGCATATCTGCTTAAGATCTTCCGGGTCGAAATACGGTCCAGACAATCGACCAGGATATCGCAGTCACGGAACAGCCGGTCGAGATTGTCTTCGTTCAGGAACTCGCAGGAGGCGACGACGCTGATATCGGGATTTACCGAAGTCAGCCACTTTTTCATAAGGTCGGCCTTATGTCCGGATTCCCCCTCCCGATACACGAACTGGCGGTTCAGATTCGTGATATCGGGAACGTCGCCGTCGGCGATCACGAGGTTGCCGATACCGGCCGATGCAAGGTTTGTCAAAAGAGTCGTACCGAGGCCGCCGCATCCTGCCACACCGACCTTTGCATTGCGTAATTTCTCCTGACCTTCGTCCCCGAACAGCGGGGATTGTCTGAAATAACGATTCTGGCTCATATCAGATCCGCAAACTCCGTCAGCATATCGAGGGCGGCAAGTGCCGTTTCGGAACGGACCGAATCGCGGTCTCCCGAAAAATGAAATTCCCTGATCGAAACCAATTCTCCGTCGGCAACGGCTATGAAGACCGTCCCGACAGGTTTTGTCTCGGTGGCACCGGCAGGACCGGCGATACCGGTGACCGCAACGGAAAGATCGGTGCGGTAAGCCGAAAGCACGCCTTTCGCCATACATCTGGCGGCAGCTTCGCTGACGGCACCGTACGCGAAAAGTATCCCGCGCGGAACCCTGAGCATATCCTCCTTCGATTCGTTTGAATAGGTAACGGCGCCACCGATATAGTATGTGGATGCCCCGGGGACGGAGGTTATGGCGGCCCCAATTAGCCCCCCGGTGCACGATTCGGCGGTCGAAACTGTGAGGTTCTTTCTTTCCAGAGATTTCAGCAATCTCTCGGCGGCTTCGACAAGTCTTCTTTCCATAGGACGACCTTCATATTGCGGCGCCGTCGGCCCGTGTAAAACTGGCGATCCTGCCCACTCCGTCGATCTTATCGATGACCTCGGCCACGGTCCGGGGAACGAGCGACCTCCAGTCGCCGCCTTCGGCGATCCTTCTGCGGACCTCGGTCCCGGAATAGATTTCGCGGTTGTAAAGCGGGGATGCTTTGATGTTGAATCCCGCTTCCGAAAAGAGACGCTTGGTGAAGGGGTTGTTGCTGTATATGTTCACGAACGGGGGACACATCGATACGACATGGGATACCCAGACGCTGTATCTGTTGAGATCTTCGATGGGCACGATGGAGTAATTGGATATTCTCTCGGCCTTGAGGGTCTCTTCGATCATCAGATACCTCTCGCCGGCGGTAAAAGGATTCTCTATGGAGTGGGAATACTGCGCACTTCCGATCCCGATGGTAAGATGATCGGATTCGCTGGCACATTTGCGGATGACCTCCATGTGTCCGAGGTGGAGGGGCTGGAAACGACCGATGACGAGAGAGTATTTCTCGAAATCCTTGATCGAATCCCAGCGGCATCCGCAGGAGATGTTCATTCCTCCTTAGTCTCGGTAGCTGCGGCATCTGCGGCGGTATCTGCGACAGATGCTTCGGAGGACGGTTCGGCAGGTTCGGAAGGAGATTCGGGCTCGGTAGCCTCTTTCTCGATCTCGGCCTCCTCCTCGGCCATGGCCGAAGTGAACTCCTCCTCTATCGGAGGGATCCACTCGACGGCGGTGGAGCCGTTGGGGTTGAGGTGATCGAGCTTCCTGAGAAGTTCCTCTTTCGCCTCGCAGTCCTCGAACGCAAATTCCGCGACATCGCGGTAGGTCGTCATTCCGAAGACCTTCATGGTATCGGAGTACTTCTTGCGGATCATGACGTCCTTGAGGTTGCTGACCGGCACCAGACCGACAGTGATACCCGCACCGGCCGCCGCTTCGAGTTTGGCGGTGGCGGCACCGATCGGAAGTACGAGTCCTCTGACGTTGAGGCTTCCGGTCATGGCCACGTTCTGGCAGATCGGGATGTTGTAGAATGCCGAGAGGATGACGGTCGTCATGGTGACGGATGCCGAGTCCCCTTCCACACCCTCGTAGGTACCGATGTACTCGAGGTGGATGTCGTACTTCGACATCTCCTCGCCGATGATGCTCTTGAGAACGGCGGAAATGTTCTGAACCGCTTCCTTGGCGATCTCTCCGAGCTTTCCGGTGGCGATGATCTGTCCTCCGTCCTTATGGATGGATGGAACGGCGGCGGCCACGATCGGGAGCATGATTCCCGAATATTCGGCCATTCCGTTTCCGGGATCGAGCGCGGCAAGTCCGTTGACCTGTCCGACCTTGGAGCCTTCGGTCTCGAAGAGCTGGTAGCTCATGGATCCTTCGACCTGACGGTCGGCGATCTGCTGTTCGAGAGAACGGGCGTTGATCATGGCGGCCAATACGTCGTCCCTAGTGACCATTCCCGCGACACGGGAAACGGCAAGGTCTCCCGCTACACGGATGAGCCCACCGAGTTCCCTGAACCTCAGGGTCAGCTTTCCCTTCCTCCCGGCACGACGCTGGGCTTCTTTGACAATCACGCCGACGGCGTATTTGTCGAAGTGGGGAATCTTTCCGTCCTTGTTGACCTCCTGCGCGACAAACCGTACGACGGCCATCCTGTTCCCGTCGGTATCGGGCATATTGCTTCTCATGTAGATCTCGTAACCGTATCCCCTGATCCTCGACCTGAGGGCGGGGTGCATTCCCTGCATCGCATCGAGGTTACCCGCGCATACGAGAACGAAATCGCAGGGCACAGGTTCGGATTTGACCAGTGCGCCCGAAGACCTGTCGGACTGTCCGGTGATGGCCATCTTCTTCTCCTGCATGGCGGTGAGCAGGGCCTGCTGGGACTCTGCCCTGAGGGTGTTGATCTCGTCGATGTAGAGGACACCTTTGTTGGCCCTGTGGATATCTCCCGCCTCCAGCCTCTGGTGGGAGGGGGTTTCGAGACCTCCGGACTGATAGGGATCGTGGCGGACGTCTCCGAGAAGGGCACCGGAGTGGGTTCCGGTGGCATCGACGAAGGGCGGCAGTTCGTTCGCATCGTGTCCGACAAGCAATTTGGGCACGAAGGAGGAATCGGTTCTGGAACCGAGCGGATTCCTGACGAACAGCAGGAGGATCATGACCGCGAAGAGAGCGATGTAGAGCACGGTGAAGCTCTGGAAGACGAACGAACCGATGAAACCGAGTATCACGATGACGGCGCAGGCGTAGACATAGGAGGTGTTCTTCTGGTTTTTCGCCATGGCCGCCTGGGCCTTCTGCTGCTGAACGACCTGTTTGCCCTTGCCCGCAGGGAAGGTTCTCACGCGCGGCTCGTTCTCGTCCTCGGGATTGGAATATGCGACGATATCCTGAAGATCGTCTTTGGGAAGATATTCCACCATCGAATTAGCGAGCATCGACTTTCCGGTACCTGGTTCTCCGATCAACATCATGTGCCTTTTCTGTGCAGCGGCCTTTTTCATTACCTCGACCGCCCGGTCCTGTCCGATCACACGGTCGGACATCTTCTCTGGGATCTTCACGTCCCGGGTGGATTTGAAGGTCTGGTTAGAGATCCATTCTTCTACGGTTACGTCGGTAAGAACGGGATCGTTCTCGTCTTTGTTCTCCATTTTGCTACCTTCGGTATTAAACAGGGTTGAATGCTTTTCTGAATTAAAGTTGGTTTCTTTATCCTCGGTCAATTGAATGCCCCCTTCTTGGCCATGACAACCAGTGCGATCGCTGTGATGAGACAGATGAGGCCCGTGAAGATCCATGGGGCGTACTCCGTAATGGTCGCAATGAGGTCCTTCTCCTCAGGCCAGCTGTATCCGTCGACATTGAGGGTCTCCGATCTGAAATCATAGGTAAGGCCGGCGATAACGCTGTTCGAAAAGGCGTTATGGACCTTGCCGAACGCATTGCCGTCGACAACGGTATACGTTCCGGCGGCCAACCAGGACTCTTTGTTGCTGGAACCTGCGTTCGCAAAGGCATCCACGGCGTATGCTTTGCTGTCGATGCACACGATATTCCATGCGGTGAGAACGCAATTGCCGTTGGTCCCGTAGACCTGGGTGCACTGAACTCCGCTCTTGTCGCATAGCGCCTTGAAAACAGCTGCGTATGCTTCGGTGGTCAGATAATACGAACCGTCGGATACGTTGCCCTCGGCGATCGCATAGATCGTCCTGGCGAACAGGTGGCCCTCGGTCGTGTCGGTGACCTTGTAGGGATCCGAGGTCAACAGCTTGTTTATCGACCTGATCTTCTCGCTGACCGAATCTCCGCTGACGGAAATCTTGTCGATGGCGGTATTGACGGCCGCGACCGCATTTTTAATGAAACTGTCGGTTGCAAACTGGTCCGGGACCGCGATATGCAGAGTAACAGGAGAGGCGGAACTGATCGACACGGTCGGCTTGACGTCGGACAGCGTCCAGGTCCAGAATGCCCAATCCATATTCCTGTTGGCATCAAGCTTGGTGGCCTCCCATGCCCTGGCGGCATCATCGACATTAAACTGTGCGGACACACCGGAAACAGCGACCTCGATGTAATGGTCCCCGTCGGTACCGGAAACGGTAACCGTATCCGCTTTCAGTTCGCATAGTTTGTCGTAGACCAACTTCTGATCCGGAGTGAGCTGGTTGTAGTAGTACTTGTCAAAACTGACCTCGCCCTCCGCTGACGAATTCTCGGCAGCGAGGATGGATGACGAGACAAGTATCGCAATAACGACCAGTATCCCTGTGGCCGTGTGCTTTGTATTCATCTTTTGTGCCAATATAGTAATAATATTTAAGCGAGACCGCGCGACTACTTGTAATTCCGTATCGATTGCATATGCTGGCCGACGGGTATCGGCGGGACGAGGGCCGGCGAATTATCTCAACTTTTTTAAAAAATACGATGACCCAGATATTCAGAACGATATGGTTTGCCATGATGAAATCCCGATTCCCCCGACGGAACAAACACGTTTTGTTTCGAATAAAAACAGGAGCCGCGGTATCCGTCGAATACCTCGGCCGTGGTTGATGTTTTCGGAAAGAAATCGGTCGCCGACGAAAGGGCGACATATTACGGACGGGAATTAACCCACATATGCGAACAGCCTGCAGTATCTTCTGGGACACCCGTCCGAATAGGTCTATTGCGCGATCTCTTATGGCCTGGGCTGTCGGGTTACGTCGCAATCTGGCCGGGCATACCAAGGTCGCGAACCGAAAATGACGTAGGATTAATATTAAAAACCGATTATCTCGCTTTATGAAATTCAGGGACCTGGATATCCCCAACCAATTGAAGGATGCTCTCGAAAAGAAAGGATTCGTCGAGATGTATCCTCCTCAGGCGGAGGCCATCCCGAAAGCCCTGACCGGAAAAAATCTCGTTGCGGCGGTCCCCACAGCCAGCGGAAAATCGATGATCGGGTTCATTCCCGCCATGAACATGGTGCTCCGCTCCAGGCGCAAGGTCCTTTACATCGTTCCTCTGAAAGCACTCGCATCCGAAAAAAGAGACGACCTTGACGAGTTCTCCAAAATATTGGGTTCGGACGGAAAAAGCGGATTTAAAGTGATCATGAGCACGGGAGATCCGGACAGAGACGATGACGTGAGCTCTGCCGACATCGTCATCGCCACTTCCGAAAAAGCGGATTCGATGATACGCCACGGGAACAGATGGATCGATGGGTTGGGGATGGTCATCGCCGACGAGATCCACATGATCCACGAACCGGGCAGGGGTCCGACCCTGGAGATAGCCATCACCAAATTCATGCACCGGATACCGGACCTTCAGGTTATCGCACTGTCCGCCACGATATCCAACTCCCTGGATCTGGCACTGTGGTTGGATGCAGAACATGTCAAGATGGATTGGAGGCCGACGAAACTGAAGAACGGAGTTTATCTCGACGATACGATCCGCTTCGACGACGGCTCCGATGTCGAAGTGCCGCCCGAGAAAGAACCGCTCTGGGGAATGATCAAACAGACCGTGGAGGCGGGCGGACAGTGCATCGTCTTCGTCAACTCGCGCAGATCCACCGAATCCGTCGCATCCAAATTCGCAAAGAAGATGGCCCAACTTACGGGTACCGAACTTTCGGAGGTCGACAGGATCCTCCTTGAAGGCGGTGACGAAAGCACCCCGATGGGGAAGAAACTGTGCGATTGCGTCTCGTGCGGCATCGCATTCCACCACGCGGGTCTTGATTACGGACAAAGGCGCACGGTGGAGGAAGGATTCCGCAACAGGACCATAAAATGCATCGTCGCCACCCCCACACTTGCGGCCGGGATCAACCTTCCCGCAAGAAGGGTCATCGTCAGGGACACGACCCGTTTCGAATCCAACATGGGCAACACGGACATCCCCGTTATGGAGATACGTCAGATGTGCGGAAGGGCCGGGAGACCGGGTTACGATCCGTGGGGCGAAGCGGTCCTCATGGCCAAGAACCTCGACCATTATCAACATCTGTTCGACACGTATATCTTCGGAGATACCGAACAATTGGTTTCGAAACTTGGTGATGAAAAAGTACTTAGAAGTCACATCCTGGGTCTTATCGCAACAGGGGACGCGGGTTCCGAGGCGGAGATCGTCTCCTTCCTCGGCACCACGTTCTACGGATCCACCAGCAGCATGTACGGGGCGGAGGAAGCCGTGTCCAATGTTGTCGATTTCCTATCCGAACAGGGCATGATCGAACGTATCGGAGATAATGTCCGCATACTTCCGTTCGGAAAGCGTACCTCCGACCTGTATATCGATCCGTGGACCGCAGTCATCCTGAAAAAGGCTGTTCTGAACATGACCGAGAATACCGACGAGCTGCAGATCATGCAGGCCATTTCCTGCACCCCGGACATCATGGGGCTATATCCGAAAAAGGACGATAAAGAGGAACTTCTGTCGGTAGACGATGAATACGAGGGGAAATACCTGTGTTCCATCACCGACGAATGCGGAGGCAACTATTCCTCCGAGATGAGTTTCGATATCCACATGGCCGACCTCAAAACCGCCCTCGTTCTCAAAAGATGGATACAGGAAATTCCCGAAGATTCGCTGACCGAACAGTTGAAGATCGGACCGGGGGATATTCGTTCGCGTGTCGATTCGGCCAACTGGATCCTCTATGCGATGAACGAGATCGCATTGACGGGCGGACTGCGTCCGGAATGCACCAAGATCATCAGACCCCTGATAACCCGTATAAAATACGGTGTCAAAGAAGAGCTTGTTCCGCTTGTCTCATACCGCGGAGTCGGCCGGAACAGGGCCAGGACATTATATGACAACGGTGTCCGCACCAGACAGGACATCCTCAATATCGACATCGGCAAACTGGCGGGTCTGCCGAAGATCGGACATGCCCTTGCGGAAAGTTTGAAGAAACAGGCGGGATACGTTCCCAAGATCGTTGAGGAATCCGCGCGCGATACCGTCGATGACGAGATGGAGTATATGCTCGAAAGGATGAACGCCGAGGAAGAAGCACGCAGGTCCCAGGCAGAAACAAAATCAGCAGGTCCGAAGAGCAAACAGCTGTCGATTGATAATTTCTAAAAAAGAAATCGGTGCCGGTTGCGGCACCGTAAATGATTTCAGTTCTCGTTAAGGATGCGCTCGGCATCCGAAACCTCGTTCTTGCAGGAAATGGGCTGGGGAACGTTGGCAAGGATGGTGTCCGGATCCTTCAGACCGTTTCCGGTACAGATGCAGACAACCTTCTCGTCGGCTTCGATGATCCCCTGCTCCCTGAGCTTCTTCATTCCCGCAACGGAAGCTGCCGATGCGGGTTCGACACAGACACCTTCCTTCCTTCCGAGGAGAAGCTGCGCTTTTATGATCTCCTCGTCGGTAACGGTGGTACAGTAACCTTTGGTATCGTAGATCGCTTTCAGTGCTTTCTTTCCGGAGATCGGGTTTCCGATACGGATGGCGGTGGCGACGGTCTCGGGATGGGGCTCGGCGATGAAGTCGCGCGCACCCTCGGAGAAGGCGGTGGCGACGGGGCAGGCACCGGCGGCCTGGATACCAGTGAGTTTGGGGATCTTGTCGATCCAGCCTACTTCCTTGAGCTCCATGCAGGCCTTGTAAACAGCCCAGATGTTGGCTGCGTTTCCGACAGGAAGGATGACCCTGTCGGGAACCTCGTAATTGAGCTGATCGATGATCTCGAAAAGTACGGATTTCTGACCCTCGGGACGGTAGGGGTTGATGGAGTTGAGAAGGTACAGCTTCTTCTCGTCGTGCATCTTCCTCGCAAGGGCGAGGGCATCGTCGAAATTTCCGTCGACGGAAAGTACCTTCGCGCCGAAGAAGAGAGCCTGTGCGAGCTTTCCCATGGCGACCTTTCCGGACGGAAGGAACACTGCACATTTCATGCCTGCTTTGGAAGCGTATGCGGCAAGTGCGGCGGATGTGTTTCCGGTGGATGCGCATCCGACGATCTTGGCTCCGAGCTCTTTGGCATGGGAGACACCCATGGTCATTCCGCGGTCCTTGAACGAACCGGTGGGGTTGAGTCCCTCGAATTTGACGTGGGCGTCTTTGACTCCGACCTCGGCACCGAGGGCCTCGGTTTTATAGAGGGGAGTTCCGCCTTCCTGGATGGAGACCTTGTGGTCGATGTCGACCGGCATGAACGGAGCGTATCTCCAAACTCCGATCGGGGTTTTCCTGAGATCTTCGGGATTGAGTGCCTTAGCCTCGGAAAGATCCATCTTGACGGTCAAAAGACCTTTACATTTGGGACAGAGATTTGCATATGCGTCGCTAACCTCGGTTCCACATTCCCAGCAAACTACTTTGTGTGCAGCCATGATCATAACCTTCTGCATCCGGTACCGCATTCGGTGACCCAGATGTCGCATTTTAAACCGTTTTCATTGAACACGTTGCGGACCGCCTCTCCGATGGTGTCGCCGTTGTGCGTATCTTTGTCATAGAAGGACATAACGCAGGGGCCGGAACCTCCGAGGAAGGACACGATGGCCCCGTGGGTCATTGCCGCCTTCTCGGCATCCTTGAGATGCGGAACGAGATGCGCACGGGCCGGCTCGAAGACCACGTCGCCGACAGACCTTCCGATAAGTGCCAGATCTCCGACGCTCATGGCGTACACGAGCGAAGATGCGTGACCCACATGATAAACAAGGTCGCGGATCGGCACGGATTCGGGAAGAACTGCCCTTGCGGCGGCGGTCAGGACCTCTATGTCCGGAAGGGCCACGACGAGACCCAGGTTCTTCGGGGGCTGTATCTTCAGGACCTCGAATGGTTCATAAGAGCGGATGATCGTAAAACCGCCCAGAATGCAGGGCGCGACGTTGTCTGCGTGCATCGTACCGGAAGTGTAGCCTTCGGCGGCCGCCGCACAGAGGATCACCTGATCGAGAGGCAATTTCTCTCCGGTCAGTACGTATCCCAGATATGCACCGCCTGCCGCGGATGCTCCCGACGATCCCATTCCGCTTCCGGGGCGGATACCTTTGATGATCCTCACCTCGACCCCGAAATCCGCACCGGTCCTTTTGAGGACTTCCGACAGAGCGATGGTGACGGAGTTTTTCTCCGGCTCTTTGGTGATCTTTTCGGCACCGGGGCCCTCGATGCTGCTGATGATGATCCCAGAAGGGATCTTTCTACCCTCGATTATATCGTAGGGTTCGCTGAACGCAAGGCCGAAAGTATCGAATCCCGCGCCAATGTTAGAGGTTGTTGCAGGGGCTGCAATCCTAACCCATTCGGTGTCCATCATGAATCTCCGAAGGTTCATATCCATACTGTATAAAAAAAGGTTCACTCAGCATATCCCGTTCGAACCGGATAGCGGGGGCGATAGGATAACCCGTTTGTTTTGTATGGGCGGAAGTTATGAAAATTCAGCCGAGACGGATGATTCCGAACATCACCCGTACTGAAACCAGATTGGTGAAAAATACGGTCGCCGCGGCGGGGCGATCCCCGGCCGTCGGTGACCCAGAAAGTGAAAATGCGGGTTTCCCCGCTGTTTGGATCAGTTCTTCTTGGCCCTGGCGCGAATCCTGATCACCGCGACAAGTCCGATGATGAGCAGGATCGTTGCCACAAGAAGGCAGGCGATGTACTTGGTCTCCGAGTATCCCGCAGGGATCGAGAGATCGTCGGCGGTTGCTTCTTTTCCGTCGAGGAAATCGGTACCGCACAGATCGCAGTGCTGATGTGCCTTTACTCCCTTGTCGAAGAAAGTAGATGCCTTTTCGGGAACATCGTCCAGGACGTGTCCTTCTGCAGGGACCTTATCATGGCTGTATCCGGTGGACAGGGTACCGTTGCAGACCGCGAACGTCTTTCCGTTCAGATTCCCGGGCGTAGCGGCCACTTCCTTTCCGTCGGCGGAGAACTTGACGTCGACGAATGCGTTACTGTCGATGTCGGTCAGTCCGTAACCGAAAGTGATCTTGCAAAGGGATACGCATCCCAATTTGACGATCATGTCCTTGGTGTATCCGGAAAATGCCATTTCGTCGATCTTCTTCACGGTGTCGGGGATGTTGAGTGCGACCACCTTCGAAGCAAACAGGAACGAACCGGTGCCGAGCTCCTCGGTTCCCTTGGGAATGGTGTATTCGCCCGTATTTCCGGGAAGGCAGAAGTGCAGCACTTTTCCATCACCGCTGAAAAGGGCCCCATCATCGCATTTAAGATCGGTACGGTCACCGAGATTGAGCTTGATAAGTGTGGGGCAGTACCCGAATTTGGGAATGCTTGCGATGATCTCCTGGGTTGTGAGGGACGAAGACACTGTGATCTCTGTCAGTGCACAACCGTAGAATGCATAGTCGTAGATCTTGCTCACGGTGTCCGGCATGGTGTACGAGGTACCGCTCTTTTTGGCAGGATACAGGATGAGCGTGGTTTTGTCGACATCGTAAAGTACGCCGTCCTCGGAACAGAAGTTTTCGTTGTCCTCGTCGACCTTGACGGACTCCAGGTTGACACAGTAGGTGAAGGCCGTGGGGCCGATCGTACTTACTTCTGCGGGAAGGGTGAATTCGGCATCTTCCTTCGCGGACGGGTATTGTATGAGCACGGATTTGTCCTTACTGTACAGGACCCCGTTCTCCGAACAATAGACGGTGTTCTTGGAATCGACGACGAATTCGGTCAGACCCCTGCAGTCCACGAAGGTGTTGTCCGGGATCGAGGTCAGCGATGCGGGAATATTCATGGATTTCAGAGAGATACAATCGGCAAAGGCCTCCTCTCCGATCGATTCGAGAGTGTCGGGAAGGACAATGGTGGTCAGTACAGAACAGCCGGAGAAGGTACCTTCTCCGATGGAAGTTACCTTTCCGAGACCGTTCACCGTAGTGAGGGCGGTACAGCCGAAGAATACCTGCCTGCCGAGGAATTTGACGGAGTCGGGAACGGTTATCGTGGTCAGTTTCGTACAACCGTTGAAGGTGGAACTGTCGATCAGCTCAAGATTCTTGGACAGTTCTACGGAAGAAAGCGAGGTACATCCCTGGAATGCGGCCGTACCGAGTATCGTGGTGGTGTCGGGAATGGTTATCGAAGTCAGCGAAGTGCATTTGAAGAAAGCCATGCTGTCGGCCTTCTCGATCTTGCCGAGGTTCACTGAAACCAGTTTGCTTGCCCCTTGGAACGCATTATCCTGAATGATTTTGACCGAATCCGGAACGGTATAGGAGGTATTGGTCTTTCCTGCAGGATAGACGATCAGCTTGCTCAGTTCACCGGCATAGTTCTTGCCAAAAAGTACTCCGTCCACGGAAGCGTAACTTCCATTCCCGTCTTCGACCTCGAAAGACGTGAGGGAAACACAGTTGGTGAAAGAACGTTCTCCGACATATTCCACCGATTTGGGGATCTTTACGGAGGTCAGAGAGGAACAGTCGAGGAATGCGTCTTCTTCGATCCTCTTAAGGCCGTCCGGAAGGGTCACTGAAACAAGAGACGAACAGTAATTGAAAGCGCAGGAATTTATGTCTGTGACAGTCGATGGTACAACGTAGCTGGTATCGGTCTTTGCCGCGGGATAAACCTCCAACTCGTCCTTTACGCCGTCGTAAGTTTTGTGGAAGAGGACACCGTTTTCGACACAGTAATTTCTGTTGCCTTCGTCCAGGGTAATATTGGCAAGGGAAGGACAGTTATCGAATGCCCTGCTCGAAATTTCTGTCAGATAAGCGTTAAGGGAAACGGAGGTCATATTCGTGCATCCGAGGAAAGCCAGATCGGTAATGGAGGAAACGGAACCCTCTACCGAAACTGTCTTTATGGACTCCTTGAACGAATTCCAGGGGAATTCCATACCTTTGTGCCACATATCCCCGCTTCCGGTGATCTTGAGCACGCCCGTTTCGGGATTGAACTCATACTTGGCGTCATCACCGCAATCGCCGGAATAGGAAGAAGAATCCGCTTCCGAGGATTCGGCATTTGTCAGTACTGCATATGCGGATATGCAGACAATAAAAGCAACGATTAATGATACTGATTTCTTCGTGATTTTCACCCTTTTAAATCAATGATATCAATTGAAAATTTTGTTATATAACCCTACGTTACCAGCAATTTAAACACTACATGTGCCAGAACCCCATTTGATTTCGG
>CAVIXW010000012.1:0-27310 GCA_963646785.1 Acutalibacteraceae bacterium
GATCAACGGGGTCGGCTGGAGCGATCCCGCCGACGGGCAGAAAATGCTATTTCAGGCATACCTGGACCTGAGTACATCGTCGCATGATGTCAGGTACTGGAGATGGATACTGGATTTCACGGCTTATCACGGTCTTCCAATAATATGGGACTTCAACTATAACGATGAAAAGGAGATCCTGATGAAGATGTTCGATCGGGGAACCATCGGTAAAGACGAGATGATCCCCTTCCTGAGATCGCATACCAGATACAGGTTCGATACCAAAAAATCATTTCAGGAACATCCCGACGAGTGCCTGGAGGTGCTTACGCGGTTCGTGCGCATTCTCTTCTCGAAGTACCGGTCCGATCCCGACTCCGGATTGCTTCTCGAGTGGCACAGCAACTCGTGGTACGAACTGTTCTGCGGCATCCCTTTCGAGTCGGATAAGGAGCACGGGAGTTTCACGTTCCTGATAGATTCCGTGGACAGGTACGAGTTCGACGGAGACAGAAGCACGTTCTCCAAATGCACCCTGAGCGGTACTTTCATCTCCTCCCTGCGCGACATATTATCGACCCTGGATGTCATGATGAGGAAAGAGTTTTCAAAATCCAGGGCCAAAGAAGCGCTTTCTCCGGAGAACGAATACTATCAATGCCTTCGGAAGGCGGTCCTCGGTTGGAAAATGGAGAAAAACAGGAGGGTCGTCGTCATAGACAGCGGCAGGCTGGATTCCGTCCGCCGGGATGCACAGGACATCTCCCGGAAGATAATGACCTCCGAAGAGATCGACGACGTACCGGAGGTTCGGAATACGGCCGTACCGGAAACGGTCGGAGTGGAAACCTCTTCCGATACCGGGTGCGCACTCGATGAGACCGAGCTGGAATTTATGAAATTGCTGATCGGTTCCGGAGACTGTATCGGTTTTCTCAGAAAGAAACACAAAATGCCTTCGCTGATCATCGAATCCGTGAATGAAAAGCTGTATGATACTTTCAACGACGTGGTGATCGAGATGTCGGGGGACGATCCCGTCCTCGTCGAAGACTACAAAAACGAACTTAGGAAGATAATATGTCCATGAATATACCGAAAAGGATCGCATCGACGATCATAAATTCATTGAAGGGCGGAGTGGTGCCGCGTACGGGGCTGTCTTACATAACCGTCGGCCGCAAGGCGGAGATCGACGCACTTCTGAACGATATAGATATCATCGCCGACGGGGGAGCGGCCTTCAGATTCATCGAAGGCAGATACGGGAGCGGCAAATCCTTCCTGCTCCAGGCAATAAGGAATTACCTTATGGACAGGAATTTCGTCGTCGTCGACGCCGACCTCTCGCCCGAAAGAAAGTTGCATGGAAACAAGGGGCAGGGCCTGGCCACCTATCGCGAGCTTATCCGGAATATGAGCACGAAGACCCGGCCCGAAGGCGGAGCCCTATCTCTGATCCTCGACAAATGGATCTCCGGTGTCATGGCGGCCGTTTCGGAGGAGACCGATCCCGAATCGCCCGGATTCTCTAAAGCCGTGGAGAAACGCATCAGCACGGAAGTGCTGTCGATGAGCGATATGGTCCGGGGATTCGATTTTGCCAGAATCCTCACTCTTTATTTCAGATCGTACGTGGATAACGACGAGCTTACCAAAGCGAAGATCCTCCGCTGGTTCCGCGGAGAGTTCGCCAACAAAACCGAGGCCAAAAACGAACTCGGAGTCGGCGGCGTCATCACCGATGACGATTGGTACGAGTACCTGAAGGTTTTCGCGATCTTCCTCAAAAATGCGGGCTATGCCGGCATGGTGATACTCATCGACGAACTCGTCAACCTTTACAAGATCCCCCACAGGATATCGAGGGAAAGCAATTATGAAAAGATCCTGTCGATGTACAACGACGTTCTGCAGGGCAAAGCGAAGTATCTGGGTATCATCATGTGCGGTACCCCCGAATGCATCGAGAACCCCCAGAGGGGCATTTACAGCTACGAGGCACTCCGTTCCAGACTGGCCGAAGGAAAGTTCTCGACTGATGATGCAAAGGATATGCTCGCACCGGTCATCAAACTGGACCCCCTGGGATACGAAGAGATGACGATCCTGGTGGAGAAATTATCCCAGATCCACGCAGTGCTGTTCGGTTACGAAGTAAGGCTGAAGGAAAACGATCTTATGGACTTCATCAAGATCGAATACGGTCGCATCGGGGCCGACAGCCACATCACCCCCAGGGAGGTCATAAGGGATTTCATCGAGCTTTTGGATATACTGTACCAGTATCCGGAAAAGACCGTGGACCAGGTGTTACGTTCCAGCGAGTTCCGGTTCGCCGAAGGCGGTCTCGAAAACGATGAGGATGCGATCCCGGAGTTCGAGCTGTGATCCGATGGGAGACCAGGTTTTCGACAGATACGCACCCTTCATCAGGGAGTTCATCTATCGCAATCACTGGGAATCCCTTCGCGGAATCCAGGTGGCCGCCGCAGAAGCTATATTCAATACCGAGCAGAACGTTCTTCTAACCGCTTCGACGGCTTCGGGAAAGACCGAAGCGGCGTTTTTCCCGATCCTCACACTTCTCCGCGAAGATCCTTCCTCTTCCATCGGCGCGCTTTACATCGGGCCCCTGAAAGCTTTGATCAACGATCAGTTCGAGCGTCTGGAACAACTGTGCCAGAGTGCCGAAATTCCGATATGGCACTGGCACGGGGACGTCAGCCGGAGCCACAAGGAGAAGATGATCAGAAATCCTTCCGGGATACTGCAGATCACGCCCGAATCGTTGGAAGGGATGCTGCTTCACAGGCACGGGGACATCGTCCGTCTGTTCGGAGATCTGCGTTTCATAGTCATCGACGAGGTTCATTCGCTGATAAAGGGCGACCGCGGAGGCCAGATGCTCTGTCTCATCGAGAGACTTTCGAAACTTGCGGGATGCAATCCCCGCAGGGTGGGGCTCTCCGCCACCATCGGCAATCCCGTCAGGGCAGGCGATTTCCTGTCCGCCGGGACCGGACGCATCACGGTGATCCCCAAGGTCACAGAACCGAAGATAAAGTGGAGGCTCTCGATGGAGCACTTTTTCATACAGAGCCAGCAGGCCGAACCGGATGCGAAGGTCAGGCCACTTCCTCCCCTGGATGCCTCCTCAGACGTCGCCCCGCGCAATGCCGATCCCGGGTACGGGTACATATTCGAGCACACCCGCGGAAAGAAATGCATCGTTTTCTCCAATTCGAGGGAAGAGTGCGAGGGGGTGTGTTCCACACTGCGCCACTACTGCGAGGAAAGGAAAGAACCGGACCGTTTCCTGATCCACCACGGCAACATATCTCCTGCCCTGAGGGAGTCTGCCGAGAGGCTGATGAAGGATGAAGGCAGGAACGTAACCGTGTGCACCACGTCCACTCTGGAGCTCGGAATAGACATCGGACGGTTGGAACGGGCATTCCAGATCGACGCGCCCTGGACCGTTTCATCCTTCCTGCAGAGGATGGGAAGGACCGGACGCAGAGGACAGCCGCCGGAGATGTGGTTCGTCATCCGCGAGGACGAGGCGGAATCGAGAAGCATGTCCCCCGCCTCCGTCCCGTGGTCCCTCATCCACGGTATCGCTCTGGTACAGCTTTACCTCGAGGAGAAATGGGTCGAACCGCCCAGGTTCGACAGGCTGCCGTTCTCCCTGCTGTTCCACCAGACGTTATGCGTTCTTGCGGGAGAGGGGGAGATGAGTCCCGCACAGCTTGCGGGAAAGGTTCTCAGACTCTCCTACTTCCACAGGATCTCCCAGGAAGATTACAGGATCCTGCTCCGCCACCTTATTTCGACCGACATGATCGAGATGACCGGCCGGGGAGGTCTGATCGTAGGTCTGGCCGGGGAACGGATCATTTCGTCATATCGTTTCCTTGCAACGTTCCAGGAAAACGAAGAGTTCACGGTCCGCTGCGATTCCATGGAACTGGGGACGATAGTGCGTCCCCCGCCGGTGGGGGAGAAGGTGGCTATCGCGGGCAAGGTCTGGGCGGTCGACTCCGTCGATCTGAAGAGGCATCTTGTGATGGTGACCGAGGTCAAAGGACGCGTCGCGGCATTCTTCGGCCTTATGCCGGGCGATATGGATACCAAGATCCTCCAAAGGATGAGGCAGGTACTGCTCGAGGACACGGTCTATCCGTTCCTGATGAGGAACGCTGTCGGCAGGCTTGCGGAGGCGAGAGAGATTGCGGCAGCGGCGGGCATCGGAAGAAGGCCGTTAGTAAATCTCGGCGAAAATCTGTGGTGTCTGTTCCCCTGGTTAGGGACCTACGCGTTCCTCGCCCTCGAAAGGTTCCTCAAGGTCAGGTGCGCTTCGGCCCTGGGGCTTTCGGGAATGGACTCCGACCGTCCGTTCTTCATACAGTTTTCCATGAAGGTTTCCGAAACCGAGTTCTACCGGATAACGACCTCCTGTGCCAAAGAGGACCTGGATCCGATGGACCTAGTCTACGAGAACGAGGTGCCGTACTTCGAAAAATATGACGAGTACGTTCCGGAAGAACTGGTCCGCAAAGGTTTTGCCTACGGGGTTCTCGATGTCGACACAATGCTGAACCGTATACTTCAATGGGAAGAATACCTCCATTGATAAGGCAAAAGTTTCGGAACGGTGCAGTGCCGAGCTGAGTTCACGACAGATATCGATCTTCGATACTGTGAAAACCGCCTCCCGAGATCTGTCGACTGGGTAAACAGTCTTGTTTTCCGATATGTCTCTGACGGAATTAACCGTAGGAATATGGTCAGACATGTTGATGCTGTGACGTATTAGACATTTGATGTCTGAAATCAGACAATAGCTTTTTAATTAGTATTCAATAGGCCGTTTTATATAACACGGGGTATCGCAATGGCATACAGAATCGGAATAATCGGAGGTACGGGCTACACAGGAAGCGAACTTTCTCGCATTTTATGCAGGCACCCCGATGTCGAGCTTGCTGCCCTTACATCACGTACGAATGCCGGAAAGAAAGTATCCGACATCAGTACGTTCCTCAAAGGATACACCGACCTCGTGTTCACCGAGAAGATCTCCGATACCAAAGACCTCAATCTGGTAATGGTCGCCACTCCGCGCGGAGTCGCCATGGACGAAGTTCCGAACCTCATGGAACAGGGGATAAAATGTGTCGATCTTTCGGGCGATTATCGTCTGAAGGACCCCAAGGTCTACGAGAAGTGGTACGGTAAAGAGCACACGGACACGGAGTATCTCTCCGAGGCCGTGTTCGGCCTTCCCGAGTTCTTCCGCAAGGATATCAAAGGCGCCGATCTGGTAGCCAATCCCGGATGCTATGCGACATCCGCCATACTGGCGATTGCACCGCTCGTAAAATCCGGCCTTGTGTATCCCGACGTCTTCGTCGACGGAAAAAGCGGAACCTCCGGTGCCGGAATGAAGCCGTCGGAGCGTCTTCACCACCCGACCTGCGGCGAATCCGTCATCCCCTACAGCGTAGGGACCCACCGCCACACCCCGGAGATCGATATGGCGGTCGGGATGTTCGCGGGGACCGCCTGCGACGTGACGTTCGTTCCCCATCTGATCCCGATCGTCCGCGGCATAATCTCCTCCTGCTATTTCCGCGCAACCCGCGAGGTCGTTCAGGAGGAGGTCGATGCGGTGTACGAGGCTGCATACGGCAAAGAGCACTTTGTGCACTATGTCGATGAACCGTCGATCCGGGCAGTGGTCGGTTCGAACCACGCACAGGTCGGATCGAAAGTCGTCAACGGACGTATCGTCGGTTTCGGCGTATTGGACAATCTTGTAAAAGGGGCCGCCGGCCAGGCGGTTCAGAATATGAACCTTATGCTGGGGCTTGACGAGACCGCGGGTCTCGATTTCCCCGGACTTGGAGTATGATCGATATGGTAGAGATAATAGACGGAGGGATCACAAGCCCTCAGGGATTTAAGGCAGCAGGCGTGCATTCCGGGGTCAAATACCGTTCATTGGATATGGGGCTTCTTTACTCGGAGGTTCCCGCCACGGCATTCTGCGCTTTCACATCGAACAATGTCAAGGCCGCACCGGTGCAGCTGATGATGAACGACAAACCGGAGAAACTTTCCGCGGTCATCGTCAACAGCGGTAATGCGAACGCTCTGACCGGACGCCGCGGATACGAGGATGCCCAGACCATGCAGAAGCTTGTCGCGGCCGAGCTCAGCATCGAACCGAAGCAGGTCGGGGTCATGTCCACCGGGCTCATCGGACGCTTTATGGACATGCCGAAGATCACGTTCGGTATATCCAAGGCGGTCAAGGCACTCGGTTCGGGACGCGACAGCGACGGTCTCATCTGCGAGGCGATCATGACCACGGACACCATCAAAAAAGAATGCGCGGTCCGTGTCCGTCTCGAAGACGGTACATTGGTAAGGGTTGCCATGATCTCGAAGGGAAGCGGAATGATCCAGCCCCATCTGAAAGCGCTTCATGGCACCACGCTGTCACTCATCACCACGGATGCGGTCCTCACACCCAAGTTCTACGAGCATTTCCAGAGTATCCTTGACGATTCGATGAACATGGTCTCCGTAGACGGAGATCAGTCCACGAACGATACCTGCCTCATGCTCGCCAACGGATTGGCCGGCGGCAAACCTGCCGACGACGACCCCAACTTCCTCGATGCCATGCGCGTCCTCACGACCAAGATCGCACGTACCATCGCGATGGACGGCGAAGGGGCCACCAAGCTCATCACCGTCGAGGTGAAAGGCGCGGAGTCCAAGGAAGATGCGAAGAAATGCATCAAGGCGATCATCAATTCTCCCCTCGTAAAGTCCGCCATCTTCGGTGCCGACCCTAACTATGGCCGCGTCATGATGGCTGTGGGGAACAGCGGTGCCAGGTTCAGTCTCAACGACGTGCACCTGACCATCAAGGGCGGGGACATGGTCGTCGATATTTTGGATTCCGGCGCACCTGTCTTCCAGGACGAGACCTCCGTCGAAGCCGTCCGTATGACCATGGACAACAAAGAGGTGATCCTCACCCTCGATCTCGGTGTCGGTAACGCTTCTGCCACCGGTTGGGGTTGCGATCTCACCTACGATTATGTCCGCATCAATGCGGAATACGCATCCTGAGTGGTCGGATGAGCGATATCTACCTCCTCAAATTCGGCGGAAACACTCTCAACTCATAGTCGGACCTGGACCGTCTGGCACATGAGATCTCGGAGCTTATGGAGAACGGAAAATCGATCGTGGTGGTACACGGAGGGGGCCCGTCCATATCCCGGGAAATGGAACGTCTAGGGATGAGTCCCCGGATGGTCGCCGGCATGCGTGTTACCGACGAAGGCGCTCTCGAGGTGGCGGAAAAGGTCCTTCACGGCATAAACGGTGATGTGGTCGCCGCACTCGATCGTGCGGGTGTCAGAGCCGTCGGGATGCCGGCATATTTTTGCACCGAATGCAGGAAGAAAGCGTCATTCTCCGCAATGGAAGACGGGAAGGAGATCATTGTCGATCCCGGACTCGTAGGGGAGGTCGTTTCCGTGGACAAAAAGACCATCTTAGATCTGGTTTCCGAGAAGATCGTACCCGTGGTCTACCCGATCGGGTCAATGATCGTCGGGGACAAGGTCCAGCATCTCAACGTCAATGCCGACACCATGGCGGCCGGTATCGCAGCGGGCATCAAA
The DNA here is from genome assembly GCA_963646785.1 of Acutalibacteraceae bacterium. Taxonomy (GTDB): domain Archaea; phylum Thermoplasmatota; class Thermoplasmata; order Methanomassiliicoccales; family Methanomethylophilaceae; genus Methanomethylophilus. The sequence goes on from CAVIXW010000012.1 coordinate 7,692, forward strand.
TGCAAGGAGATGATCGCGATTACGGACGTTCCGGGCATCCTCAGGAACGTCTCCGACCCCGCGTCCAAGATCGATCGCGTGACGTTTGCGGACATCGATGCGATGATCGCGGACGGTACAATTTCGGGAGGGATGATCCCCAAGGTCGAGGCCTGCCGCAAGGCCGTCGATGCGGGTGCGCACACCGTCCGTATGGTCAACGGTCACGATCCCGACAATATTCTGACGGACATAATCCTCAAGGATGTTCCCAAGGGAACGCTCATAGTCAAGAAGTGATTTTTATGGATTTCAACTCTATCAAAGACATCGGTTCGAGATATCTTTTCCAGAACTACGGCCGTATGGATATCGCCTTCGAAAGCGGAGAAGGATGCTATCTCACGGACACGGAGGGAAAAAAGTATCTCGATGTCACGGCGGGTATTGCCGTCTGCTGCCTGGGTCATTCACATCCCGAGTGGGTTAAGGCCATGCAGGAGCAGGTCTCCCGTCTCGTGCATGTTTCGAATTTATACTACATCCGGGAACAGGCATTGCTCGCACAGCGTCTCAACACGATCACGCCCGGTCCGATCACGCGTACCCTCTTCGTCAACAGCGGCGCAGAGGCCAACGAGGGCGCTCTCAAGACGGCGGTCCGCTACACCGGACGCCACAAGGTACTTTCTGCTCTGAACGGCTTCCACGGACGCACTTCGGCATCTCTCGGGGCCACCGGGCAGACGAAGTATCAGTCCGGGTTCGAGCCTCTGATCAGCAATGCATACAGATACTACACTTTCAACGACCTCGAATCCGTGAAGTCGTTGATAGACCGCGATACGGCCGCATTGATGGTCGAAGGGATCCAGGGAGAGGGCGGTGTGATCCCGGCCACCAAGGAGTTCATCGCCGGCGTCCGCGACCTCTGTACCGATCTCGGGGTGCTGATGGTCGTCGACGAGGTTCAGACCGGAATGGGCCGTACCGGCAAATGGTGGTGCATGGATAATTTCGGTATCGTGCCGGACATCCTCACTACCGCCAAAGGTCTCGGTGCCGGAATGCCTATCGGAGCGGTGATGACGACCGACGAGATCGCCTCCTGCATGACCCCCGGAACGCACGGCACCACTTTCGGCGGCAACCCTCTCGTTTGCGCATCCGGCAATGCCGTCATCGATATCATCAACGAACACAACATCCTCGGCAATGTCAATTCGGTCTCCGAATCATGGTTTTCCGATCTCAATGCCCTGAAGGCAAGACACGGCGACACAATCAAGGATGTTCGCGGAATGGGATTCCTGATCGGCGTGGAGATGGATTCGGAAGCTACCGCCGCCGCCGTGAAAAAATTCATGTTCGACCGCAATATCCTTGTGAACGTGGCTCACGGCAAGACCCTGCGCCTCATCCCTCCGCTGATCTTCACCATGGAACAGAAGAACGAATTCATGAAAGTGCTCTCGGATTCTCTCGGGAACTGAATCCGTCAGGCAAAACCCGTTCAGGAGATCCCGGAAGGAATATCGGATATTCTTCCGGGACATTTTTCATTTCTAATACTGAGCAGATCGGATATGCCGTCAGGCGTTTTATGCGGCGAAGACGCCCTTTTTCCGCAATTTCTCTATCTATTCAGATAAGGTAGTTTCAGGACTTTTAAATATAATCACACAGTCCCCTACTTAGGGCGGTCAGTACTGACTGATGCGCCATACTTGATTGAGGACTCGCTGCGAAGACCGTTGGGAATTATTGATTGGGTTATCGGTATTTATTTTCGGGCCTGGTTAGATTTTCTTCTGTACAACCTGGGTGTTTGCAGTTTGTAAAAGTTGATTTTCCCGGCATCGGAAATTTACATTCGTGTAAATCAATTGAAATTTGCCTCAGAAATTGAGTATCCTTAGACGAGGTTATAAAAACAATTTTAGACAATTGTCTAATTTTCACTCCAATTTTATCCAAATGTCTAAATATGAAGGGTAGTTCATTCGTGTTATGGCATCGAACCACTTCGTCGGATACCAGAGTTCCTGCGACTCTCCTGCGGGGATCTCACCGTTCAACATCAACTATGGAATTACAAACGGTAGCAGTACATGGGTCGAGAATAAAGAGAGTAGCTGCGAAGACGTCCACAACACCGAATCGCAGACTTCAGAACCGAATGAATACTATATCGAGCGTCAGAAGGAGTACGAGTCCTCCGCCAGGTCGTACCCCCGTAAATTCCCCATCGCGATCGTGAAAGCAAAAGGATCGTGGGTGGAAGACGCGGACGGCAAGCGCTATATCGATTTCCTTAACGGCGCAGGTACGCTTGCACTCGGTCACAACGACAGCGAGGTCAACAAAACGATGGTCGACCTTATCGAGTCCGAGGCTCCGCTCCACACCCTCGATCTCACCACTCCCGTCAAAGACAGGTTTGCCGAGACGCTTCTCAAGATCATTCCTTCCGAACTTGCCGCAAAAGCAAAGATACAGTTCTGTTCGCCATCCGGAACCGATGCAACCGATGCCGCGATCAAGCTATGCAAAACGGCTACCGGAAGAAGCTCCGTGATCGCCTTCTCCGGCGGATACCACGGAATGGGGCACGGGGCCATGGCGCTGACCGGAAACTGCAATGCCAAAAACCACGTGGCCAATCTCATGCCCGGCGTTCAGTTCATGCCGTATCCGTATTCCTACCGCTGTCCGATGGGACTCGGGGGAGAGGCAGGGACCAAAGCCTGTTCCGCATATTTCGAGCGTCTTCTGAAAGATCCCGAAAGCGGGGTCACCAAGCCTGCGGCGGTCATCCTCGAAGCCATTCAGGGAGAGGGAGGCGTGGTGCCCGCACCCGTCGAATTTCTGCAGACGGTCCGCAGAGTGACCAAGGAACTGGGGATCCCCCTGATCTGCGACGAGATCCAGTGCGGAATGGGACGCTCCGGAAAGATCTTCGCATTCGAACACGCGGGCATCGTGCCCGACGTCATCCTGATCTCCAAAGCGATCGGCGGAGGACAGCCGCTTTCTGTCGTCGTATACGACCGCGAATTGGACAAATGGGGCCCCGGAGCACACGCAGGTACCTTCCGCGGCAACCAGCTCGCCATGGCGGCGGGAACGGTCGTCATGAACAGGATCAACGATCCCGGATTCCTTTCCGAAGTGACCCGCAAGGGAGAGTATATGAGGTCCCGTCTGCTCAAACTGAAAGACGAGGTCTCGATCATCGGCGACGTTCGCGGAACCGGTCTGATGCTCGGTATCGAATTCATCAACCCGAACGGTCCGAAAGACCTCATGGGCGTTCCCGTTCCGGATTCCGAGGTCACGATGAAGGTTCAGCGCATCTGCTTCGAAAACGGCCTTATCATGGAGAAAGGCGGACGCAACGGTTCCGTCATGAGATGTCTGTGCGCATTGACCATTACCGACGAAGAGATCGATAAGGCCATGGACATTTTCGAGAAAGCTGTGAAAGAGGCTGAAAAATATGTGTGCGGCTGATCCGCTGCTGCTATCGGAATCCAAGGAAATACAGGAAAAGTTCTCCCGGATGCTGAGAGACACGCTGTCGGCGATCTTCAACTCCTTCTCCGACGGCAGTGCATTCTCCGGAATGGATCCTTACGAACTGAGGGAGAAGATAACCTCCCTCGGTTTCATTCCCGAAGAAGGAAAGGGCTTCGATAAGGTGCTCGAAGAGACCGAGAAGGAGATCCTGCCCCATCTTCTCCGCACCTGGTCCGTAAAATACATGCCCCATCTGCATTCTCCCGCACTGACGGAAACGATCTGTTCGGAACTGATCATCTCATGTTTCAACGACAGTATGGACAGTTGGGACCAGGGGCCCGCCGCCACCGAGCTCGAGGTCAGCATGATAAACGGGCTTGCGGAACTATACGGCTTCCCCAAAGAAACCTCGGACGGCTGCTTTACATCGGGCGGCTCCCAATCCAATATCTCGGCGATAATCGCCGCACGCGACTGGTACTGTGCGAAGAAGTTCGCCTGGGATGTCAAGAAGCACGGCCTTCCTCCGGAATACACGAAACTCCGCATATACACCTCGGAAATATCCCATTTTTCGGTCGACAAGGCCAGTCACATCCTGGGTCTGGGATATGATGCTGTCAGAAAGATCCCCGTGGATTCGGAATGCAGGATCATCGTGTCGGAATTCAAAAAAATGGTCGAAGAGGACGTATCCGCAGGACTTTATCCGTTCTGCGCGGTCGCCACTTTCGGAACCACGGATTTTGGGTCCATCGACGATGCGGCCGGAATGAAAGAGGTCTGCGATAAATACCAAATGCATCTCCATGCGGACGCGGCTTACGGTTCCGCTTTGGCAATGAGCAGAAAACACGGGAGAAAAATTTCGGGCATAGCTCTGTGTGATTCCGTCACCATAGATTTCCACAAAATGTTCCTTCTCCCGATCTCGTGTTCCGCCGTGATCCTGAAAGACGGAAAAAGACTGGAATGTTTCGAACTCCACGCAGATTATCTCAATCGCGAGGAGGACGAGGAAGACGGCTATATCAATCTCGTCGGAAAATCCATGCAGACCACACGCCGCTTCGATGCGCTGAAGGTATTCATGGCATTCCAAACCAGGGGTATGGACGGTTTCGGAAGGATCATCGATACAGCGGTAGGCAATGCGGAATACTTCTACGAGAGGATCTCGGCCGATCCGTCTTTCGAAGTCGCGGTGAAGCCGGAGATCTCCTCCGTCGTCTTCGCTCTCAGAGAGGGGGACGAGGTCAACAAGAAGGTCAGGCGTCTCCTGCTCGCGGAAGGCACCGTTATCGGTCAGACCGTCAAAGACGGCAAGGTGATGCTGAAATTCACTCTTTTGAACCCGAATCTCACGCACGATCAGATCGATGCCATAATCGGTCGCATCAAAAAACTCGGTGCGACAGTATCCAGTAATTGAAGTATCGGCAGTTCCGATCCGTTTTCATTGGAACTGCCGACCTCGCAAGAAACGGGTAGAGAACTTGAGTGTCTCTCTCTGATTTTTTTGAAGTTAGTATGGGGTTTCAACGGTCGGATGACCGTATTCCGATCAATGATGGGAGAAGACGAACGAAACCTTGCTCGGATCTTTCTTCTCGACCCTGACGAATCCGATCCTTTCAAGCTGAACCGAATCTCCGTCCTCTTTCATAAAGGACGGTTCGACAAGCCCTTCGGTAACGGTTCCGTCAGGCATCAGCAGTTCGGCATCCACAGCGTCGGGACCTACCCACTGAACGGCCTTGGCACCTTTCTTCAGGATAGACACGTCGTTTCCAGCGAATACAGCGGGGGATCCGTATTCCAGGTTGCAGAGATCTTTCAGACGTACTTTACCGGCAGACGCAAACAGTTCGGAGTCCTCTTTGGAAAGGAAGACCGAGATCGGGGCTTTGTAATCATATTCTCTGCTGCCCCTTTCCGCATGGTCGGGGTGCAAAGGTGCGGATCCCGTGACCTCGTCCGCACCCGTTACCTTGTATTCGACGGGGTTGCCGACAAAGAAGTATCTGTTCGAGATCGGGTCGATAACATCCCTGTTCTTGGCGTACAGCCCGTCCCAGGAGAATTCGATATCGACGCTCTTCATCCCCGCTTCGACCCAATATCTTCTGACGGCCTCGGCTCTGATGCCGCGCCTCGCGAGAGCACGGACGGTACCCGTGCGAACGTCGTCCCAACCGGAATATGTACCGTCCTGGATCTCTTTCTTGATGAGGGATGTCTTCAGTACGGTGTCGGGAATGTGCACGAGTCCGTAGTGGTAGTATTCGGGTTTCTTCCATCCGAAATAGTCGAAGATGTATGCCTGACGGTCGGTGTTGTTGAGGTGGTCCTTGCCTCTGATGACATGCGTCATTCCCATAAGGTGGTCGTCCACGGCCACGGAGAGGTTCATCATCGGATATGCGATATACTTGTCTCCTGTTCTGGGGTGGGAAGCACGGCTGACGAGACGGAGGGCGACGAAGTCTCTGACCGCGGGGTTGGGGTGGTGAAGGTCGGTTTTGACAACGACGACCGCTTCTCCGTCGGCATACCCGCCGTTCATGAATTTTTCATATCTTTCCATCTGGGTATTTACGGGAAGATCCCTGCAGGGACACGCGATGCTCTTTTCTTTCAGCTCTCTCCAATGGTCGGCATTGCAGGTGCAGACATATGCATGCCCCTGCTCCAACAGCTTCTTCGTGTGATCGTAGTAGATGTCGAAACGGTCGGATTGGATGAACGATTGGTGGATCTTGACCCCGAGCCAATCAAGATCTTCGGGGATGGTGTGGTATGCGTCGGGGTCGAGTTTTTCGGGATTGGTGTCTTCGAACCTGAGTATGAGTTTTCCGCCGTAGCGTTTTACGTATTCGTCATTGAGAACGGATGCGCGGGTATGGCCGATGTGAAGCGGTCCGGACGGTCCGGGAGCGATACGCATCACGACTTCTCCGTTGACGTTCTTGAGTTCGGGCAGTTCGTATTTGCGTTCTTTCTTCTCTTTCACCAGCAGAGAGGAATCCATCTCGGAAAGGGCCTTGGTCTGAGCTTCGAGACCCATCGCATTGACCTCTTCGACAATAGCGTTGACAAGGGGGATGATCTCTGCGCTCTTGGGGCGGAGTTCGGGAATTTCACCAAGGACTTTGCCCACGACGGACTTGGGATTCGCTTTTCCTTTGAAGAATACGGCATTCTGCAGCGCGTATTTTCTGATGACATCGTTAGTTTGATCCATGTTCTACCTTCGTTGATCGTATCCGTGCGTCCATTTGACGGATTGCCCGGTTGCGAAATAAGAATGAGAGTTATGCGTTATATATACAATTTTCAGAAAGGATTATGGCGAGATCACCTACGGATCGTCCGCGCTCTGCCGGTTCTGGAACATCGGAATCCGATCCGTTTCGGACGTTTCCGATGAAAGATATTTCTCGTTTCTGTCAGATCATACCATCCCGTGCCATCGATACATATGTTCGGCAGACATAAATCCCGAATATTGATAATAACGGAGGTATTATCATGACTAATTCTACAACATGTCCGACAATAGACATTAATAATCTGAATATGTTATCCGCAATATGGCTGATTCCGCATCCAGAGAGAGCCTCGCAGAGAGGACCAGATTGTTTATCGATGCCCATCCGAGCATCAAAGATTGTGTGGCGAAAGGATTGATCAATTATTCGTCCTTGGCACGTCTTATCATGAAGGACCTTGATGTCGAGAGCGAGGAAGCCGTGATGATCGCATGCAGGCGCTATGCCTCCAAGCTAAGTGTCACCACCGATCACGAACTCAGCATTCTTTCGATCCTCAAAGACAGCAGGCTGGAGATGCGCACCAAGACCTGCATCGTGACGGCCAAAAACGATTGGACCGTTCTTCACAAAATGGACAATCTTTTCAAGGACATGTGGAATGAAAATTCCATTATGCAATGTGTCCAATCGGCCAGTGCGGTCACCATTATTGCGGATAGAATGCTCAAGGACCGCATCATCGACACTGTCGGGAGGTTCAATCTTATCAAGATCCGCGAGAATCTTGTGGAGATTGTGGTAAAATCCCCCGAAAAGATCGTTGACACCGCAGGTGTGATAGCTTATCTCATTACCAACCTGTCAGATGCGGGCATAAACATCGAGGAGACCGTCAGCTGTCATACCGATACCATATTCATCGTCAATGAGCCAGATATGATAAATGCGTATTCTGTCCTCACCAAATGCATTCAATCTGCCGAAGATATAGTCGGCAACAACTGATTTTATAATTTCTGGGTTTCGTCGCCGGCTTGCCGACGGCCGACCCATCTTTCCGGCTGTTCGATCGCCGTATTCGGGACACGTCGGACTCTGAACTGAACTTGAAAAAGATATCAGCCCTCTGTATATTCACAGAGGCCGAGAATAATCCGAACGTGCTTCTGGCACATTCGGGATCCTGATGGTGCGGACACCATCAGGATCAAAGATCATCTTACGATACCAGTACCGTTGACGTTGTAACTGTACGAGTGGTCATAGTCGATCACGGATCCGACCCTGACGTAGAGGGATACCTCGAGGGTGTCGAAATCGTAGATCACGGACCAGCGGGTGTAGTGGACAAGATCGGAATCGTCCTGCTTGACGTCGATCAGGAGCTGTTTGACCTCCGAAATCGTCATGCTGGATTTCTCGCTGAGACGGTCCTGCATGATGTTGTAACGGAGAATGCTGCTCTCTTTGACGGGGACATACGGTGCACTGCCTTCTTTGGTCAGGTAGTGGTTAGTCAGGAGGTCGGTCTTGGTGACGTAGGTCTTTCCGTCGACGACTTCGACGGTACAGCTGTTTCCGCTGCGGTCGGAGATGAAAACGTGATAGTTGGAGTTGCTGTGAAGGTTGTAGCTGTTCAGCAGGTCCACTGCAGACTGGGTGGAATCCGAATGGTCGAGAACAGCCCTCAGGGAACTTGTGATAAAGATTGTGTTCTTGGTGGAATCGTTCTCGATAATCGCCGGTCCTCCGCTGACGGAGTTGATGGCGACGAACACACCTTTCTCGTTGATACCGTCGAGAGGCAGGTATGCGGCGGCATTGAGCCTCGTATCCGATTTCATATCGGAGTAGGTGGCGTTGATACCGCTGAACATAGCGAGATCTACGGTGGACACCGAGGAGTATATGTTGGTGCCGTGAGTGTAAACGACCCCGGTAATCGAAGCATAGTAATCGAAATTACGGCCTGCGAGATAACCGCCGTCGGTCGAATCGGCAACTTTGAAAACAGAGCATCCCTGGGGCACAAATCCGGCCAGTCTCTGTCCGTAGGTGACATTGTTACTGAGGAAATCGAAAAGTTCATCAGTAGAAGTGGAACCTGTCGCCAGATATTTATCGAACGAGTAGTCGCTGTTGACATTCACATAGTATACATTACCGTCAGGACTGCAGCTCAATGTGAAATTGGTCTTCTCGTCCGGAGTATTCAGAACATAGACGACGGAAACGCAAAGCACAAGGGCGCAGACAATCGCCGCGATTAACGGAATCTTAAGATTCCTCTTTTTTTCACAACAGGAAGTCATAAGGTGATGTAGATGACACGCCTATAAATATATATTATCGGAATGTCGGAATTTCTCACATCTGATACTCGGTACATACGAACTCATCGTTGCCCGCGCACGTCGACTGTTCGGAAGCCCTGTTGCGGAGCATATCATCCGTGCGGATCCGTGACGGCCGATATCGGTTAAGAGGTCAGCCGACGGTCACGTAGGTGAAAAGGACGAGGTCGGTATCTCCGGTGTTCACGATCGAATGTTCGGACCCCTTTCTGCAGATGTGACAGACTCCCGCCGTCAGTTCTTCCTTCACCCCGTCGCAAGTGGCATACCCGGAACCGGAGATGACGAAATTGATGTCGTCTCCGTTGTCGTGTCTGTGTGTGCCGATCGAACCGCCGGGAATGATCCTGCAGAGTACGGCCCTGCCCCGACCGTCGGCGTACATCTTCGAGATCATAGTGCCGGTACCGTTGTTCATACCGGGCATTTCGACCTCCCCCATTACGTTGAAATCAATCAGCATCGTATAACCGCTGGGCGAATCGGATTCGTGGATATAAAATATGTTCCAGCATCATCATTTTATGTAACATTCGGGGATCTGTTCCGATTTCGCACCGAACTGTGCTGTGACATAACCGCTCGCAACGATGTCTTCGGCACCTCTTGATAATTCTTTAGATTGGTTTAATATAGGCCGATGATTACCGTGCTTATATCTGACAGTACGGTTGGGAATGAATTCTGATGACTTCTTTTGAGGACCTTGGTTTAAACGACAGATTGATCTGTGCTATGAAGGAAATGGGCTGGAACGAACCTACGCCTGTACAATGCGAGGCAGTACCTGCCGGAATAGCCGGAAACGATCTTATCGTCAAGGCACAGACCGGAACCGGAAAGACCGGCGCATATTCGATGATCGTGATGAGCAGGACCGGAAAAGGCAGAAGTCTTCCCTCCACGCTCGTCATCGCGCCGACCAGGGAATTGGCGATGCAGGTCGACGCGGAACTCAAAAAGCTTTCCCGCGGCACCGGACACATCAGTACTGCCGTTTACGGCGGCGCACCGATCGACCGCCAGATCGTTTCGCTCCGCAGGGGCGTCGACATCGTGGTCGGGACCCCCGGGAGACTCAAGGACATGATCGAACGCGATGCGCTCGACCTTTCGGAGATCTCCGAGGTCGTTCTCGACGAAGCTGACCGCATGCTCGATATGGGTTTCGAAGAGGACCTCGACTTCATCATGGAACATGTGCCCGAAAAGAGGCACGGACTGATGTTCTCCGCCACGATCAGTCCCGAGATCCAGGATCTCGCCGAAGATATGCTCGATGATCCCGACGTGATCGATATTTCGGGCGATACGCCCACCACCGGACTTACCCGCCAGTACCTGATCAACTGCAAGAAGAACGAAAAGAAGGAAACCCTCTACGAGATCCTGCTGAAAGGGACCCCGAAGGTCATCGTCTTTTTCGCCACGAAGGTCATGGTGGACACCGTATACCAGGAACTGAAGGCAGACGGGGCCAAAGTCGGAACTTTGCACGGCGATATGCCTCAAAAACTCAGAGAAAGGGTCATCGGAGAATTTCGCGACAACCGCATAACGATACTTTTGGCTACCGATGTGGCCGCAAGAGGTCTCGATGTCAAGGATATCGACCTCGTAGTGAACTTCGACCTTCCGACCGAGCCCGAGACCTACCTCCACCGTATCGGAAGAACCGGGCGTGCCGGAAAAGAGGGCATCTCGATATCGCTGGTGAATCCCCGCGACCGCAAATTGGTACGCATGTGCGAGGATGAGGCCGACGAGGCGATGGAAAAGATCACCATCGATCAGCTGGAGCCTATCGACGCGGTCCATGAGCCCGTTCCCAAGGAACGTCCCAGGAAGGAAAACAAGATGAAGGTCGAAAAGCACAGGAACAACAGAAGGGACCGCAAGGCCGAAGAGAGGGAAGGGTTCGCCACCCTGGAGATCAATCTCGGCCGTAACGACGGAATGACCCGCGGCGACATCGCAGACCTGATCCGCAAACACGCCGATCTGCCCGAGGATGCCGTCGGCAAGGTCGGTCTCAAAGAAGACGTTTCCTTCGTGGAGATCTCCCTCGACCATTCCGATTATGTTCTGGAGAATCTCATCGGACTGGAACACAACGGGAAATCCGTCACCTTCGTTCCGGCACCGGTCAAGGAAAGGACCTATTCGGATGACGATGGTTCGTTCAACAGACGCAGGGAAAATCGTTACAAGAATTACTCGAAGAGGGAAGGGTACGAAGCGGAGTTCCTGACCGACGAACGTTCCGAAGAGGCCGAAGATAGGGGATTCGACGACCGCGCATCCCGGAACAGGGAATACGGACGCAGGGAAGGGTATCACAACGACCGTCCTTCTCAGAGGCCCGGCTATGGCCGCGGAAGCCGTTCCCACGGAGGCAGAGACCGTCGTGACGGGGACCGCCCGTACAGGTCGAAAGAAGACCGCAGGCCCTACGATGGTCGCGAGGAATATTCGGATATGGGCAGGGACCGCCCGTACCGCAAAGACGATGACAGGTCTTTCGACGGCAGGGATGAAAGAGACAGACCTCGGGACAGACCCTATCGTGATCATGACGACTTCGGCCGGAGGGCCGGAGGCCGTTCCTACGGATATCGCGACAGAGGATATAACGGCCGCGACCGTCGCCGGAACGATTACAGCGACAGACCCTATTCCGATCGTAACGGCCGCCGCAGTTACGATCGTGACGAAAGAGACAGATCCCGCAACCGCGACCGTTCCGATAGAAATTATAACCAGAAGTCCGATATCCCCAAAAGATATCCGTCTAATAGGGACACGCCCAAAAGATATCCTTCAAATCGTGACACCCCTAAAAAGAAACGTGGTAGATACTGAGGATTAACGATGAGTCTGTTCAGGAAAAAGCTTCAGGAAGCACCGGAACTCCCTGCGGAACCACAAATCAGCGAGGATGCCAATTGGCACGTATTCTGCGAAAGGGGATTCGAGAAAGCCAGGTCCGAGGACATCCAGTCCGCGGTACAATTTTGGTGCGAGGCGGTCGATCGTTTCGACGAGGATTCTCCCAAGTATCTTTTGAAACTACGCGAAGATATATTCAATACGGTGTCGTTTCAGATGCTGGAGTATTCCAAAAAGGGAAAGATAGTTCCCACCCAGTTGGTGGCCGAGGTTGATGCCGAGGCTTTGATCAAACACGGGGATGTCTGGGTCGCACCTTTATGCGAGGGCCTGTTCTATTTTGCGAAGGAGAACATTTCGGATTGCGAAGGTCCGGAAGCTACCGCGATGCTTTTCATCGCAGGAGCTTATTCGATAGTAGGGTACCTTCGTTTCGCTTCCGACCCCGTAGAATCTGCCGGCAAATGCCGCGAGGTTTCAAAACTCGGCGTTCAGGCCGCGGACCAGTGTTCCGGTTACAGCAGAATGACCTATCAGGGCGGATTGAAACCCAAACAGGCGTGCGGATTCTGTCTCACCGTTGTTGCGTTCTTCGACAAGGTGGCCGAATCTTTGGAAAACGGCGTTTCCGAACTTTCAGAGGAGCAGTTGGAGCAGATCAGAACCCACAGAAGAATAGACCGTTCCGACCGTCTGGAACATCTTGCGGCCGCCCTTCAGATAGTATTGGGCTCGTCGGTCGAAGGCCATCTCCCGAAAAGAAAGAAGGGGGACGCCCTCGAGAAGGAACTTTCCCTCTATCTGGACGACTACTTCAAGACGTCCTGAATCGGTCATAGCTCGAAATCGAGATCGATCTCGTCGGCCATGAACTGTTTCAGCAGAAGCGCATCGGGTACATACCTGTCGTATTTTCCTACCTGCAGGTCCTTTTGATCCACCTCCGGATCGAACGAATCGGGATCGTTCTGGACTTCGGAGATCAGTTTGCGTAATTTCTTTTCACTGTAACCAGTAGACACGTCTATGAAATACGGTTGTCTGCAGTAGGTGCTGTAGACCCCCGGCAGCTGTGCGAGGATCCTTTCCAAGCTATCGAACTGCCTGTCCCCCAGCCACGGATATATCCGGAATCCGTTCTCTATCGGCACGAGTGTCTGCCCGATCCCGGATTCGAGAGCCAGTTCGCGACAGTGTTCCAGACATGATCTGGCACTGTCGTCGAGATAGGGATATTCGTCTGATGACAGGAGGACCTCTTTCATTTTCATAAGGATCCTGGTATCGACCTTGGGGATACTGGAGGACCAGGGAGTGGACACAGTGCCGTTGGATTCCACCACTTCGGCACGGTATTCTTTCGGAAAGTACTCCGTAACGGACCAAATGCGGCCAGCCAGCTGTATGAGATCGTCAACTGAGGGAATGTGCTGGATGGATCCGATGGATTTTCCCTTGAATATTATATCGATCTCTTTTCCGACGGTAAATACCGCACAGAATTCGCGGTTGAATGCGAGAGATTCGCCGTTGGGTCCGAGGAGCAGGGTCCCGTCTTCCATTTTCAGAAGAAATCCGTTCTGCAGCATGGATTTCAGAAGAATACGATAATCATCGACCTCGATATTTCTGAAAGGATACAGGGAAAGAACTTCCTCTCTGAGCTGTTTGAACGAACATCCGATCCCGGATTTGATATATTGTATCGTCTGATGGAAAAGGAGTCCGAACGGCATTTTCGGGCATTCGCACGTTTCGATCCACTTGTCTTTGAGTATAAGTTCGACGATGGCGATGACTTTGACGAGGTCCCAGGTAATCTCTTCCGGTCCGGCCCAAAATTTGGCATAGTCCTCGTTGCAATAGACAACCATATTTTGGCTGCCGCCGCGTCTTCCCGAACGGCCCATCCTCTGGACCATGCTTGAGCAGGTGTACGGAGTTCCGATCTGGACTATGCGGTCCAGATTCCCTATGTCGATACCGAGCTCCAAAGTGACCGTGGCGACGACGGTGGCCTTTTTCTCTTTATTTTTCAATGCCTGTTCGGCATTGGAACGAAGTTCTTTCGATATGCTTCCGTGATGGATGAAGATATCCGAAGATCTTCCGTCGCGTTTGGCCATCGTCATGAGAGAATGCGCCGTCTTTTCGGCCGAATCGCGGCTGTTGGCGAACACGATGCAACTTCTTCCTTTGGTATCGTTGTAGAGCTCCCGATAGTAATTCATGACGGCCATCTTTCTCTGAAGGGGGTTGTCCTCGTCCTCCTTGGGGAACATGTTGTATCTGATCTCGATCTCTCTGTCTCCCGAAGTGCTGTCGGAGACAACTTCCGTTTCAACGCCGGTATTTGCGGAGAGCCACCCGCACACCGGTATCGGATCGGATATGGTGGCCGATAGACCCAGACGTCTCGGTCTGCAACCGGCGATACGTTCGATGCGTTCAAGGCAGCAAAGCAGCTGAAGGCCCCTGTCGGAGGTCATGAACGAATGGACCTCGTCTATCACCACGAACCTCAGTTGGGAGAAGAGCCGTTCGAGGCGTTCGGGTTTGTTCGTTACGATATTCTGTAGGGATTCCGGTGTGATCTGAAGAATGCCCGACGGATCGTCCAAAGAGCTCTTCTTTTTCTGATCATTCACATCGCCGTGCCATTCGGTGACGTGGATGTTCGAATCTTTAAGGATGGGTCCCAGCCTTTCGAACTGGTCGTCTATCAGTGCTTTCAGCGGACCTATATATAACGCTCCGAATCCTTTCGGTTCGTCGTTATAGAGGGATGCGATGATCGGAAACATCGCCGCCTCGGTTTTTCCGCTGGATGTCCCGGCCGAGATCAGGATGTGGGATCCGGTGCTGACGAAGAGGCGGTACGTCTCCAGCTGGATGTTACGGAACGAAGCCCATCTGTTCTCGTGGATGTATTCCTGCAGGAACCAGGGAAGATCGGAAAAGAGGTCGTTCATATATCAAGGTCCTCTATAAGATCGTCCGGGTCTTTCGGATTCACGGTCCTTCCGTGTACCAGCTTCTCGAAAGTTGCGTCGGGGTTCTGATGCAGTGTGTCTAGAAGACTGATCAGGTCCCTGGTGATCTCCCTGGGAGTGGTAAGGGCGGAGGACACACTGTTGCTGAGTACCGTTTTCAGGTATATCTCGAGTTTGGCATCATCGATCTCCGAGGTGTATCCGTATTTCTGTTCGTGCAGTTCCTTCACCGTGCGGAGAAGGACGAATATCTCTTCGTTCGAGAGGGGTTTCAGGTTGATTATGGGGCCCAGATAGTTTTCGTAATCGGACTCGTAACGTCCGGATATCAGACGTGATTTGAGGGCATCGTAGCTGAACAGTCCCCGGGCCGGGTCCTTGATGAATTCCGGTGTTCCGCAGACATAGATCGAAAGGTACATCGATTTCCCCTGCATGATGTCGTTGAACATGGTCAGAAGGCGTTCGTAGTTGTTGGAACGGGATATCTTGCTGGGGAGTTTGTAAAGAACGACCGCCTCGTCAAGGAAAACGACCAGTCCATTGTATCCCAGAGCTTTGAAGAGCCGGGCCCAGAGTTTGACGATCTCATACCAATCGGAGTCGTCGATCAGGGTGTTGATACCGAGTTCTCTGCGGACATCGGATTTGAGATCGTATTCGCCTTTGAGCCACCTGTGGGATGGTGAATCTTCGGCATTGTTAAGGAAGTCGTACATATAGCCGCTGATCATCAGAACGAAATCATGGCAGAACTGGAGAGAGGAGAATTCTTTTGTTTTGGCCCGGACCTCCGTAACGATGCGTTCTTTCGTAATCGCATCGCCGAGTTCTCCGGAGATCGCCGAAGCCCATTCCTGGAGGATCGGTTCGAGGGCGCCTCCTTCGGGTCTCGAACGGTATGCGGCGTTTTTGACGAGTTCTCTGTAGGTGTTGATCCCCTCGCCTTTGGAACCGGTGAGCCTGCGGTTGATCGCAAGGTCTGCATCCATCACTACGAAACCTTTGTCCATCGCATAATTTCTGACCATCTGGGTCATGAAACTTTTACCGTTTCCGTAACGTCCGGAGATAAAACGGAACGCACCTCCGCCTTCGGCGGTATCTTCAAGATCCGCCACGAACGTTTCGGTTTCCTTCTTTCTTCCGACCGCTATGTATTCCAGTCCGCGACGCGGTACGACCCCTGAGGAAATGGCGTTCATCAGGGTGTTGAGAGTTCTTTTGGGAATGTTCGTCGTCATTGTATCATTTTCTTTATCTCGTTCAGATATTCGTCCACCAATCTGCTGTTCTCGATGATCGTATCCCCGACGCAATCCAATGATTTGCCGTTGATCGAATCTTCGATCTTCGTACGGGAGATCCCGGCCTTCCCCTGAAGACCGGACGGTCCCGGGGGCCGGAGAAAAGCACCGAGGTATTCTATTTCCGCAGGGTCCAAAGCGTCACGGAGAGCATCCCATGGGTCCTTTTGGGATCCTGTTTCCTTTTTTATCTCGGGTATGGGGTCATCGACAACGGCCCCGTTTTCGTTATCCGGTACGCACATCATTTCGGTGACTGCATCCAGGTCCGATTGGGCTACGGAGATGGCATCGCGATCGAGTATTATTTTTACCGGGGGTTTATCTGCTGTCTCGTCGGAATACTTCGATGCAACGTTTTTGAAAATCCTTGCGCAGTCGGTCCCCCTCAGCGAAAGGTTTCCGACCTTACCGTTATCGTTCGAAAGGTTTTTCGCCAGCAATCCGGACATCAGCCTGATCGATTTGTCGATGAAGTTCGTAAATTTTGTCGATTGAAGATAGTCTGTGTACTTTACTTTGGCCTCTTTATGCCCTCTCAGGTAGTGAATGTCGGCGAAGAGGGACTTCCATGTGACGACAGATCTGGCATTGAACACCTTGTCCGCAGACATGTCGGAACATACCGTGCTGAAAACTTCCTGAAGCGCCCGAGACATCGGCTGAAGAGGGATGTCCTCACTGATATAGCGGACATTCATTCCGCCGGAACGCATTATTCCGAGCAACGTGGGGTCGAGGGGAGATTTGTTCGTACCGTTGATGAACTCCTCGATCCAGGAATTTACAACGTAACGGTCGAGATACACCCTGGTATCGCTGAATCTGCGTCCGTTCAGCAGTTCGTAATCCACAAGTACCGAGGATATCAGGCTGTTCCCGTCTTTCCCGTAGGTATCCAGCAGTCTCCGGAGGATCGGGGGCGTGAAGGGGGTGTCGATGTTGATTAGTTCCGAAAGAAACAGGTTGACGTACCCGTTATCCGTGTCGAGAGCGGTACCGCGAAGGAACGACTGTTTCCAATGCACATAATATCTGAACTGTTCCAGAGAGAGGTCTATGAAACTCGGGTGTTCGCAGTCGGACGTGACGAAACGGGAAGTTTCGGATTCGGGCTGGATCTTGGAAAACGTAAGAAGCTCCCCGAGGGTATTTTCATGGGCCCCCGTTTGTTTCGCGAACGGGTCGAAGAAGCAGGACGGGCCGAGGTCCGTGGGTTCTGTCCCCAGTTGGCGGACACGGATACCGTCCGGTTTCGAAAAAGGGTCCGGGAACGGACCTGGAAAAGGATCCGTGTTTTTGTATGCGTCAGCGAGTTCGTTTGCAAACGGGAGCCCGTATCCGCTTTTGAGGGATCCGTCCCCGGAGCAGATGCCGTAAGCCAATCTGAACAGTCTCGAGACCATATCCCCTCTCGGCCTCCAGCTGATGACCTCGAGGGGTATTTTCTCGCCGAGATACGCATAGTCTTTGAACGGCAGCATGCATGATTTCACCGGACGCATGAAGGTATCTCTCAGACCGAGATCCGTCTTTTTCTTCAGGAGCTCGTCATATATGCGCAACAGGCTGCAGATCCGGTCCGCCAGTGCCTTGTCTCCGTTGATGGGCCGGGGGAGGTATGACGAAATAAACCCTGCGGGAATGTCGGAGACCGGGCTTGCAAAAGCTCTGGAAAGAAAGGCGGGGTCGACGCCGCACATCCATTCCCCGAATTGGGGCATGGGGGTATCGAACAGCATGGAGTGCTCGGCGGCAAGCGTAAACAGTTCGGGATAATTCGGACTTCCCTCGGAATTGCAGGCCGAACAGAGTGTATTCAATTTTTCGGAGGATTCGTTTCTGTCGGATCCGTTGACGATCTCCGTGGCGAGCAGCCAAAGATATCCGTAAGCGGCGATTTTGAAATCCGGTGTTCCGAGCGTGCTTTTCCAGTAAAGATAGTAGTTAAGCTGATCGGGGGTCAGGTCGCTGAAAACCGGGTATTTCAAGACGATGCCCACCGGTTTGCACGGTTCGGGAATATCATTGAATTTACCTATCTGGGTCTTCAAAGATTCTTTCTGAGATGAGAATTTATCCGTCATGAACAGGTTCCCGGCATATGGAATGCATCATCATCATCGGATTTCGAATACGAACAGGATCCGCAATCGGATTTTAACAAATACGCCCGCCTCGACATCGGTGAGGGAATGGCAATCTCAAATTAATCTTTTTGTACGATGCCGCTTTTTTGACAGGTTTTTTAAATCGAAAATCGGCTTGTATCGCGACCCAAGCAGGCATAATCCGGGGAATATGGTCTGCGGGGATGCAAAATCGGTATATACCCAGAACAGAACTTACCCCTGAGGTAGCAATATGCCGATGAGTAAAAAACAGTTGACCAAGAAGGCTCAGCAGGACAAAGCCGAGGCGGCCGAACTTCAGAAAAAAGCCGAATCCGGCGATTCGGAAGCCAAACGCAAACTCGAAAAACTCGAGAAGAAAATGAAAAAGAAAAAATGATTTTATGGGGCCTATGCCCCTTTTTCCATGACCCAGGGCAATTTTTTTAGGGGTCACTGAAAATTTATTTATATTGTCAATCGTAGTGGTTGCAGAGGTGATAGTTTGACAATATCAACAAAAGAAGCTATGCTTGGAAACGGGCTTCTCACGGCAATCATGTACCTTCTTATCGGAATCGTGATGCTTGCATACGGAAACAAGTCCATCAATTTCGTGTTCTGGATTTCCGGAGTGATCATGCTTGTTACCGGTATTCTCCAGATCCTCACAGAGTCGACCGATGTCAAAGGCGGATTTGTTACCGTTCTCGTCGGTATCATCCTTATTGTTATCGGTATGTTCGACAGTATTGCGAAAATACTCGTCGGTATCATTCTGATCTTCTCGGCACTTCCTTCGCTCGGCGCCTCGACCAACGCCATATCGGAGAAATTCGGAATGGGTGCCATAGATACAGGTTCGACCACCGTCAACAAGGTGCTGGCGTTTGTTCTCCTTATTATTGGTGTCTGCCTTATCGTCGGGCTTGCCGTTAATGATGCAAGCACTATCGCAGATATTCTAATCAGAGTGGGCGGAGCGGTACTTCTCGTATCGGGCCTCGTTAATCTGGTGAAGGCCCTCAGCTGATATTCCTGCGGGCGGATATCTGATATCCGATATCCTCCCCTGGACATTCATAGATTTGAGCAGCAAACTCCAACATTTTTAGCGATTTGTCGAAAAATCAGGGTTCTTTATGGTTTGAAGGAGGTATGTCTTTACCCATGATTCCGAATTCGTCAT
>CAVIXW010000013.1:0-25911 GCA_963646785.1 Acutalibacteraceae bacterium
CTTTTTGATTTTTGCTAAAGCTTGGTTCACGAGTTATTGCTTTCCTAACCGTTCTAAGGTAGGGGGTCAAAAATCAACCCTGCCCGCCCGAATCAAAAAAATCGGGCCCTTCGCGCGCATATAATAGATGTGTCTAGGTCGGGCTGGATAGACAAATGTCTAAATCAAAAAGATTTTTGTAATTGTTTAAGCAATAAACGGAACTTAACCTATATTTTTTGAATTGATTTTTAGAAAAGTATATTAATATTCTACGGATTGCTCTCGTTATGATAAATTTCAGATTCGAAGCAGTTAGCAAAGCTACTGCAAAAGAACCGGTTGTTGCCGTCGCCCCGAATCGTGAGACCTCCGCATACTACGGATGCAATGTTTTCAACAGATCCGCTATGAGGAAATATCTCGATGAGGACACCAGGAGGGCCATTTACGAGACCATCGAGCGTGGCGCGACCCTGGACAAATCCATCGCAGATTATGTCGCGGCAGGAATGAAGAGGTGGGCTATCGACAAAGGCGTCACCCACTACACCCACTGGTTCCAGCCCCTCACCGGCGGTACTGCGGAGAAGCACGATTCTTTCGCCGATCCCCGCGGACGTGACGAATCTATCGAGAACTTCAGCGGAAAATTACTGTGCCAGCAGGAGCCCGATGCATCGTCCTTCCCGAGCGGAGGGCTGAGGAATACGTTCGAAGCAAGGGGATATACCGCATGGGACCCCTCCTCCCCGGCATTCATCATCGGAGACACGCTCTGCATCCCGACAGTATTCATTTCCTACACCGGGGAAGCACTCGACTACAAGACCCCTCTGCTCAAATCGGATGCCGCCGTCACCAAGGCCGCTTCCGATCTTCTGGCACTTATGGGATACCCCAACGAGGTCGCCCACTCCTACCTCGGCTGGGAACAGGAATACTTCCTCGTCGACACGGATCTTTACGCGCAGAGGCCTGACCTCGTACTAACCGAGCGTACCCTTCTCGGTCACGTCTCGTCCAAAAACCAGCAGCTCGAGGACCACTATTTCGGATCCATTCCCCCGAGGGTAATGGGCTTCATGAAAGATCTCGAGTACGAGTGCTACAAGCTCGGTATCCCCGTAAAGACAAGGCACAACGAAGTTGCACCGGGACAGTTCGAAATCGCACCGGTCTATGAGTCCTCCAACCTCGCCATCGACCACAACCTCCTCCTGATGTCCGTTATGAGGTCCGTCGCCATGAGGCACGGTTTCGCGGTCCTTCTCCACGAGAAGCCTTTCGCGGGCGTCAACGGGTCCGGAAAGCACTGCAACTGGTCCATCGGAACCGAGAGCGGAATCGGACTCATGTCTCCCGGAAAGACCGATGCCGAGAATCTCAGGTTCCTCTGCTTCATGGCCAATACCCTTAAGGCGGTCTACGACAACAATGCTCTTCTGAAAGCATCCGTACTCACCGCATCCAATGCACACAGGCTCGGTGCCAACGAGGCCCCTCCCGCAATCATCTCCTCCTTCCTCGGAACCCAGGTCCACGCCGCATTCGAGGAACTTCTCAACAGCAAGGACATGGTCAAGATCGCCGGGAAGAAAGGGTACAGCCTTGGCATCCCCCAGGTCCCCGACCTCATGGTCGACAACACCGACAGGAACAGAACCTCTCCGTTCGCGTTCACCGGTAACAGATTCGAGTTCAGGGCCGTCGGATCGTCCGCCAACTGTTCCGGACCCATCACCATCCTCAACACCATCCTGGCCTATCAGCTCCACAAATTCACCGATGCGGTCAAGAAGAGGATCTCTGCCGGCGACGACGCACTCAAGGCCGTTCTCGACGAGACCCGCGAGACCTACCGTGCCTGCAGGGACATATGCTTCGACGGTAACGGATATTCCGACGAATGGAAAGCCGAAGCCGCCAAGCGCGGTCTCGACTGCGAGAGCTCGGTCCCCGTATGCATGGATGCGTACACCAGCTCCCAGACCGTCAAGATATTCAAATCCGAACGCGTTCTCACCAAGGTCGAACTCGAGTCCAGGAAAGGGGTCTTCCTCGAGATCTACTGTAGGAAGATTGCCATCGAAGCCAAAACCCTCTGCGACCTTGTGACCAACCACATCATCCCCGTGGCAATCCGCTATCAGAACGTTCTTCTCGAGAATGTTAACAACCTCAAGACGATCTACTCCGCAAGCGAATTCAAGAAGATGGCGGCGTCCCAGAGCGATCTCATCAAATGCATCTCAGAGGATATCTCCGGTGCAGAGGCCATGATCGACAAGCTCGAGGTCCTTGTGGACAAGTTCGAGCACGTCGGCGAGGGACGCGCGGAGGCTATCAAGTACCACGACGAGGTCGTTCCCCTGCTCGAAAAAATCAGGGCGCATGTCGATTCGCTCGAGCTCCTCGTCGATGACCAGATGTGGCCGCTCCCCAAGTACAGAGAACTGCTGTTCATCCACTGAGTCGGAGTGTGGCCCCTTGATCAATCGCAAGACCGGCCTCTACGACCCCGCAGACGAAAAAGATTCCTGCGGGGTCGGGATGGCCGTCAACATCAACGGGGCCCAGGACCACGGAATAGTCGAATACGGACTTACCATTTTGGAAAATCTGGCACATCGCGGTGCCGAAAACGCTGACGGGCGTACCGGAGACGGTTCCGGTATCACCGTTCAGATTCCGCACGAGTTCATTCTCAAGTGCGGGGTACCGGTTCCCGACGCAGGGCGTTACGGGACCGGAATTCTTTTCCTTTCGAAAGATCCCGCCGAATCCGAGCGCGAACTTTCGGTCCTTAACGAGGAGTGCTCCCGCCTGGGTCTTTTCATGATCCAGGTCAGGGAAGTCCCTGTCGATCATTCCGTTCCCGGGCCTCTGGCATTGGAGACAGAACCCCGCATAGTTCAGGTCTTTATCAGCAGTTATGACGAGCAGTCCGCACTCGAACGGAAGCTGTTCATAGTAAGGAAAAGGGTCTCCAATAAGGTTGCGGACCCCTATTTTTACATCTGCAGTCTGTCCACCCGCACCATCACCTACAAGGGGATGCTGACCCCCGAGCAGATCCGCGGCTATTATGCGGATCTTACCGATCCTGCGTTCAAATCCGCCATTGCGATGGTGCATTCCAGATTCAGCACCAACACCAATCCGATGTGGAAACTTGCCCAGCCCTTCAGGATGCTGTGCCACAACGGAGAGATCAATACCATCAACGGAAACCGTTCGTGGATCTCCGCCAGAGAAGGCATCCTTTCGGTGCCCGGGTTTTCCGGCGAGAATTCCGTGTTCCCGATAGTTCAGCCGGGAATGAGCGACAGTGCATCGTTCGACAACGTTTTCGAGTTCTTCGTCAGGTCCGGACTCAGCATGGCGAACGCCATCACCGCCATGGTCCCCGAATCCTGGAACAACAAGAATCCCATTCCCGATTCGCTCAAGGCATATTACGAGTACAACTCGATCCTGATGGAGCCGTGGGACGGTCCCGCGGCCCTTCTGTTTACCGACGGTGTCCTGGCAGGCGGGATATTGGACCGTAACGGTCTGCGTCCCGAAAGATACACCGTGACCAAGGACGGACTGTTCATTCTTGCATCGGAGTCCGGGGTGGTACCCATCGCGGATTCCGATATCAAGGAAGCCGGCAGATTGGCTCCGGGAAAGATGATACTCATCGATACCGCATCCGGCAGGATCATCTATGACCCAGAGATCAAATCCGCACTTGCGGCCGCTCACCCGTACAGGGACTGGCTGGAGAAGTACTGTCTCGATCTGACCACCGTTTCGTCCGGCCGCGAGGTCGGCCGCGACCTCGATAACGCGGACCGTCTGGAAAGGGAATTCCTTTACAGCAAGGAGGATATCGAAAAGATAATCATCCCCATGGCGCAGACCATGAAGGAACCTGTGGCATCGTCCAACAGCGACATCCCGCTGGCCGCTCTTTCGGACCTTCCGCAGCTATTTTACAATTACTTCAAACAATCGTTCGCACAGGTTACGAACCCTCCGATCGATCCGATCCGCGAGGAACTCGTCATGTCACTGATGGGCTACATCGGTTCGGTGCACAGTTCAATTCTCGAGCCGTCCGCCGATACCTGCAAGACCGTGAAAATAAGGCATCCCGTGCTGACCAACCGCGAACTGGACCTTCTCAGGAACCTCGCGTACCGCGGATTCACTTCCGTCACGATCCCGATCGTGTTCGACATTTCGGGCAGGAACGGCGGATTGAAGGGAGCACTCGACGACATCTGCCGCAAGGCGGAGGAGGCCGTGGACGAAGGACATTCGTACATCATCCTCTCGGACCGTTCCGTGGATCCCGCACATGCATCGATCCCGTCGCTTCTGGCACTGTCCGCAGTGCACAGCCATCTCGTGAACAGGAAGAAGCGTTCCCAGACCGGCCTTATCGTGGAGACCGGAGAAGCGAGGGAAGTGGAGCATATGGCCCTTCTGTTCTCCTACGGAGCCACCGCCGTCAATCCCTACCTCGTGTTCAACATCATATCCAGGTGCTGTTCCGAAGGCAGGATCTCCTACGATCCCGATACGGCGGAATGGAGGTATATCCGTTCGCTGGAGAAAGGTATCGAGAAGGTCATGTCCAAGATGGGTATCGCCACCATCCGCTCCTACCGCGGTTCCTGTCTGTTCGAGGCTGTCGGTCTCGACCAGGACCTCTGCGGAAAATACATGTCCGGTACGAGGTCCAGTATCGGCGGTATAGGGATCGAGCAGATCGCCGAGGATTCCGTAGCAAGGCACGAGTCCGCATTCGGCGGTATGTCCCAGGACCTTCCCGATTATGGCTATTACGCATTCCACAGAGGTGGCGAGAGGCATGCCTGGTCCCCGGAGGTCGTGAAGATCCTGCGTTCTTCAGCCGAGGACCCTTCCAAGTTCGGGGCGTTTGCGAAAGATATGGAATGCGAGGTTTCCAAACCGTTCTTCGTGCGCGACCTTATGGATTTCAGGCGCGGAACGAAGGTGCCCCTTGCGGAAGTGGAGCCCGCTTCCTCGATCGTGAAAAGGTTCGTCGTCGAGGCCATGTCGTTCGGTGCGATCAGCAAGGAGGCGCACGAAACCCTTGCGGAGGCCGCCAACACCCTCGGATGCAAAAGCAACTGCGGAGAGGGCGGAGAGGACCCGTCCCGTAACGGTACGCCCGTCCGCTCCAAGATCAGGCAGGTCGCCTCGGGTAGATTCGGCGTCAATGCGGACTACCTGGTCCACGCCGACGAACTCCAGATCAAGGTCGCCCAGGGAGCCAAACCCGGCGAAGGCGGGCAGCTCATGGGGTTCAAGGTGGATGCGGTCATCGCGGCCACCCGCAATACTATCCCCGGCATCACGCTGATCTCGCCGCCGCCCCACCACGACATCTATTCGATCGAAGATCTCAAACAGCTGATCTTCGATCTGAAATCCATCAACCCGGCCGCCAAGATCAGCGTCAAGCTGGTCTCCGAATCCGGCGTGGGCACCGTTGCGTGCGGTGTTGCCAAAGCAGGCGCCGACCTGATCCTCGTCTCCGGAGGAGACGGAGGTACCGGGGCCGCCCCCATGTCCTCCATGAGGTATGCCGGTATGCCTTTCGACATCGGTCTTGCCGAGGTTCAGCAGGCCCTGGTCTGCAACGGTCTCCGCGGGCGCGTCACCCTTCAGGCGGACGGGCAGATCAAGACCGGGAGGGACGTGGTCCTCGCGGCACTGCTCGGTGCCGAGGAGTACGGTTTCGCCACCGCCGCCCTGATCTCCATGGGGTGCATAATGTGCCGTAAGTGCCAGACCAATACCTGCCCTGTCGGCATAGCCACCCAGGACCCCGAGAAGCGGGCAAAGTTCAAGGGCAAGCCCGAGCACCTCATGAACTACTTCAACTGCGTCGCGGAGGAGGTCCGCAACTATCTTTCGGACATGGGATTCCATACACTCGACGAGGTCATCGGAAGGCCCGATCTGATCGTCCGCAGGGAAACCCCCGGCAGGGCTTCCATGATCGATATAAGCAGGATCGCCGCGAAGGCCGAGGGAGAGCGTATGCGTTCCGCCGGACAGGCGGACATCCTGAAAGGCGTGTTCGACAAGAGGATAATCTCCGACGTGGGCGCATCCCTCGACAGTGGAAAGAGGGTCGATCTTCAGTATTCCATAAGGAATGTAGACCGTTCGGTGGGCACCATGCTTTCCGGGGAGCTTATCCGCCGCGGATGCGCTCTGAAGGACGATACCGTCAACGTGAGGTTCAACGGTTCCGCCGGCCAGAGCTTCGGCGCATTCCTCTGCAAAGGTATCACCTTCTCCATAGACGGTCAGTGCAACGATTATGTCGGAAAGGGGCTTTCCGGAGGGAAGATCGCGGTCTACCGTTCGTCCGATGCAGGTCTGTCATGCAACGTCATCGCCGGCAATACCCTGCTTTACGGCGCTACCGCCGGAGAGCTGTATGTTGCGGGTGCGGTAGGCGAGAGGTTCTGTGTGAGGAACAGCGGTGCGATCGCGGTCGCGGAAGGCGTCGGCGACCATTGCTGCGAGTATATGACCGGAGGGCGCGTCGTCGTCCTCGGCAGCTGCGGAAGGAATTTCGCCGCCGGTATGTCGGCCGGTATCGCCTATGTTCTGAACGACAGTGGCGATTTCGATCGTCACTGCAATATGGACATGGTCGAACTCGAACTTCTCTCCGTCAGGGACAAAGACGAACTCAGGACGATACTCGAGAACCACGTGCGCTACACGGGCAGCAGGAAGGCCAAGGAGCTTCTCGACAACTGGTCCGAGAACTGTTCGCGTTTCCTGAAGGTCATGCCCATCGGGTACAAACAGCTCCTGCAGGCCGGGAATTAAACCTTTTAATTACCCAATTAGGATAAATTTGCATTTTAATTCCTAATTGGGAATGTGTAATAATATTACAAATAACGGCAATTTTCAGATAAGCCAGATATTCGTATTAATACATCCAAGATGTTTGTAACCAAGAGTTATCAACTCTCGATATATTTATATAGAAGAACAATCCATTACTACTTCATCTCTGCGCAAGGCAGAACAAAGGAGAAAATATCATGGGAATGGGTAACGCACCTGTACTGATCCTTAGAGAAGGAAGCAAAAGAGAGAAAGGAAAGGACGCACAGTTCAACAACATCACCGCGGCAAGGACCATCGCTGACGCTGTCCGCAGTAGTCTCGGCCCCAGGGGTATGGACAAGATGCTTGTCGACTCCATCGGCGATGTCGTGATCACCAACGACGGTGTGACGATCCTCAAGGAAATGGATGTTCAGCACCCCGCGGCAAAAATGCTCGTGGAGGTCGCCAAAGCCCAGGACCAGGAGGTCGGAGACGGAACCACAACCTCCGTCATCATCGCGGGAGAGCTTCTCAAGAAGGCGCTCGATCTGATCGACTCCAACGTACACCCCACGATCATCACCGCGGGATACAGGCTTGCCAACGACAAGGCTCAGGAGATCCTCAAGAAGGTTTCCAAGAAGGTTTCCATCAAGGACGAAGCACTCCTTCTCAAGATCGCTCAGGTCTCCATGAACAGCAAGCAGATCAACTCTTCGAAGGACTTCTTCTCCAAGATGGTCGTCGAAGCGGTCAAGACCATCATCGAGAAGGACGAGGAGGGAAAGTACTTCGCCAACCTCAAGAACATCTGCACCGTGAAGAAGGCCGGTGCCAACATGGAGGAGTCCGAGCTCGTCAAAGGACTCATCATCGACAAGGAACCCGTTTCCCCGACCATGCCCAAGATCGTCAAGAATGCGAAGATCGCACTCATCGACGGTGCATTCGAGGTCAAGAAGCCCGAGATGGACGCAAAGATCCAGATCACCGACCCCGAGATGCTCTCCCAGTTCATCAAAGAGGAAGAGAAGACCCTCAAGGACCTTGTCGACGCATGCAAGAAGGCCGGTGCCAACGTGGTCTTCTGCCAGAAAGGTATCGACGATCTCGCCCAGCACTTTTTCGCCAGGGAAGGCATCTACGCCTGCCGCCGTGTGAAGAAGAGCGATATGGAGAGGCTCGGCAAATCCTGTTCCGCCAACATCGTCAGCAAGATCTCCGAGCTCTCTGCGGACGACCTCGGATACGCGGACTCCGTCGAACTCAGGTTCGTCGGCGACGAACAGATGACCTTCGTCACCGGCTGCAAGGATCCCAAGACCGTATCCATCCTCGTAAGGGGAGGAACCAACCACGTCACCGACGAGGTAGAGAGGTCCCTTGTCGACGCCTGGTCCGTTGTCAAAGTGTCCATCGAAGACGGACTCATCTGCACCGGAGGGGGATCCACCGCAATGGAACTCGCCATGGGAATCAGGGATTACGCCGCATCCGTCGGCGGAAGGGAGCAGATCGCCATCGAGGCATTCGCCTCCGCAATGGAGATCATCCCCACCACCCTTGCCGACAACGCGGGTCTCGACCCCATCAACATGGTCATCGAACTCAGGAGGCAGCACAAGGCCGGAAAGATATACGCAGGTATCAACCCGTTCTCCGGCAAAGTGGAGGATATGCTGAAGCTCGACGTCATCGAACCCTACAGGATCGGAAAACAGGCAATCAATTCTGCTACCGATGCGGCCATCATGATCCTCAGGATCGACGATGTCATCGCATCCAAATCCGCCCCCGCACCTGCCGGCGGCGGAATGCCCGGCGAGTGAGCAAAAGCACCGAAAAAAGGGGCTTCGGCCCCTTCAAAATTACTCAGAGAGGATATGTATGACTGGTAAGTCTAAAGAAAAATCCGACGGGAAGGCCAAAGCCGCCGATCCCTCCTCCGAAACGAATACCGCCTCGCGGCACGGTACGGGGCTCGAGGAGGAACTCGCTTCTGTATTCGGATCGTCAACTGGTTGTGACTCGCAACGCATTGCGGAACTCGAGGAGGAACTCGCGAAGTCCAAGGCCGAAACGAAGGAGAATCTCGAACGTTACCAGCGCACACTAGCAGAATTCGATAACTACCGTAAGAGAACCGAAAGAGAGATGGCCGACTACAGGAAGTTTGCGACCAACGGTCTCGTGAAAGAGCTGTTGGACGTCTCGGACGACCTGGAGAGGGCCCTTTCCACAGCCAAGGATCCCGAAGATCCGTTGGCCGTCGGAGTGAAAGCAGTCAGAGGAAATTTGATCAAGATCCTGGAATCCCAGGGTGTGACCGAAGTGCCCACGGACAAGGGTTTCGACCCGGAAATGCACGAGGCGCTGATGGTCATAGAAGGTGAAGAGGACAATAAGATCGCCCAAGTGTACCAGAAAGGGTACCTGATGAACGGCCACGTGCTGAGGTTCGCCAAGGTCGCGGTCACCAAGATGAAGGAGCTGGAAGCGGCCCCTGAGCAGGATGAGAAAACTGCTGAGAATAACAGTAAAACAAACCAAAATTGAGGTGAAGAATATGTCTAAAATTATCGGAATCGATCTCGGAACCAGCAACTCTGCCGCGTCTGTGATGGAAGGCGGCAGGCCCACCATCATCCCCAGCGCGGAGGGTACCAGCGTAGGAGGGAAATCCTTCCCGTCCTACGTCGCGTTCACCAAGGACGGACAGCTTCTCGTCGGCGAACCCGCAAGGAGACAGGCCGTCACCAACCCCGACGGAACCATCAAGAACGTCAAGAGGAAAATGGGAACCAACGAGAAGGTCACGGCTCTCGGAAAAGAGTACACTCCCCAGCAGATATCCGCATACATCCTCGGAAAGATCAAGAAAGACGCGGAAAAATTCCTCGGCGAAACGGTCGACAAAGCCGTCATCACCGTTCCCGCCTACTTCAACGACAACCAGAGGCAGGCGACCAAAGACGCAGGGGCCATCGCAGGTCTCGACGTGGTCCGTATCATCAACGAGCCTACCGCTGCGGCTCTTGCATACGGTCTCGACAAGGCCGGGGAATCCCAGAAGATCCTCGTCTTCGATCTCGGAGGAGGAACTTTGGATGTGACCATTATGGACTTCTCCGACGGTGTGTTCGAGGTCATGTCAACCTCCGGAGATACCGCTCTCGGCGGATCCGATATGGACGAGGCCCTTACCAACTACGTCATCAAGCAGTTCCAGAAGGAGACCGGCATCGATCTTTCGAAAGATCACGCCGCATTCGTCCGTGTCAGAGAGGCCGCAGAGAAGGCAAAGATCGAACTGTCCACCATAATGGAGACCGAGATCAACCTCCCGTTCATCACCGCGGATGCATCCGGACCCAAACACCTGGTGCAGACCATCACCCGTTCGAAACTCGAGGAGCTCATAACCCCCGTCGTGGAGAGGTGCCGCGCACCCATCGAGCAGGCCATGCGCGATGCGGGTCTTACCTCCGACAAGGTTGACAAGGTCATCATGGTCGGCGGACCTACCAGGATGCCGATCATCCAGAACTTCGTCGAGAACATCGTCGGCCCCAAGATCCAGCACGGTGTCGATCCGATGGAATGCGTTTCCATGGGTGCGGCCATCCAGGGTGCCGTCCTTTCCGGAGACGTCAAAGACGTCCTCCTGCTGGATGTCACCCCCCTGTCTCTCAGCATCGAGACCCTCGGAGGTGTCGCCACCAGGCTCATCGAGCGTAACACCACCATCCCCACCAAGAAATCGCAGGTGTTCTCCACCGCTATCGACAACCAGCCCTCCGTGGAGATCAACGTCGTGCAGGGCGAGAGGAAGATGGCCGCCGACAACACCAGTCTCGGTAAATTCAGCCTCGACGGAATACCTCCTGCAAAGCGCGGCATACCTCAGATCGAGGTCACCTTCGATATCGACGCCAACGGTATCATAAACGTCTCCGCAAAGGACCTCGGTACCGGAAAGGAGCAGAAGATCACCATCGCCTCGTCCAACAAGCTCTCCAAAGAAGAGATCGACGCCGCCATCAAGGACGCGGAACAGTTCGCCGATGCCGACAAGAAGAAGGAAGAGCTCATCAATGCCCGTAACGAGGCCGAGACCATGGTGTACACCACCAACAAGGCTCTCGAGGAACTCGGCGACAAGGTCACCCAGGAGGAGCGCACCCAGATCGAGGGCGCCGTCAAGGACCTCGAGTCGGTTCTGAAATCCGACGATATCGACGATATCAAGGCCAAGACCACCGCCCTTGCGAACGCCATCGGACCCATCTCCGAGAAGATCTACAAGAATGCGGCCTCCGAGCAGCAGGGCGGCCAGGACCACACCTACAGCCAGCCCGAGCAGGGCAACTCCGAAAACGGTCCCAAGAACGCATCGGACGACAACGTCGTAAATGCGGACTACAAGATCGTCGACGATGACGACAAGAACTGAGCAGATCGGGGTGAGCATCTATGGCAGAATCGAAAAAGGACTACTACGAGGTCCTCGGGGTTTCCAAGACCGCCACCCCCGACGAGATCAAAAAGGCGTACCGTACCCTCGTCAAGAAATACCATCCCGACGTTTCCACGGAGCCCAAAGATGTCGCGGAGGCCAAGTTCAAGGAGATCTCCGAGGCTTACGAGGTCCTTTCGGACGAGAACAAACGTTCCCTGTACGATCAGTACGGTCATGCGGGTGTCGACGGATCGTTCGGGGCCGGCGGATTCGACATGGGTGATTTCACCCACGGAGACGACCTCAACGACATCATGAGCGAGTTGTTCGGGGGAATGTTCGGCGGCGGAGGCAGGCGTTCCCGGGGCCCCAGCGGGCCCCGTCAGGGGGACGATCTCCGTTACGACCTCGAGATCGGTCTTCTCGACGTTCTGAACGGAAAGGACGTCACCCTCAGCATAAAGCATGCCGTAAAGTGTACGCAGTGCGGCGGATCCGGTGCGAAGGACGGAAAGACCCAGACATGCTCGCAGTGCGGCGGACGCGGTACCGTCAAGCAGGTCCAGCGCACGATGTTCGGGCAGAGCGTGGTTTTAACGGACTGTCCCCGCTGCAAAGGTCGCGGAACGGTCCCCGTGGAACCATGCTCCCGCTGTAACGGTTCCGGACGCATCAACAAGGAGCAGAAGATAAGCATCACCATCCCCAAAGGTATCGACGACAATTCGCGTATGCGTTACTCCGGTGCCGGCGACGCAGGTCCGAACGGCGGCCCCGCCGGGGACCTGTATGTGTTCATCCATGTCAAACCCAGCAAGGATTTCGAACGCAACGGATCGGACCTCTGGACGGTCGTCGAAGTGCCCTATCCCAGAATGGTTCTCGGGGGAACCGTCGAGGTCAAAACCCTTGACGGCAAGAACATCGAGGTCTCGATACCCAAAGCCTCCCAGGTCGGAACCGTGCTGAAGATCCCGGAGCAGGGTCTTCCCGGGCTCCGTCGTTCGACCCGCGGAAACCTTTACCTCAAGCTCGGGGTCATCATTCCCAAGACCGTTTCGGCCGAAGAGCGGGAACTGCTTGAGAAACTGGATCAGGGTGCGGGAAAAAAGACGTCCAAAAGGCCCAAGAAAGGTCTTTTCGATCGGAAATGATCTCTGCCTGACATCTTCCCCCATCTGGGGGTTTTTTAAACTATTTTGGGGTTGCAGGTATCATAATGGTATCCGAAACTACTCTCTGGTTCGTTTTCATAGCGGTGTTCTTGGTGCTTATGGTGTTCGACCTGTTCTTCGTCGAACGCAGGTGCGGCACCATCAGTGTCAAGAAAGCGAGTGCTTTCGTAGCGTTGTATGTCGCTGTGGCGATCGCATTCGGCGTTCTGATCTATTTCAGTCTGGATGCAGACCACGCGACCTCCTATTTCGCGGCATATGTGATAGAACTGTCGATGTCGGTCGACAACCTGTTCGTGTTCATAGTCCTGTTCGGATTGTTCATGATCCCGGCCTCGGAACAGCATAAGGTTCTGTTCTGGGGTATTCTGGGAGCTATCTTCTTCAGGGCGGTTTTCATTTTCATCGGGGCGGAGCTGCTGTCCAGATTCGACTTCATGATGTACGTGTTCGGAGTGCTGCTCCTGTTCACCGCATTCAAGACCGTGTTCTCGAAGGAGGGGGACGACGATCAGAAAAATTCCCTGGCATACAAGCTGAGCAAGCACATCCGGGCCACCGACGACTGTTCCAGCAATAAATTTTTCACAGTCGAGAACGGGGTCCGTGTGGCCACGCCCCTGTTCCTTTGCCTGATCGTCATCGAGTTAAGCGACCTGATGTTCGCTTTCGATTCGATCCCCGCCGCACTTTCCATCACGACCGACGTTTTCATCGTTTACGCATCCAACATCTTCGCTGTGCTGGGACTCAGGTCCATGTTCTTCGTGATCAACAGCGCTCTCAACGCATTGGACTACCTCAAATACGGACTGGGGACCATTCTGGCATTCATCGGTGTCAAAATGCTAGTTTCTGCCGCGGACATCTATGAAATCAGCGTGGTGGCCTCATTGGTATTCATACTTGTCGTTCTGGCGATCACGATCGTCGCATCCCTGCTTCACCGCAGGCACACCGCGGGGTCTGTGGAGTGATCGCCGTGACCGGCGACTCCCGGGGGGAGGCCGGTTACAAACGTCTTCTTTCCGACCCCGTCGTACGTACGATGGGGAAGGAGGACTATCTTGTGATCCTGGGTGGCTGCGGGGTCACCGAACCCCGTATCGACCTCGATGATGCGATATCCGCCTATCGTGCTCTTCAGTGCTCCGTACTGTTCCTCGACGGGGCGTATGACGATTACGATCTTTTGTCTGAGTACCCGGTTTTTCCCTGGAACGGCGGAAAGATCCAGGTCATTTCCCGCGGAATATGCCGTTTGATGCGCGGGCAGGTGTTCACGATCGGCGGCAGAAAGATTCTGACCATGGGCGGGGCAATTTCGGAGGATAGCTCCGAATCCGGGAAATACTGGTCATGGTGGCCCGACCGGCAGATCTCGGACGGGGACCTGTCCGAGGCCGGGAAAAATCTCGATCTTGTCGGAAGAAAGGTGGATTTCGTGTTCACTTCAACGTACCCCCAAGTCTGGGGCAGATGCGGCGACCAAAGACTCGACACCCTCCTCGATATGGTCGATTACGGTCATTGGTACTGTTCCAGCATATAGGGTGCCGATAAACCTCTGGAACATGGGGCAGAACTGGTGTCGAAGGCTGTCGTACCCGTCGAACTCTGAAGATACGCCCCCGTTTTCGATCCGAGCGTACACACAATAATATTAAACAATGTTGCGATTGGTCCCATAATCGGAGTTCTCATGCACAAGGTCAGTTCGCAGGACATCAACAACTTCGTCCATTCCTCGGTCGGTTTTGTTGTCAAATTCTACAACGTCATCCTCGCCGCACTGATGGTCATATATTCTTCGGACAGGCTGTATGAAAATTTTGTCTATTACTACCTAATATGGTATGAGACCCTAGGGTATCTTTTCCTGCTCATCGGAGGATTGATAATCCTTCTCGACCGCAACCGTAATCTCCTGCGTTCCGTAGGGATCTATGCGCTTGCTCTCGGCGGATACAGGTTCATAACGTATGCGCCGCACATCCACCCGGGCCCCATCGGATTGTTCTATCTCGTCATCACCGGACTGGGCATCAATCTGATGATCTCCGGACGTTATTATCTCCAGGGGGTCAGCCGTAATCGTATAAGTCTGATGGTGTCCACTCTTACGATCCTTCTCGTATACATGTTGGCGCTCGTGTTCACATTGCATATGGGAGCATCCGTACGGGTGATCCTGACCGAATATACAGGTCAGGTGATCGTATGTCTGATGTACGCTATCTACATAGGCATCCTTGATTCGGAAACCTTGCGTGCGTCGGATATCCTTGCCATTCATAACGAGGTGCTTAATAAGATACGCTGCACACAGTACACCGATTCGGAGACGTATATCCCTCTGGATGTGGCCAATGTGCTTTCAAGGGCTTTCGAGGACCGGTCCGACTGGACTCCGGTCACGGACGGCGGGCCCGCGACCTGCGAATACAGGTTCGGCATAACGAACAAGGACGGTCGGTCCGAGGTCCTGGTTCAGAAATGGAATACCTCCGACGAACTGTATTTCACGGTCTCGGACCACCTGGACGGTACGTTGATCCAGGCATACCGGTTTTCCGCAACATCCTCCATACTGTTCACCGACGAACTAGATTGCAGATGGTTACGTGTTTTCGGAAGGCAGGGCGTATGTATGCAGCTCCGCGTGGACAATCCCGACATAGAGGCGGCGGCATGAGGGACATAGATCTTATGATCAAAGGCACGTCGGTCGTTCTCATCCTGGGTTCGGCATTGGTCTTATCGGAAGCGTATTATCTTCTTCTGGAAGCATTTTCTTTCTCGTTCGAATCCGAATATATCCTGTATCTGCTCTCATACTCGGTCCTTCTGTTGTTGGGGTTATGGCTCATCCTGCACAGGGATATGAATGTGCACATGTGCATCTTCCTATGCGGTGCGGTGCTGGGTTTTTCGACCATTCTGCAGAACATCCTTTTCTTGAATTACGAATACGACATCGATGTCCTCCTGTCGTTCCTGTCGTTGCTTCTGGGTATTGCGGAGATCGGGTTCTCGGTGGCATACCTGTTCGAATATCGGAGATATGTCGTCAAGTTATGTCTGGCGGTCGGAATCCAGATGCTCATGGTCATCGTACCGTTCTTTGTCGAATGGTACAGCCGCACCACATGGGGGGAGTTGTTCGTGGAATACTCGAGCGTCCTTCCGATCATGTTCGTAAATACGGTCTTCATATGGATCCTGACACGCAGGGGAATATGGGTCCCGTTCCCGACGAAAAGGATCGAGTACAATCTCGATGCGTTGGAACCCGTCCTTCACTCCGACAGGAACATGTACATCACCCCGGACAGCCTGGATCTGCTTTTGGACAAGAGCACTTGGGCGGTCTTCGATGTGGGGCCGGTCGAGAAAGAACTGAGGCTGATGCTTTTAGGGGGAGATAACGGGGTCAGAGTATTGTTCCAGCAGATACGGGGCGATCCGATCCTTCATGGGAGGATAATCCCCTACAACCGCGGGCAGTTCATACAGGGTCACCATTTCGACGTGGTCCAGATGATAGTCTCTCCGGAAAAGGATAATCTCCGGATCTACGGTAACAACGGTGTTTTCATCAACATACTGGTCAGGGAGCCGCCGTTGGATAAGGAGGATTTCATGGCACGCATTCACCGTCACCTCCCCAAACTGCGGCATGACGACGATCCCAACGATCGGGTCAAGCCTTGACGCATATGAATTCGACCCAGTTTTTATCCTCTAAAAGAACCACCTGGGTCTTCAGACCGCATTGTTCCAGATAACCTTTCATGACATCGTTTTCAACGATGTTCATATGGTATTTCGCGCAGGCTGCGTTCAGATCCGACCTATTTGCGTCGGTAAAATACTGCTCGGATACGATGCAAAGGATGCCGCCGTTCTTCAGACGCGAGGCCACATGGAAGAGTGTTTTTTCCAGGTTTGGCCAGAAAAAGTAGGTCTCTACCGCAGTGATGATATCGAAGGTCTCTTCGGGGAACGGGATCGCCTCCACCGAAGCAACGGACGCGTTGACCTTGCCCCATTTGTGAAAGACCGAATTTGTTTCCAAAGTGATCTTTACGGCTTCCTCGGAAATATCTATGCCGTCGATGGTCGCGTTGGGGTATTTCACGGAAAGCATCTTGATGGTGTTCCCTCCCCCGCAACCGATATCCAGGATACGGGCGGCATGCATGGAGGGGATGTTGGAAAGGCCCCAGATCGTCAGATCGCGGTGGTGCTCGTTCATATCCTTCAGTACCGTTCTGCCTTCTTCGCCTTGGGGGTTGCAGTATTGATCCTCTCTTGCCATGCTATCACATTTTGTAATCGACGATCGGATATCGGGGTTTTAAGAATCCAATCACCGTCGGTCCCGAATATCCGATAACATTCTCTTATGCCCTATTAATTGGGGCTGGGATTAATAAACATCGTTTTACGTGGGGGATTCGAACTCGATGACGCGGACACACCTCCGCATCATAAGTGCAGTAAGAAAGTAAGAATGGCGCCGAGAGAGAGATTCGAACTCCCGAGGTCACAGACCAGCAGTTTTCGAGACTGCCGCCATACCGGGCTTGGCTATCTCGGCTTAATGGCTCAATCTCTTTCACTTATAAATATCATCTTGCGGGGATAGGCGGTTTTACAGTATCATCCGGGCCATTCTCGGACTGAGCGCGGTGCGTGAAGAAGAATACTATAAACCAGATTGCAATGAAGATGTATGGTCGGTATCGAATCCGAGATAAAATGTGCAAAGGCCGCGTCGTTGAAATTGGCGGCACTCGGAACTGGGGTGAAAAATGCTGCGCTCCGTTCGATGGCAGAGACGATCCTTGCCAATAAAGACGAGATCCTCCGCGTAAACGCCGAAGATGTGAGCGAATCCACGGGGAAGATAACGTCCGAACTTCTGAAAAGATTGAAATTGAACGAGAACAAGGTGCAGGACATGGTCGAAAGCATCCTCAGCGTCTCCGAATTGGACGATCCGATCGGGGAGACGATCTCCTCCACGGAACTGGATACCGGGCTGGACCTTTACCAGTTCAGATGTCCAATCGGGCTGATAGGGGTGATATTCGAATCCCGTCCCGAAGTGGTTCCGCAGATCATGTCCCTCTGTCTCAAATCCGGGAACGCGATTGTGTTCAAGGGAGGAAGCGAGGCGAGACGTTCCAACAAGCTCCTTTTCGACATTCTCCGGAAGGCAGCAGGATCGGAGGGCGTGCCGGAGGACGCATTCGTTCTCTTGGAGACCCGGGAGGAGATCTCCGAGATCTTAAAGCTCGACGAATGCATCGATCTTCTCATTCCCCGCGGTTCATACGGGTTTGTCAAATACATAAGCTCGAACACGAACATTCCCGTGCTGGGTCATTCGTCCGGGGTTTGCAGCGTCTTTGTGGATTCGGAGGCCGATCTTAATATCGCACTCAATGTGGCTCTCGATTCCAAGATCCAATATCCCGCTGCCTGCAACGCGGCCGAGAAGCTGTTGGTCGACGAACGCATAGCACCGTACTTCCTTCCCCGGATGGCCGATCTCTTCGTTGCCAACAATGTGAAGATGAAGGTCGACGAACGCTTGACCAAATATCTCGTCGGGTTCGATTATGAACTTGCCACGGACGATGATTGGGGCGCAGAGTACGATGATCTGATCATTGCCATCCGCCAGGTAAGCGGACTGCGGGAGGCCGTCGACTTCATCAACACCAACGGATCCCACCATACCGACTCTATCATCACCGAAAACAAAGAAAAACAGTCGGAGTTCGTCAGGTCGGTGGACTCGGCAGACGTGTTCATAAACGCATCCACCCGTTTCGCAGACGGATACCGTTTCGGCAAGGGTGCGGAAGTGGGGATCTCAACCGGAAAGATCCACGCCCGCGGGCCGATGGGGATGGAAGGCCTGACCAGTTACAAATACGTCCTGGTGGGCCACGGACAGGTTGTTAAGGATTATTCCGGAAGCGGGGCCCGTCCGTATAAACATCTGAAGACCAGTCGCAAGTACGGGGAGTGAGAACACGGTATCGAGAAGGGACCACCTGGAATCTGCGGAACGTATCGTTATCAAAGTGGGGTCTTCCACCATAACCCGTGGCGGACCCACCATCAGCGAGGAGTTCATGGACGATGTCGCGGAACAGATACATCGTCTGGTGGAAGCAAAGAAGGACGTTCTGATAGTCTCCTCCGGTGCGGTCGCCATCGGATTACAGGCCATGAACGCCCGTCCGAAACCCAACGAGGTGCCCATCAAACAGGCCGCGGCCTCCGTCGGACAGGGCATACTGATGCAAAAATGGAACGACAGCTTCCAGAAGTTCGGGCTTCACGTCGCACAGATACTCATCACCATGGACGATTATTCCGATCGCGAAACCGTGCGGAACCTCAACAACACGGTATCCACTCTTCTGAAATACGGCGTCATACCGATCTTCAACGAGAACGATGCGATATGTATCAAGGAGATTGGTGTCGCGTTCGGCGACAACGATACCCTGTCCGCCGTTATCGCCAGCAGGGCCGATGCGGATCTTTTGCTGATCCTTTCGGATGTGGACGGATTATATTCCGGCAATCCGCATAAAGACCCGGATGCCAAACTCATAGAGATCGTGTCGGATATCGACGACACGATCGAGAACATTGCCGGCGGCCCCGGATCGAAGGCCGGCACCGGCGGAATGAAGACCAAGATCAAGGCCGCTAAGATATGCCAGGATGCGGGGTGCATGATGGTGATCGCATCGGGTGCCACGCACAACGTAATCGAACGCGTGGTCAACGGCGAAGCCGTCGGTACGCTTTTCCTTGCCGATTCCGCTATCACCAAGAAAAGACGCTGGATGAAGTCTGTGTCGGTCAGCGGCAAAATAATCATCGACGAGGGCGCATCGAAGGCACTTCAATCCCATAGATCTCTTCTGCCGGTGGGCGTGAAATTCGCATCCGGATCATTCGAAGTGGGGGATGTTGTCGATATCGTATGCGGCACCGTGGTCATCGCACGCGGAAGTCCGGATTACGGTGCCGAGGACATCAACCGCATCCGCGGAATGCGGTCGGATGATGCAAAGGCGGTTCTAGGGGCCAAGATGAAGCACAAGGACATCATCAGCAGCGAGAATATCGCTTTGATGCCTTGATCCTTTAATTCGACACTCGGGCATACGATAAACAGGATCTTCCGCCAGGGTATGCAATCCGACGCGTTTTCTTCAGATACTCCTACGATGCGAGTAAAAGTATAACTACATCACAGTCCCGTCTCGATCGCATAGTCTTCCAGGGAGAAGCTCGGCGGGACCGACAGCCCGCAGGTCGCATATGCGGCCTTGGACTGGTGGTTGGGCTGGTCCACGACCACGAACCCGTCGTCCTTCCTCAGACACGAGATGCCCTCGGGCATCGGAAAACGGCGGATTCGAATTCCACACTTTTGGGAAACTGTTGATCGTACATTCCCCCTTTTCCGGAGATCGTCAACTTTCCGTTGGAGAGAGTATACGTCATATCGTCTCCGCAACGGCCGGAATCGTCGAACTGGGCGGAAGTACAGTCGGTCTCCGCAATATTCAAAACAACCAATGCCACACGCTTATCAGCGCGGCAACGGCCATCATTGCTGATCCTTCAAGAATGGTTTCACCTCCATAAATTAATTTAGGCGTGGTTGACAATATATACATATTGTTGACAAAACAATGACAAACAGTAGATTGTTGGTATACCATCCATATATCAAACCGATACGATCTCTCAGACGAGCTTAAGTTTACGTCGAACGGTAGTCGGAATTCTAGTTTCTCCGATGGGTTGAAAATCGGTATAAGAAGTATGAAAAATACCATACGAGAAAGACACCTGCTCTGCATCTGCGGAGCACGCATCTTTCTCGCATCCGGTTTGAGGGTTTGCCGAATGTGCTGTTTTACCTTAGGAAGGTCATATTCGCACAGGGGACGGTCTGGTTCCTTCTCATGATGACGATAACGGGTATTATCGCGATGACGAGGATGGCGATGATGATGGCGACCATTCCCAGATCGGCAGGCGAAATCTGCTTGACCCATTTCCCATCGATCTTCTGGAATGTCGCTCCTGCCATATCCTCTGCAGTCGGGTCAAGGACCGTTGTACCGTTCGAATCGTAGAATACCGTGTCTTCGCCGAACACAGAGTCACCGATCGATGTGACGGTTTCGGGAATCGTTATGGACGTAAGGGAGGTACAGTCCTCGAAGATATTGTCTCCGATTGCTGTAATCGTACCCTCGATTTCGATCGAGGTAATGGAATCCGTGTAATCGGACCAGGGGTATTCGCCGTCGTCGGACTCCATGAGCTCTCCGGAACCGTTTATCGTCAGGGTACCGGATTCTTCGTCAAATTCCCATGAGAGGAGTCCATCTCCAAAGCTGATGGGCTCCGCATTCAGAGTTTCCGCATGCGCTACCACGGCATATGCCGATAGGGACAGCAATAGGGAAACGGCCAATATCATAGATTTCTTTGTGATTGTCTCACCCTCATTGATAATGATTATCGATTTACATATCATTATTTATTATTAGTGAAGACATAGAACAGACATATCCGGAACACATTTTGTTAAAAAGAAGGTTCGAAACACCGGTATGCGATCGAAAACACGGATCCGGCATCGGGCCTGGACCTATAGTCTCTATAGATCTCTATATAGGCACCGTATTCGCAGCACACCGCATCATAAGGTTCCCAGTACATATGATATATACTTTCCTTCAATTCCGTGATCATGGAAAAGCAGTCCCTGTTCACCCGTAACTTCAACCTGTGTTCGTTGGTCTGCTTCTTCTACACAGTATATTTCGTCATGCTCTATACGGCAATGGCTCCCTATTCGAACGATGTCCTGTGTACGACTTCCATGCTCGGAGGTTTCATCGCAAGTATCTTCATCGCTAGTGACATAATCTCGCGTCTGACGATAGGGGGGCGGTTGGACCGCTACGGGAAGAAAAGACTGGCCAATATCTTCTTCGGGATCGGGACCATAGTTTCCCTGATGTACCTTGTGACGGACAGCGTGGGCGGAATTTTGATCGTTAGGTTCGTCCACGGGATCACATACGGTGTGGGGGCGTCTGCGATAAACGCTCTTGTCGCCCAATGCATACCTGCCGAAAGAAGGGGGGAAGGCATGGGGTATTTCATGCTGAGTCTGACCCTCGGATCCATCATAGGTCCTTTTCTCTGCATGTATCTCCAGGGCTTCGGAGCATATCGCGAAATATTCCTGATCGCTATCATCGCCAATTTTGCGGCATTCGTTGCTTCTCTGTTCCTGACCGACGATAGGAAAGATGCGGTTCCCGTACCGTCGGAAAGAATCTGCGTGTTCGAACGGAGCTCACTGCCCATATCCGTCGTGGCCTTCGTGTTCTTCTTTTCCTATTCCGGAGTCATATCCTTCCTATCCCCGTACGGCAATGCGATCGGCCTGCACGGTTATGCCGTATTCTTCTTTGTCACGCTGTCCGTCGGCACTCTGATATGCAGGCTGTTTCTGGGTAAGATCTACGATCTGCGCGGGGAGAATCTGGCACTTATACCGATGTTCATCCTCTATCTCCTCGGAATGGTTATCTTGGCGAATACCACGGACGGGTATCTTCTGTTGCTCTCGGGATTCCTGATCGGTTTCAACATCGCACAGCTCAACTCGGTCGGTCAGGCCGT
This sequence comes from Acutalibacteraceae bacterium, assembly GCA_963646785.1. Lineage (GTDB taxonomy): Archaea > Thermoplasmatota > Thermoplasmata > Methanomassiliicoccales > Methanomethylophilaceae > Methanomethylophilus. The sequence continues at coordinate 22,249 of CAVIXW010000013.1, forward strand.
GGTGGTAAGGGATTCGCCGGCCCAAACGGTATCCGCGGCCGTGACGATGTTCGGAATATTCATGGAGCTTGCATACGCGGTGGGTGCGGTGATCAACGGTTACATCATCGACATCGTCGGATACCGGACCAATTATATGATCATGGCAGGAATCGGGCTGTTCTCCCTGTTCCTGTACTTTGCCATTCACGGAAGATCTCATCGCGGACGGCCCGATCATTGAACGAGAGAAATGGAACGATCTCGGACCGATAGAAAGAAGCAGAAATTTTTGAAAGGGGTCTGCAGTAATTCGGAGAAAAACCTGGTGGGCCCGGCCAGATTTGAACTGGCGACCTTCACAATGTCAATGTGACGTCATAACCCCTAGACCACGAGCCCAGTAAAGTCAGATAAAGGCTGGACGTATATAAAACATAACTATCGTTTCGGACCCGAAGGTCGGCTTACACGAACAGGGATGTTCCGGGGGATCTCTCGATCCATGAACTGATGTCGAAAGACAGTGTATTCTTTTTGTTTTTTATTTCATAGAAAGTTTCGATGCAGTGATGTTCTTCTTATATCCCTAAAATGTGCAACCTCCGATGATAACGCTAGGGATCGAAGGAACGGCGCACACACTCGGTGTGGGAGTGGTCGACTCAGATGCCAATGTTCTTTCCAACGTCATTAACATGTTCAATCCGCCGCAGGGCGGACTCCACCCCCGCGAGGCTGCGAACCACCACGCTGACGTGGTCGCGGACACCATCGTTCAAGCGGTCGAAGGTGCGGAGATCTCGTTGAACGACGTTGACCTTATCTCGTTCTCCATGGGTCCGGGACTGGGCCCCTGCCTCCGTGTCGCAGGTACCGCCGCAAGATCTCTGGCACATTCCTTGAACATACCGATCGTCGGGGTGAATCACTGTATCGCCCATATCGAGATCGGGAACGCCCTTACCGGATGCAAAGATCCATGTCTGCTCTATGCTTCGGGCGGTAATACCCAGATCATAGCGTATTCGGACCACAGGTACCGTATTTTCGGGGAGACCCAGGACGTAGGGATCGGCAATATGTTGGATAAACTCGGTCGCGATATCGGGCTGGGATTCTACGCCGGGCCGAAGATTGAGAAACTGGCGGCCGACGGTGACAAACTGTTGGATCTTCCATACTCGGTCAAGGGGATGGACATCTCGTTTTCCGGTATCCTGACCGCGGCCGTAGCCTATCGGGATAAAGGGTGCAGGTTGGAAGACATTTGCTATTCGGTGCAGGAAACGGCATTTTCAATGCTGACCGAGGTCACCGAACGGGCGATGGCCCATATCGGCAAGGACGAGGTGCTTCTTGGCGGCGGTGTGGCGCAGAACGGCCGTCTGAGGGAGATGGTATCCACCATGGCCAAAGAAAGAGGTGCACGCATGTATGTTCCGGACAGAGACTTCTGCAGGGACAACGGGGCCATGATCGCGTGGCTGGGTTCCATAATGTACCTGTCCGGTGTCAGAATGAATCTTGGAGATACCGAGGTCCGTCAGAGATACCGTACCGACGAGGTCCCGGTGACCTGGCGCGATTGATCAGTTTTTGGGTGCCAGCTGCTCGCCGACGATCCTGTTCACGGCGGCAAGGAACTCATCGCGCTTGGTGCTGTCGAACGAACCGCCTGCGGCGATACGGTGTCCTCCGCCCTCTCCGCCCACGGCGGCACAGCCTTTGTCCATGGCTTCGGCAAGATTGAGTCCGCGATCTATAAGCGGGAATGTTCCCCTGGAGGATACCTTTGCCGTTTCTTCGGAACAGTTGATCCCGATGACTGGTTTGGTCGGATCGCCGGCATAGCTCATTACGATCCCGCAGATCATCCCCGTGAAACCCGACTCGCTGGTATCGAACCATTGGATATGTTCCAGCTGGATAACCTTGTTCCTGTTCACAATGGATGCGACCCCGTTCATGACCTCCTGTCTGGATTCCGAATCGATACGTTTTGCCTGTTCCAGTGCGGCCGTATCCCCAAGGCACGTGGCCAATCCCACGCCCGCCAGTTCCTGGCGTCCGCACGCATTGACTATCGACGAAAGCGTTTCCGCGTCGGTGCCCCATGCGGGAAGAAAATATCTTGTTCTGACGCATTCTTCGAGTTTATCCCTCGTAACTCCCTGCTTCAGGAGTTTGAGACATATCAGGGAAGAGAGTTTTGCGTTTTCCTCGGGAGTGAGGTCGGAATTGCTCTTGCCCGGCCCTATATCGGCCTCTTTCAGAAGTTTATCGACCCCGTCTATATCGCCGCTCACTCCGATGATGTAGGGGTCGGTGCACAGGACCAGTTCGGAATTAAGGCTGCCGACGGGGATCAGGGAGCCTGGCTGTGTTTTCACGAATCCTTTTTTCGAAGCATTGTCGAAGATGAATATGTTGATCCCGGACAATCCGTTGATGTGCTGGCGGTCTCCGACGATACCTGTGATGGCCAGGTCGGAAAGGTCCCAGTTGTTTTCGTTCAGGGTGATCGCGAAGAGAAGTGCCATACTGGCGCCGCAACCCGAGGTCATTCCGTCGATGCCGTATTTGTGGGGGTTGGCATAGCATATCCTCTGAGCATCCTCTTTGACGGTGTGGTGGTCGAGGACGACGACATCGCAGTCCATCGCATCGAAGCGCGGGATATACGATGCACCGAGATCCGTGACGAGGATGCATTCGCTCGGAGTATTTTCGATGACGCTCATCTGGAGTTCGGTGAGCGTGGGGAAGATGGAGACCGTGAACTGTTTTCCTTCGCGATACAGTGCTTTGGCGACAATAGCGGCGGAGGTGATACCGTCCGTGTCGAAATGAGAATAAAGATGAATATACTCGTGGCCACGGACGATGTCCGCGGCCAGATTAAGATCTGTAAGAAGTTTTTGAGGGAGGACGAATTCGTCCATATAGCTCACTTAAGCATCAGTTCTGCGTTAGCGAGAGAGTATCTCCATGTGGCGGGGAGAACTCCGTTTTCCTTGTAGTATTTCTCGAGCCTTCTGATCTTGGCCTCGATCATCGCAAGGCCTCTCTTGTTGGAGATGTCCTTGGGGTTGAGTTTGAGGTGGTTGTTCAGATTGATGGCACGGACCATGAGCTGCGACAGGTCGGCGGGAAGGTCTCCTTTGATTCCTTTCTCTGCCTGGATCTCAGTGACAGTCTTACCGGTTGCGAGTTTTACGTTGGGAACCGCATACTGGTCCCTGAGGATCATCCCGATCATTGCGGGACCGACTCCATCCATTGTGAACTTCTCGACAAGGTCCTCTATTTCGGTGGCGTTCAGAGGTACCCAGGAGGGGTTCTCGGAGATCAGGGGGCGTTTGCTGCATGCTTTGCCCTTTCTTCTTGTGTGCATTCTTGCCATAATGTTCACTCCATTAGGCGGCGAGGCTGAAACTCCCCAATATATAGCTATATATAAAGTAGGCGGGGCACCCGAACGGTCTGTTTTAGAAAACAATTAATCTTACAGCAAAGACGCGCGAGAGAATATGAGTGAGCTTCGCGGATGCGAGCGAACGAATATTCTCTCGCGCGTGCAAAATCGGCTGTAGATTGATAAAAGAGGATACCTTACAGGATTTGAACATGAACCAAAAGGTATCCATTTCTAAGAAAGAAGAACGGAGATATAAACGTGAG
>CAVIXW010000014.1:0-25827 GCA_963646785.1 Acutalibacteraceae bacterium
ATCAGGATCGATTCTGTCATGAACGGCGACGGCTTCGCCGTATCTGACGGGAAATCGGAAAGATGATGTTCCATAACAAATCGGGTGGAAACCTCGGTCGAGCTATGCCCCTGTGTCCGGAAGATGTCTCTGATATAGGGAATATGCGCGAAGTACATCTCTTTACGATTCTTCCACTGGAGATGTTTCGACATCAGAATTCTTTCTCACGGATTCTCACACAGCCATCATCACATTGCAGAGCAGACCCCGCAAATCTTGTGTTGCATCGTCTTGCTGTTCACCGTTACCAATGAGTGACAACCTCAAACCCTGTCCTCGGGGTACGGTTTCGACGGAACCCTCAATCGGGAAAACCACGATCAATCCAACAAAATCATGAGTAGTCCTGCCCGGATTCGAACCGAGGTCACCGGCTCCAAAGGCCAGCATGATTGACCACTACACTACAGGACTATTGGATAGCCAATATACTCCGCCTATAAAAGTTTTCAAAGCCTCTTGCCGACAAGATACGTGGGGTGGCTTTCGATCACTTTTGCTACGATCTTCGTGCCCAGGGGAAGATCCTCTCTGATGGCTATCGGACGATAGTTGTCGGTCCTTGCTATCACGGACCCGTCAGCCGATCTTTCGCTGACCAACGCAGCGTATGCATTTCCGACCATGGCGGAATTCACCTCGGCCTCGGTCTTGTTCTTCAGATCGGTAAGTTCCGAAGAACGTTCCTTCAAGATCCTTCCGTTGATTTGGGGCATATTGAATGCGACGGTTCCCGGTCTCGGGGAGAAACGGGTGATGTTGATCGTATCCGCCCTCAATCTTGTTATCAGATCGAGTGTTTTCCTGTGATCCTCATTGGATTCTCCCGGGAATCCTGCGATGAGGTCCGTTGCAATGCTGATCTCCGGATAGCGTGCGCGGACCGCCCCCACCAACGTAAAAAAGTCCTCGACGGTATAGTGTCTCTTCATTCCGGCCAATACGGCATCGCTGCCGCTCTGTACCGGGATGTGAAGGAATTTGTACACCCTGTCGTCTCCGAACGCATCGAGAACGCTGTTCAGAACGGGTTTCAGGCTGTTGGGATTCATCATACCGATGCGTATCCTGTAATCTCCTTCCTTGGTAAGCAGCAGTCTGATGAGGTCTCCGAGATCGGTTCCGGAGTCGGCGCCGTAGCACCCCGTATCCTGGGCGGTGATCAGGATCTCCTTCACTCCGTTGTCCACGAATCTATCGAAACGTTCCTTTATCGCGGAAGCATCGTAACTTTTCAGCGTCCCGCGCGCAAAACGGGTGATGCAGTACGTGCAGTTGCCCCTGCAGCCCTGCGCTATGGGGATTATCGCGGTCTTTTCGTCGGATTGAATCTCGACGGGAGTTCCGCAGCCGTAATGTTCGGCTACCATACGGGAGAAATCCCCGTACTCCTCGGGAGGAATTATAAGCGTTCCGGGAAGCCGTATCTCGACCCTTCCGGGCTGGACCTTCGCCATACACCCGGTGACGATGACCTCTTTGCCCAGGGCCTTCAGCTCGTTCATCCGTTTGATCATCCTCTTTTCCGTGGTCTCGACGACGGTACAGGTGTTGAGGATGACCATGTCGGCCTCATCGGCTGTTTTCGCGGGAGAGTATCCGAGCGCGCTCATGCGTTCGGAAAGTTCCTCCCCCTCGCCGAAATTCATCGTACAGCCGTACGATTCGACGTAGTACTTCATGGGATCAATGGTTTACGGGTTCCGAGGTGATCTCGCCGAAAGCGGTTTTTGCGGAGATGTTGGTGATCTTCACGTTGGTCTTGGTGCCGCGGGCGGTCCTGGGAACGACGACGAGATAGTCTTTGTATTTGGCGACGCCGTCTCCCTTCTTTCCGACGTCCGTGATGACGACCTCGATGATGTCTCCGACGTGGAGCATGTTGAGGTCCTCGGGTCTTGCGGCCTTTCTTACCATGATCGGCCTGCGCGCACCGCAGGCCTCGCAGACAAGGATGAAGGTCCTGTCCTCTTTCTCGATGTGGGTATCGGGCCTTCCGCACTCGGAGCAGATGACGTAGGTCTCCGTGTAGTCCCTGACCTTCTCGTCGATGTGGTTCGTGCTGATCTTGGCCTTGAAGACGACCCTGCGGTTCTCCAGGGTTCCGGGGGTACCGAGTTCCTTGAGAAGATACTGGAGCAGATGCTGGGGATCCCTGCGGATCTTGTCCGTAACGTCGATGAAGTTCTTGAATACGGTGATCTTTCCTTCCTGGATGATGTCAAGTTCCGGCAGTTCGAACCTCTCGTGGGTCTCGATCGTCTCGGGGAGCTGTTCTTTGGCCCTGTCGAGCATTGCCATATAATCGTCTGCGTTCATATCTATCACACTAGGGCGGTTCTATAATCTATCATATATATAGGTACCGCGCAAGGTCAGTGAGTCCGACGATATTCCATCGCGGCATCGATAAGTCCCTGATGAAGCGGCGAGGGGTTGCCGGGTCTCGATTTGAACTCCGGATGGAACTGGGATGCGACAAAGTACGGATGTCCTTCGAGTTCTCCGATCTCCATCTTGGAACCGTCCTCCGAACGGCCGGTGAAATGCCATCCCGCCTTCTCGAAACGGTCGATGTAGCCGGGGTTGACCTCGTATCTGTGCCTGTGCCTCTCGCTGATGTCGGTGGAACCGTAGAGCTCGGCCGCCCTGCTTCCTTTTTTGACAAGCACCCGCTGCGCGCCGAGACGCATGGTGCCGCCCATGTCGGTGACGCCTTCCTGCTCGGGCATGATGAATATGACGGGATCCTTCGTTCCCGGTTCGAATTCGGTACTGTCCGCATCCTTCAGTCCGAGAACGTCCCTTGCAATCTCGATGGTGGCGATCTGGAATCCGAGACAGACTCCGAGGAAGGGGACTCCGTGTTCGCGTGCGTACTTCGCGGCCGCGATCTTTCCCTCCACTCCCCTTATGCCGAATCCGCCGGGTACGAGGACGCCGTCGACGTCCGAGAGGATGGAATCCGGATCGTTGCGGACCAGGGCGTCGCTGTCGACGAATTTGACCTTCACGCGACACGCCCTTTCCGCTCCCGCGTGGGTGAGGGATTCCAGCTGGCTCAGATACGAATCGGCGAGCGCGGTGTACTTTCCGACCAGTGCGACGGTGATCTCGTGCTTCGGTTCCAGAATGTTTCCGAGGAAACGCTCCCAGTCCGCCATGTCGCGTTTTTTCGCATCCAGCTTCATCTTGGAGACGATGAACTCCACGATGCCCTGCTTCTCGAGCACCAACGGGACCTCGTAGATGGAGCGGGCGTCGGGACAGGATATGACCGCGCTCTCTTCGACATCGCAGAACATGGCGATCTTCGACCTGGCGGAAGGACTGAGCTCTCTGGAACACCTGCCCACGATGATATCGGGACGGATACCTGCCGACATGAGCTCTTTGACCGAATGCTGCGTCGGTTTGCTTTTCTCCTCCCCGACGGAACCCATGATGGGGATGAGGGTGCAATGGATGAACAGCACGTTCTCCCCCCTTCCAAGCTCTCTTCCGATCTGCCTCGCGGCCTCCAGGAACGGCATCGACTCGATGTCTCCGACGGTACCTCCGAGCTCCACGATGATGACGTCCGCGGAGGATTCTTTCCCGATGGCGTAGATCCTGCGTTTGATCTCGTTAGTGATGTGGGGAACGATCTGAACGGTCTTTCCGAGATATTCCCCGTGCCTTTCGTTCTCGATGACCGACCTGTACACCTTTCCCGTGGTGATGTTGTTGTCCCTGCCGAGGTGCAGGTCGAGGAATCTTTCGTAGTTGCCGAGGTCGAGGTCCACCTCTCCCCCGTCTTCCAGAACGTATACCTCTCCGTGCTCGAAGGGGTTCATGGTACCTGCGTCTATGTTCAGATATGGGTCGATCTTGATAGAACTGACCTTCAGGCCTCTTGACTTCAGCAGGCGTCCGATGGACGATGCCGTGATGCCTTTTCCAAGGCCCGAGATAACTCCTCCGCTGACGAAAATGTATTTCATGTAATCAACGGAATTGAATTTATGGTAAATTAGTAGATAAATGTTTTGAAATAAAGAAAAAAGTGTACAAATGTCTTCTTCACAACAGTATAGAACATTTTGTAGAATTTTCTTATCGGCCATCGGTGTTTTTACGATACAGATGACCGGCCCCGACCGCGGGTCCGGACGTTTTTCGCCTCGAATCCGCAGATTTGTACTCATTTCTAAAATGTTAAATATGTAAGCAGATTAGCCGAACCCAAGTAGCCACGCCTAACTGACGCTGGTCGTTATCAAGCGGGGCACATCGTGTGATACGAATAACATCACAAAAGGTGAAAACAACATGGGAAACGGTCTATTTACCGCCAGGAAAATGAAGGCGGACAGGCAGAAATTCCGCTGGCAAGACAGGGGATACAAGAAGAGAGTGCTTGAACTGAGGGAGAAATCCGATCCTCTCGAAGGTTCTGCGCAGGGACGCGGCATCGTGCTCGAGAAAGTCGGTGTCGAGGCTAAACAGCCCAACTCCGCTATCCGTAAGTGTGTCAAGGTCCAGCTTATCAAGAACGGACGTCAGGTAACGGCATTCGCCGTCGGAGACGGAGCCATCAACTTCATCGACGAGCACGACGAGGTCCTCATCGAAGGTATCGGCGGACGTATGGGAAGGTCTTACGGAGATATTCCCGGGGTCCGTTACAAGGTAATCAAGGTCAACAACGTTTCTCTTGACGAAATGGTCAGGGGAAGGGTACAGAAACCGACCAGGTGAGGTGTGAGAAATGGCTGACGAAGTTGCAGTTCAGACCCAGAGCGCGGCACCCGCCGCCGAGAGGCCTGTAGTAGATAAGCCCGAAGTACTGATCTTCGGCAAGTATGGAACCACCGGAATCGTCATCGAGGATGCCGGTCTCGCAAAATACATCGATCTGGAGTCCATGATGGTCCCCCACTCCGGCGGAAAACACGCCAACATGTGGTTCGGAAAATCCAAGCTCAGCATCGTTGAGAGGCTGATCAACAACATCATGAGGACCGAGAAATACACCGGAAAGAAGCTCAAAGCATACAGGGCCGTTTCCGATGCGTTCGACATCATCGCCGCAAAGACCAAGCAGAACCCCGTTCAGGTCCTTGTGGAAGCCCTTCAGAGCGCCGCACCCCGCGAAGAGGTCACCAGGCTTCAGTTCGGAGGCATCTCCGTTCCCAAGGCCGTCGATATCTCCCCCCAGAGGAGGCTCGACATCGCACTCAGGAACCTCAGCTCCGGCGTCGTTGCCGCATCCGCAAAGAACAAGAAAGCAATCCAGGACTGCCTTGCCGACGAGATCATGCTTGCCGCCAAAGGCGACATGACCTCATTCTCCGTCGCTAAGAAAGAGGAGACCGAGAGGGTCGCCCAGTCCGCCAGATGAAACGGTGAGTGAACATGGGACGTAAAGAGGACAACGCAAAGAAAGCAGTAGAGCTGATGAAGGACCAGACCCTCATCAGGAACCTTGGTACCGCCGCACATATCGACCACGGAAAGACCACCTTCTCCGACAATCTGATCGCCGGAGCGGGAATGATGTCCGCGGACAACGCTGGATCCCAGCGTGTACTCGACTATGACGAGCAGGAAGCGGCACGCGGTATCACCATTAACGCGGCATCCGCCGCGATGGTCGTTCCCTACAGGAACCCCAAGCACGACTACGCTCTCGAGCACTATCTCATCAACCTCATCGACACCCCCGGACACGTCGACTTCGGAGGAGACGTCACCAGGGCAATGAGGGCACTGGACGGAGTATACATCCTCTGCTGTGCCGTCGAAGGTATCATGCCTCAGACCGAGACCGTTATCAGGCAGGCGATGAAGGAACGCGTCAAGCCCATGCTCTTCATCAACAAGGTCGACAGGGCCATCGTCGAGCAGCAGCTCACGCCCCAGATGATGATCGAGAAATTCTCGAAAATCATCACCCAGTTCAACCAGAAGATCATGGATGTCCTCCCTGCCCCCCTCAACAAACAGTGGCAGGTCAGCCTTCAGGACGGAACCGTCGCACTCGGTTCCGCATACAACAACTGGGCTGTTTCCATCCCCTACCTCACCAGGCCCGAGGTCACCAAGAGGGCCCTCGAGATCGCACCGGAGATTGCCGAGAGTCTGAACGGCAAGCCCTTCAACCTCAACACCGTCTTCCAGCTCTGTGCGGAAGAGGGCGGACAGCAGAAGCTCGCCAAGATTATCCCCATCGCCGATGTCGTCCTCGAGATGGCCATCAACCACATCCAGAACCCGATCGACTCCCAGAAGGTACGTATTCCCACCATCTGGCACGGAGATCTCAACTCCAAGATCGGAAAGGATATGCTCGACTGTAACCCCAAGGGAGAGGTCGCGATGATGGTCACCAAGATCATCATGGACAAGCAGGCCGGAGAGATCGCCATCGGAAGGCTGTTCTCGGGAACCGTCACCAAAGGTATGACCCTTTACATCCCCGGGGTCCAGGCACCCCAGCGTGTACAGGGAGTTTACCTTATGGTCGGAGCCGACAGGATCGCCGTCGAAGAGTGTAAAGCGGGTAACATCGTCGCGCTTACCGGACTCAAGGATTCCATCGCGGGATCCACCGTGTCCTCCGTTCCCGACATGGAGCCTTTCGAGAGGATGGCCCACTACTCCGAACCTGTCATCACCAAGGCCATCGAGGCCAAGAACATGGCAGACCTGCCCAAGCTCATCGAGGTTCTCAGGACCATCGGAAAGGCAGATCCCTCGCTCAACATCGAGATCAACCAGGAGACCGGAGAACACCTTATGTCCGGTATGGGTGAACTTCACCTCGAGATCACCGAATACAGGATCGAGAACGAACAGGGCGTCCACATCGTCGCATCCGCACCTATCGTCGTGTACCAGGAATGCGTCAAAGGAAAGAACCCCAAGGAATTCGAGGGAAAATCACCCAACAAGCACAACAAGTTCTACTTCCTTGTGTCTCCCCTTGAGGAATCCGTTGTCAATGCGATCCACAAGGGCGACATCGACCCCGATGCAAAGATCAAAGATCCCAAAGCACTCGCAAAACAGCTCACCGATCTCGGTATGGATGTCACCGAAGCCAAGGGCGTCGTCGGTTTCAAGAACACCAACGTTCTCATCGATCTCACCAAGGGTATTCAGTACCTCCACGAGACCATGGAGCTCGTGAAGCAGTCCTTCGAGGAAGCCATGATGAAAGGTCCTCTCGCAGGCGAGAAGGTCTCTGGACTCAAGATATGCCTTATGGATGCAAAACTCCACGAGGATACAATCCACAGGGGTCCCGCCCAGATCATCCCTGCAGTCAGGGACGGTATCTACGGTGCCATGTGCGAGGCCGGAAGGATTCTCCTCGAGCCTATGCAGAAGCTTTACGTGGAAGTTCCCCCCGACTATATGGGAGGCGTCACCAACCAGATCACGCAGAGGCGCGGAACCATCATCGGAATGGGACAGGAAGGAGCCGACTCCACCGTCACCGCCGAGGTTCCCGTCGCCGATATGTTCGGATTCTCGTCCGATATCCGTGGTTCGACCCAGGGTCGTGCCATCTGGTCTATCGAGAACGCAGGATTCAAGCAGCTTCCGCCGGATCTTCAGAAGAAGGTCGTCGGAGAGATCAGGACCCGTAAGGGAATGAATCCCCAGCCCTACGATGCCAGTTATTACGCCGGCATGTGAGGCGGGGTTCTAAAACCTTTAAATATAAACACCCTTATCGACAAAAACCAAGTTTGAAAAATAACTAAGGAGAGACAAGACATGGCAAGCAACAAACCGCACATGAATTTAGTCATCATCGGACACGTCGACCACGGAAAATCCACCCTTACCGGTAGGATCCTTCTCGAGACCGGTGCAATCGACCCCCACGTCATCGAAAAATACAAGAAAGAAGCCGAGGAGAAAGGAAAAGGATCCTTCTACTTCGCTTGGGTCATGGACGGACTTAAGGAAGAGAGGGAGAGAGGAGTTACCATCGACGTCGCTCACAAGAAATTCGAGACCGACAAGTACTTCTTCACCGTCATCGACGCCCCCGGACACCGTGACTTTGTCAAGAACATGATCACCGGTACCTCCCAGGCAGACGCCGCGATCATCACCTGCTCCGCAATCGAGGGCCCCCAGGCTCAGACCAAAGAGCACGTCTTCCTTGCAACCACCCTCGGTGTCAAGCAGATCATCGTCGCCATCAACAAGATGGATGCAGTCAAATACGACCAGGCCAAGTACAACGAGGCCAAAGAAGGAATGATCAAGCTCCTCAAGATGGTCGGAAACAAGACCGACGCCATCCCCTTCATCCCCGTATCCGCATACATGGGAGACAACATCAAAGACAAATCCGCCAACACCTCCTGGTACAACGGACCCACCCTCATTCAGGCACTCGACGCCCTTGTCGTTCCCGAGAAGCACACCGAGAAGCCCCTCCGTGTCCCCGTTCAGGATGTCTACACCATCACCGGTATCGGAACCGTCCCTGTCGGCCGTGTCGAGACCGGAGTCATGACCCCCAACATGAAGGTCATCTTCGAGCCTTCCCACGTCACCGGTGTCGTCAAATCCATCGAGGAACACCACGAGTCCATGCCCAAAGCAGAGCCCGGAGACAACGTCGGATTCAACGTCGGCGGAGTTGCCAAGAACGACATCAAGAGGGGAGACGTCGCCGGACCCGTCGACAACCCGCCTGCGGTCGCCAAGTCCTTCACCGCTCAGATCATCGTGCTGAACCACCCCTCCGTCATCACTGTCGGATACACCCCCGTGTTCCACGTCCACACCGCACAGGTTGCCTGTCAGTTCATCGAGATCGTTTCCGCCAACCGTGCCGGAAAGCCCCTCACCGACCTGTCCTTCCTCAAGAACGGTGACAACGCTGTTGTCAAGCTCAAACCCATGAAGCCCCTCGTCATCGAGCCCGCAAAGGAATTCCCTCCGCTCGGAAGGTTTGCTATCCGTGACATGGGTCAGACCGTCGCCGCCGGTGTCTGCACCGAAGTCGAGCGTGCAAACTGAGCCCTTATTCAGGGTAAGGGGGTCCTCCCCCTTCCCTGTCTCATAAAAGAGGAATATTAATGTCACAGCGTGCTAGAATCTCTCTCAGTGGCACCAACCCCCAGATGGTCGATGAGGTCTGCGGACAGATCAAAGCCATCTCCGAAAGGACCGGCGTTGCAATCCGCGGTCCCGTTCCCCTTCCTACCAAAAAGTTGAGGGTCGCCTGCAGGAAATCTCCCGACGGAGAAGGCAGCGAGACCTACGACAGGTGGGAGATGCGCATCCACAAGAGGCTCATCGACCTTGACGCGGATGAGCGTGCTCTTAGGCAGCTTATGAGGATCAGCGTTCCCGATGGAGTCAACATCGAGATCGTGCTCCGCAGCAACTGATCTAAACCCTTTTTCAGGTTTTTCCTGTTTTATTCCTACTGGGGTCAACCCCCTTTTTCAGGATTTTTTTCATTTCTGCCGACAGACTGTGCGTGCTTCCGGGTCCGCATCCGTATTGTTATGTTCTTCGTAGAATTGTTTTTAAACAGGTTACCAATAAACATAACAGATAATATGAGAAGCGACGTTATCAAGCACGGTGTAGACGCAGCTCCCGCAAGGAGCCTGCTCAGAGCTGACGGTCTTAAAGATGAAGATTTCGACAAGCCGTTCATTGGTATCGCAAATTCCTGGAACGAGGTCGTTCCCGGACACATCCACCTTAACAAGATCGTCGATGCGGTCAAAGAGGGTATCAAAGAAGCCGGTGGAGTACCGTTTGTTTTCGGAGCTCCCGCCGTTTGCGACGGAATCGCAATGGGTCACAAGGGAATGAGGTACTCTCTGATCTCCAGGGAGGTCATTTCCGATTGCTGCGAGGTCATGGTCGAAGGCCATGCAATGGACGGGTGGGTCGGTGTCAGCAACTGCGACAAGGTAACCCCCGGAATGTTGATGGCCGCCGGAAGGATGAACCTTCCCGCATTGATCGTCACCGGCGGTGCAATGGAAGCCGGAAACGGTGTCGAGAAGGGCATGGACCTTCAGACCGTTTTCGAGGCGATCGGCAAGGTTCAGGTCGGAGCGGCCGACGAGAAATATCTCCACCAGGTCGAGTGCGAAGCATGTCCCGGTGCCGGTAGCTGTTCCGGATTGTTCACTGCCAACACGATGGCCTGCCTTACCGAGGCAATGGGTCTTTCGCTGACCGGTTGCGGAACCTCGCTCGCTCTTGACGAGAAGAAGCTCGTTATCGCAAAAGAAACCGGAAAGAAGATCGTCGAGCTTGTCAGGAAAGGCATCAAACCCCGCGACATCCTCAATTCCCATTCCATCCATAACGCCATCTGCGTCGACATGGCGATCGGCGGTTCCACCAACACGGCACTGCACATTCCTGCGATCTCCAAAGAGTTCGGATGCCCCGTGGATATCGAGGAATTCGACAGGATCTCCCGTGTCATCCCCCACATCACCAGCCTCAGACCCGCAGGTCCGTACCACATTCGCGATCTCGACAATGCCGGTGGCGTGCCCGCCATCCTGAACAGATTGAAAGAGTTCCTCGAAGACGCACCCACCTGCAACGGAAATACCATTTTCGAGATCGCCGACAGTGCAAAGGTCCTTGACGAAGAGGTTCTCAGGCCTCTCGACAACCCCTATCACAAACAGGGTGGAATCGCTATCCTCAAAGGAAACATCGCACCTCTCGGATCTGTCATCAAACAGGCCGCCGTCAGCCCCAAGATGATGGTTTTCACCGGAAAGGCCAAGTGTTTCGATTCGGAGCTTGATGCCAACGAGGCCATTCGCGCCGGAAAGATCCAGGCCGGCGACGTTATCGTCATCAGATACGAAGGACCCAAGGGCGCACCCGGAATGCCCGAGATGCTTTCTCCGACCAGCATCATCCAGGGAATGGGCCTCGGAGAATCCGTCGCACTCATCACCGACGGAAGGTTCTCCGGCGCTACCCGCGGAGGAGCTATCGGACACGTTTCGCCCGAAGCATACGAACTCGGACCCATCGCCGCTCTCCGGGACGGAGATATCATTGATATCGACATCCCCAACAGGAAGCTCAATGCAAGGCTCACCGACGAGGAGATCAAGTCCCGTCTTGCAAAGGTCAAGATCGTCCAGCGCCCCGTTACCGGTGTTCAGAAGAAATACCAGCAGCTTGTAAGCAACGGTGTGAGCGGCGCCTACCTCGGTTGATCAAAATACTTTCCGGCCCGTAAGGGCCGGGTTCATGAAAAATAAAGTGCGATCAGCACCAATAACGAAATGGCGAACAGGATCCCGCCGAATATGTAGGATCTGTGGACCATATACGAAATATCGTCGTCTTTCATTTTTTCATTGATATCCAGATATCCGAACACGAATGCCAGGGCAGTGAGGATTATCGGTGCGGCCATCATGTAGAATACAAGTCCCGAGTCATTCGCGGTGTTGTAGCTCAGGGCTATGGCCACCGTCAGTACTATCAGGACCGTGGCACTGGCGATCGCCAAAAACAGCATTTTCTTTTTGATCTGTACTACGTCGGTCATGTTCATTTCTCATTCTGGATGATCTTCTCTTTTGCTACGGATTCCTGCATGATGATCCTGCAGATAAGCTCGATGCGGTCGGGATCTATTCCGAACTCTTCGGCAAGTTTTCTGTATCTTTCGGCCACCTTGAGCTCCACTTCGTGATTTCTTACGTCCAATCCGTGTTCGGCTTTGTAATGGCCGACATCAAGCGCAAGGTCCAGTCTTTTTCTCAGAAGGACCATTATCTGACGGTCGCAGTCAGCGATCTCCTTTCTTTTGATGTCCAAGTAATCTTCGGTCATAACCCTCTCACCATCTGGTCCGCGATGACCAATGCGGTCACGGCCTCCACCACCGAAACGGCTCTGGGTGCAATGCAGGGGTCGTGTCTTCCTTCGATCCTGAGTTCTGCGTTCTTACCGGTTTCGAGATTGACCGTATTCTGTATTTTTCCGATGGAGGGCGTGGGTTTGAATGCCGTTCTGAATACTACCGGCGCTCCGTCGGACATTCCTCCGACGATCCCGCCCATATTGTTGGACTGCGTGACGATCCTTCCCTCTTCATCGAAGCGGTAGGCATCGTTCGAGGCCGAACCTCTCATTTTTGTAAGTTCGAATCCTTTTCCGAACTCCACTCCTTTGCAGGCGGGGATACCGAACATGGCGCCTGCAAGTTCGGCATCCAATGATTCGAACCAGATTCCGCCGAATCCGATGGGGAGTCCGGTGACGATACATTCGACCACGCCTCCCACGCTGTCCGCATCTTTCCTTGCCGCCATGATGCATTCCGACATCTTTTCGTCGAGTTCATCGGAACAGGCCCTGGTGGGGAAGTTACGCGAGTTCACGGCATCTTCGAGGGTTCTTTCATTCCCGTCGGAGACGGTGCCTATGGAGCGGCAGAATGCACCTATACGGATCCCTTCGGCAGAGAGAATGCCTTTGGTGATACTGCCTGCGGCGACGATCGGTGCGGTAAGTCTGCCGGAGAACTGGCCTCCGCCGCATATATCGAATTTGGGGAGATCCAGCAGTGCAGGAAGATCGGCATGTCCCGGCCTGGGGGTTTTCATGAACGGAAGATATTTTGAATCGTCGACGTTCCCGTTCATTATCTCCAGGATTATGTTGTTCCCGTCGGTCTTTCCGTTCTGTATTCCGCTTATGATCACCGGGAGATCGGCTTCCACGCGGTCGGTTCCGATCCCTTTGGAAGGTTTGCGCAGAGCAAGTTCCTTCCCCATTTGATCCAGATCTACCGCGATATCCTTGGGAACTCCTTCGAGGATGCCGCCGACACAGGGTCCGTGACTCTTGCCGAAGAGTGTAAATTTCAATTTCTTACCGAGAGTGTACATGATGATCTCCGTAAACCTGGGTTTCTGTCTGGTTCTGGTAAGTTGGAACCGTATATAATTCTGTATCAGGCCAGATGTTCAGAAAAATTTATATGGCTAACCTTATTGCCATTAGATACGGGCTGGTAGATCAGCTGGAAGATCGCTTGCTTTGCAAGCAAGAAGTCGCGCGTTCAAATCGCGCCCAGTCCACTTTGATTTTCATTCTTTGATTGGGTTCGGTCGTTCCGCGATATTGCAAACGCGGGGATCGGTGTCCCCGCGCGGGTTTCAATCGAATTTTCCGACGACGGCTTTGATACGTTTGACGCCTGCCGCGACATTTTCCTGTTTCTGGATTTTGAATCCCTGAAGTTCGCCGGTGTGCTGGACGTGGGGCCCGCCGCAGATCTCGCAGGAGACGTCTCCCATGGTGTAGACCTTGACCTTTGCACCGTATTTGTTGTCGAACACGCCGATGGCGTTCCTGGCGCGAGCGTCTTCAAGGGTCATCTCCTCGCATACCACGGGCAGGTCGGCTTTGATGGCGTCATTGACGAACTTCTCTATGGATGCGAGTTCTTCGGGAGTGAGTTTTCTGTCGATATTGAAGTCGAACCTCAGCCTCTCGGGAGTGATGTTGCTGCCTTTCTGACGGATATCCGGGTCGATGAGGGTCCTGAGGGCGGCATTGAGAAGGTGGGTGGCCGTATGGAGCTTGGTGGTCTCTTCGGTGTGGTCGGCCAATCCGCCTTTGAAGGTCTGATTGGTATCCATCCTCGAGGTTTCCTGGTGCTGTCTGAACCTTTCGTCGAAGTCTTTCACATCGACTTGATATCCTTTCTCCTCCGCAAGTTCCTTTGTAAGCTCGATTGGGAATCCGAAAGTATCGTAGAGCTGGAACACCTTCCCGCCGTCAAGAACCTTTGTATCGCCCTGGGCCGCGATCATCTCGTCGAATCTTCTCATTCCCTTTCTTAGGTTCTTGTGGAATTTCTCCTCTTCTTCGGTTATGGTGGCGAGGATGGTCTGTTCGTTCTGTCTGAGTTCCGGATATGCGGTGGAATACTCGTCGATGACGACCTGCGCGACATCCTTCATATGTCCCGACTCCTCGATACCCAGTGCGGACATGTACCTGCTCGCCCTTCTGATCAGACGCCTGAGAATGTAGCCCGCGCCCATTTTGGTGGGGATCACGCCGTCGGCGATCAGGAAGGTGGATGCCCTCAGGTGGTCGGATACCACCCTGAACGCTTTCTTGTCGTCTTCGTATTTCTTACCGGAAAGTTCCTCGATCTTCGAGATGATGCCGGTGAAAAGAGGGGTTTCGTACACGGTCTCGGTGCCGCACAGGACGCGGAGGGCCCTTTCGAGGCCCATCCCTGTATCGACGTTCTTCTGCTTCAGAGGGCTGAACTTTCCGTCCTTGTCCTTGAAGTACTGCATGAACACGTTGTTCCAGATCTCGGTATAGTATCCGCAGTGGCACCCGGGCCTGCATTCGGGACCGCAGGGTTTTTTGGTCTTATCGATGAAGAAAATCTCCGTGTCGGGACCGCAGGGGCCGGTCTGGCCGGCGGGACCCCACCAGTTGTCTTCCTTGGGAAGGAAGAAGATGTGGTCTTTCGCAATGCCCTGTTCCTCCCAAAGTTTTGCGGTCTCTTCGTCGCGGGGGGCATCATCGTCCCCTGCAAAGGCGGTGACGGCAAGCTGATCGGGGGTGAGTTTGAGGACCGTGCGGAGAAGCTCGGCACTCCACGCGATCGATTCCTTCTTGAAGTAGTCACCGAGAGACCAGTTGCCGAGCATCTCGAAGAAGGTGAGGTGGCTCGCATCTCCGACGTCGTCTATGTCTCCGGTCCTCACGCATTTCTGATAATCGGTGAGCCTGGTGCCGGCGGGATGTTTCTCTCCCAGAAGATACGGTACGAGGGGATGCATGCCGGCGGTCGTGAACAGTACCGTAGGGTCATTTTCCGGTATAAGGGATGCGGACCTTATCTGCGCGTGACCTTTCGATTTGAAGAAATTGATATATGCGTCTCTGAGTTCCTGAGCTTCCATTTTGATGCTCTCCGATAGGGTCGGGATACTCTGCTTAGATATATACGGTGAGTGTCAGATCGGAGGATTACCTATATTATATCAAAGAGGAGACGGCCTCCCGTACCGATGCGGAGGATACCCGTACTTTCTTGCCTTTTTTCTCTATGACCGAACGGGGAAGATCCCCGATCTCCTTCACGATGACGATGTCGCAGTCATCGAGGAGGTTCACGATGTTTTCGATATGCTCCTTGTGCGATATTCCGGACAGGCGGTCGTCCAGCCCGTCCGTGCGGACCTCTCTGAGAAAGACGATATTTCCTTTTTCGTAAGAATATACAAGGAATCTTCCGGCATTTCCGAATCCCGCATCGACGTTCTTCTTTCCGTCACTTGCGACCGCAACGGTAAATTTCCGTTCGGGATCGAACTTTACCAGGTTATTGACGTTCTCCGACGGTCCGCAACCGTTTCCGGAACCGTAACCGCAACCGGAAAATTCAGCGGAACGGTCCTCTCCCAGCAGACCGACCGCATCGGCTCTGCACTGTCTGCAGTGACGCATCATTTTCGCATCCAACGAGCATCTGTCCATGAGTTCTTTTCTTTCCGAGGGGGTCGGACCCCTGCGGTCGCCGAACTTGGTGCCCTGGACGGGGATCAGAGGAAGGATATTGATAATGTATACTCCGAGCGATCTGAGCTTTTTCACAAGGTCCGGGATCCGGTCGGTGTTTATCCCGGGGATCATAACGATGTTCGCCTTTACGATCATTCCCAGTTCGAGGCATTTCCTTATGCCTTCCGACTGGTTCCTCAACAGGATCTCGGCACCTTCCATGCCGGTGCGTTTTTTTCCCTCCCATAACACGGAACCGTATATCCTGGCGCCGATGTCGGGAGAATCGGTGTTTACCGTCACCGTCACGAATCTCACCCCCAGCGAGTAGAGGCGTTCGGCACATTCGGGAAGGGCGAGACCGTTGGTGGATATACAAGGGGTGAGTTCGGGATAAAATTTTTGTATCAGTTCTAAAACTTCGAACGTCTCCCCGTTGGCCAAGGGATCTCCCGGACCGGCGATCCCGATGACCCTGAGTTCCGGTATTTTTTTCAATACTTCGCCGATCTTCGCAGAAGCCTGCCGCGGGGTGAGGACAGTGCTGGTCACTCCGGGGCGGGATTCGTTGCAGCAATCGTATTTTCTGCTGCAATAATTGCATTGAATGTTGCATTTGGGGGCCACAGGGATGTGCATGCGGGCATATTTTCTGTGTGCTTCCTCGTTGTAACACGGGTGGGTTTTCAATGCTTCTGTGGTACGAAGGTCGACAGGCACATTTCCGCGTATGACGTGCTTTTATAAATCGGGTTGTGCGGGAGTTTTGTTCTAGAAGTTGGCGTGATATATCACAATAAATCCAATATTGGATTATATCCCCAATCTTTATATTCTCGAAATTATATGTAATTTCCACAGTTTGTTGCAATATCCGATTTGTAATAGATTGTAGTATTAACCCATGAGGTATGATAATTTGAAAAATACAATGCTTGCGGGGGTTGTTGTGACCCTTTTGATAGTCTGCATCGTTCCATTGGGTTCCTCCGAGCAGTCGGACGGACTAACCGGCAATACAGATGGTATGTCCTTGAACGTTAACAGTGCAGTCATCTATTGCTCTGGTGGAACCAACTCTGTTGAGTTGGAAATAGCGTCTGTTCCTTCGGGAGTCAGTTCCGATTCTGCAGTTTGGAGCCTTGGGGATCTGGATGATGGGGTGGATTTCGTTACCTTGTCTAAAACAACCGGTTCTTCGATAACTATTACCGCAGGCAGTTTAGGAACTGCCACTGTCAAAACTATCGAGGTTATTGCAACGATTGGTGTCAATCACGCATCTGCAGTGGTTGTGGTGTATGCTAGTGCTAGCGAGACTGCAAGTGTTTTCCATTTTTATGTCAAGGTTGATTCCACTGCAATTCCTGATGGCGAATCACTTCAGAGTACCGGATTTACAGACGAGACCACTGTCGAGTTGCTGACTTCTGGGCTGTGGGTCCATGTGTTCCGCACGGATTTCGATGCCGACTCCGAGAAGGATGTGTCAATAACGGATTGGAATGCCGCAAATGCATTCAGTTGGTACTGTTCCGAAAATGGATGGCACTGCAGTATCGGCGATTACGGGTGGGTCGATACGATCCTCGATCTTGGAACGTATAACGGTGGCGATGGTGCGTGGATATATTGGTCTCAGTTCCATGCCGAAAACGGAGCCTGGGTTTTCAACAATACCACAATGGCATACATCACGACTACTGCCGAAGCGTACATCGGTTTGTTCTTCAGGGTGTCTCAAAGTGCAGAAGATACTGTACCATTCCCCGGATATCCAACCGGATATACCTGAGATCCAAGTCGGAATTCGATTTCATTTATCCAATCTGAGTGAAACCTGATTCAATAAGCTTTCACTCGGACGAATTCCGCCTACACGCAACTAGCGAAACAAATCAAATATGGAGCAATGATAATATGCAAATAAAGAAAATTGGGATGTGTACTGCATTGGTACTTATCGTCGTCATATCTGGGATGGCGGTATATACATCAGATGATTCCGATGCAGCGGCAACCTATACAAAAGACGGTCTTACATACACACTTGTCGACAAGGGTGATGAGAGCCTGAATACTGCCCAGATTACGGCAATAGCCAAAAATCAGCTGCCATCCGAGTTAACAATTCCAAAATCTATCACGGATGACGACGGAACCACGTATCATGTAACCGCAATCAACGTCAAGTTCCCAACCTACTCCAATTCTGGTATGAATGTAACATTCGAGGACAACCCCGGATTGGTACTTCCGAAAAATATGTTTGCGAACAGTTATTTGAAGTCGGTGAAGTTCGGAGAAGGTATCGAAATCCCGAGCGGAGTTCTCAATGGATGCAGTAAATTAGAATCTGTGGAACTTCCCTCTACTTTGACAACCATTCCCGATTCTGCATTCGGTGGCTGTTCTAAACTATCCAAGATCACCATCGGCGATAATGTTAAGACCATCGGAGCGTCTGCATTTAGCAATTGTAAGGCACTTTCGGAAATTGATTTACCCGATGTCCTAGAATCAATCGGAAAAGACGCATTCAAAAACTGTTCTGCGATCGAGACCTTGAACATCGGGCCGAATGTATCCTCGATCGGTGCCGGTGCTTTTACCGGAACCAAGATAACTTCCGTATACATCTCTGCAAAGCTTACCGAGATAGAAATCGGTGAATCCTGCTTCCTTGATGATCTAAATTACATTTCCATGCCTGAAGAGAATCCTGCTTTTACCGTGGAGAACGGCATCCTTTACACTAAGGACAAGTCGACACTCCTGTATTACCCCCGCGGCCTGACCACTGAAGACGGTACTTTTACCACTTCCGCCAACATCGGGCCCTACGCATTCTATAAGACCACGCTCTCCAAGATCATCGTCACAGATGGTGCAGCGACCGTTGGAAAAAGTGCCTTCAGCAACAGCAGCACACTCCAGGAAGTAATCCTTCCGAACACCGTTACGGATATCGGTGATTCTGCATTTGAAGGAAGTAGTGTGCTTAGCAAAGTATCGTTGCCTGAGAAGTTGGATTCTATTGGAACAAAGGCGTTCGGCGGTAGCGGAGTCATCGAAATCTCCATTCCCGAGGGACCTACATCTATCGGAGAGAATATGTTCCTCAACTGTTCTAGTTTGACGAAGGTAACAATTCCGAAAAGCGTTACTACAATCGAATCGCAGGCATTTATGGGATGTTCTGCTCTCGAATCGGTCACAATCAATGGGGATGTCACATCCATCGGCAATCTTGCATTCAATTCCTGTAAGGCACTCGTGACTCTAAATCTGCCGGACAGTGTGACCACTATAGGCGACAGAGCATTCACCTATTGTGAAAAACTTGTAATCACCAGTCTCCCGTCGAAACTTGAGAGCGTAGCGCGTGGTGCATTCAATGGATGTTTGAATCTGAAAATCGACACATTACCAGATTCGTTGAGTTCGATCGGTCCGAATGCATTTTTGGATACTGGGATCGAGTCGATACGCGTAGGTGAAAAATCCGCTGTCAGCTTCGAAATAATTCCTTCTAATATAACCTATGGTTCGGGAGATTTTCATGCGTTTGGCGGAAGCGCTCTTAAGTCGGTTTATCTGAATAATGTCACTGTATCAGACGATAGATACAGCGGTACGTTGGTGAAATGGTCCGACAATCTCCAAACCTATGATATAGGCCCCGATTTCAAACTTTGGAAATGGGAGAATGGGGTCGGAATCAACGAGGAGAAGAAGGCCGCATATCTTCTACAACCCGGCAACACCAAACTTGTCATACCCACATCCGTGGAGATTCTTTACGGTACGGGATTCAAACAAACAGACATCACAGAAATCTCCTATGAAGGTGATTCGTCCAGGACCATTACCTTGAATTCTGGAAGCAAGATCAACACGGAAGGAATGTTCTACATGTGCAAAAAGCTTGTCAAAGCATCCCTTCCGAATATCAATTTTGATTCAACTTACGCTAATAGCAATAAATACACATTCCATATGTGTTCTGCACTCAAAGAAATGGAAATCCAGGGTATTGCGAAGTTGGGGGGCCTCGGATCGATATCCCTTGAAAAGTTCATTCTTCACAGTTGTGAAACTATAACCTCGTTGCCTTCCGCCACGTATATGGAGCTACCGAGCAATCTAAAATCCATAACGCAGACAGACAGGCTTCAGGGCACCAGCGGTAATAACCTTCTTGCGGGTTCGGGAACAATCACCAAGGCGGACGAGATCTCCAAGATTGCCGGAAAGATCTTGGTATGGAATGGAAATTTAAAGGCTAACAACCCCTATTATCTTTCACCCGTTTCTTCGGATCAGATAGTTATCTGCCTCGATTACGAAGGAAGCAAATTGTACATTGCCGTCGAACAGGGAACAGTACCTAATCTGGACAAGTTTGTTTCGGCCAGGTATAACGTTTCGAAATGGTATCTCGACCCTGAAAAGAGTATTGAATATGCCGATACGCCGATCTCAGAATCAATTACTTTGTATGCTGACGTGACCGTGAAGACATTCACAGTAACCGTGAAAACCAGTGAAGAAAATTCTTATCAGCTCTATTGTGACGATAAGGAGATCCAGAATGGAGACTCAGTACCGTACGGAAGTACCGTCAAGATCGTCGCACCTATGAAAGAAGGATATGACGCCTTTGTTAACGGTAGTACTCTCTCCGCTACCGGATATTCTAAATCCGTGACCGGGGATCTGACTTTCAATCTAGCCTATTCTCAGTTGAAGTTCACATTGAAGTTCAATGCAGTGGGAGCAGACAGCATCAGCGATATCGTCGGAATGAGTGGGGCGGAGTATGATAAACCGATCGATCCTGTCAGGACCGGGTATAAATTCGTCGGATGGGCACCAGCTCTTCCGGAACATATCCCGACCGAGAAACTCAATTACAACACGATTTACACATACACGGCCATCTGGGCACCAGAGGACGTGTCGATATACTTCGATACGACCGGAGGCGAGTCGGTATCTGCAATCACTAGGGCGTATCACACTATGTATGGAACGTTGCCTGTTCCTATCAGAGAAGGATATACGTTCGATGGATGGTATTTGGCAGTTGGTGATGAGGTCGCGGTCAAGTATGCGGATGTAGTTCAAACCGCAGAAAAAGTTACCCTGTATGCGAAATGGACCATTCAGCAACACACCATCACTTTCGATTCCGACGGCGGTTCTGCCGTTGCAGCGATCACTCAGGATTACGGTACGGCCGTGACGGTCACCGGAACCCCCACCAAAGAAGGATACACCTTCCTGGGGTGGGATAAAACAGTTCCTGTAACAATGCCTGGTGAAGATATCACGCTGAAGGCATTATGGGGATCTTCCGGTCAGTATTCGATCTATTTCGATTCCGACGGCGGATCTTTGGTAAGCACCATTGTAATGTCTTTTGGGGAGACAGTGACAGCACCTACCGCTCCGACCAAGACCGGATACACATTCCAGTACTGGGCGAAGGATGGTGTTAAGTACGATCTCACCACCATGCCCGCGGAGAACATCACTCTGAAGGCGGTCTGGAAAGCCAATGAGTACACCATCACCTTCGATACCGACGGCGGTTCCGATGTAGCATCGATCACCCAGGACTACAACACCACCGTATCGGTTGCGGCTCCGACCAAGACCGGATACACATTCCAGTACTGGGCGAAGGATGGTGTTAAGTACGATCTCACCACCATGCCCGCGGAGAACATCACTCTGAAGGCGGTCTGGAAAGCCAATGAGTACACCATCACCTTCGATACCGACGGCGGTTCCGATGTAGCATCGATCACCCAGGACTACAACACCACCGTATCGGTTGCGGCTCCGACCAAGACCGGATACACATTCCAGTACTGGGCGAAGGATGGTGTTAAGTACGATCTCGCCACCATGCCCGCGGAGAACATCACTCTGAAGGCGGTCTGGAAGGTCAATTCCTATGAGTATACTGTGAAATATCAGGATGCCAAAGGCAACAAAATTGCTGAAGACACGACCGGGTCTGCTTTGTATGATACAGACGTAACGGTCGAACGGATCCCCATTACTGGATACACGGT
This sequence comes from Acutalibacteraceae bacterium, assembly GCA_963646785.1. Lineage (GTDB taxonomy): Archaea > Thermoplasmatota > Thermoplasmata > Methanomassiliicoccales > Methanomethylophilaceae > Methanomethylophilus. Next base: position 21,687 of record CAVIXW010000014.1, read on the forward strand.
ATTCACGCCATTGAGCACAATTCACATAACTGCCGATCCGAGTATGAATGTAATCACTTACGTGTATACCATAAACACATACACCATTTCGTTCAACACCGATGGCGGAACCGTAGTGGCAGCCATCACTCAGGAATATAACAGCCCGGTGTCAGCACCCGTATCTCCGACCAAGACCGGATACACATTTGGTAAGTGGTTAAAGTATGGGTGGGAGTACACATTCACAACCATGCCAGCAGAGAATATCACGCTTACGGCGTATTGGTATATCAACCAATATACCATATCTTTTGATTCCGACGGCGGCTCTGCTGTTGATGAGATCAAAAAAGATTATAACGCCTCTGTAACCGCTCCCGTGCCCCCTACCAAGGCAGGATATACCTTCCAGCATTGGGCGAAGGATGGAGTAGAGTATAATTTTGCCTCCATGCCGGCAGAGAACATCACTCTGAAGGCGGTCTGGAAGATCAATCAGTACACCATCACCTTCGATTCCGACGGCGGTTCCGCAGTGGCATCGATAACCCAGGACTACAACACCGACATAACTGCGCCCGCAGCTCCGACCATGACTGGATACACATTCCAGTACTGGGAGAAGGACGGTTCGAAGTACGCTCTTACTACCATGCCTGCGGAGAACATCACTCTGAAGGCGGTCTGGAAAGCCAATGAGTACACCATTACTTTCGATTCCGACGGCGGTTCCGCAGTGGCATCGATAACCCAGGACTACAACACCACCGTATCGGTCACGGCTCCGACCAAGGCCGGATACACATTCCAGTACTGGGAGAAGGACGGTGCGAAGTACGATCTCACCACCATGCCTGCGGAGAACATCACTCTGAAGGCGGTCTGGAAGATCAATCAGTACACCATCACCTTCGATTCCGACGGCGGTTCCGCAGTGGCATCGATAACCCAGGACTACAACACCGACATAACTGCGCCCGCAGCTCCGACCATGACTGGATACACATTCCAGTACTGGGAGAAGGACGGTTCGAAGTACGCTCTTACTACCATGCCTGCGGAGAACATCACTCTGAAGGCGGTCTGGCTCATCAACGCGAAGGAAAGCGACAACGGAACCGCATCGATCGAATTCGGTTCCGAAGGAGGATCTTTCGTTGTTCCCGCGACCGTCACCGAGACCGTGACCGTCAGCATGGGCGGCAACACCTCTGTCAAAGTAGAAAGCGGATCCGACCTTGCAGGAAAGGTAGTCGTTTCCGAGGTGAAGACGATCACCAACCCCGCATCTGCCGCTGTTTCCGGTACGGCTTACGAATTCGTTCTTACCGCCGACGGATCCCAGTATAACGGAAAGATGCTCGTCACTCTTCCGTATACGGGAGAGAGCGGAAAGGAAGCCGCCGTCTACTACTGGAACGGGTCAGAGGCCGAGAAGATGAAGGTCGTAGAGTACACCGAGAACTCCGTTACGTTCGAGACCTCTCACAACTCCACCTATGTCGTGGCCTCCGAGAAGATCGAGGAAAGTACGAACGGACTGTTGATCATTGTCGCTGTCGCCATTGTGCTTGCGGCCATCGTCTTCGGTTCCGCATACTACTTCAGGGTAGTTCGGCCCAGAAACGCATAAACGCTTTGACGGGAGGGTGTTACACCCTCCCGGTTTTTTCAAGGTGATATGAATGTACCTGAAAGGAAAAAATATCGGTATCCTTCTGACCGTTTTCACGGTGGCTGTTCTTGTTCTCCCTTCCGGAATGGCACAGTCTTCCGATGCGGATCCATCCTACTCTCTGGAGATCTCCGCAGAGCACGGTACCGTAGTGGATGTGTCGACCGGTCAGCCGTTCGTTTCCGGTTCTGCCGTTTCGGACGGGGTCGAATTGCTGTTCATAGCCAATTCGGGACACGAATTCGTGAAATGGTTCGTCGACGGAGAATGCACCGCGTCCGAGAGCGGATGCACGATCGGTATATCGGAACTCAAGACCAATGTAAAGGTTACCGCCGTTTCCAGGAATTATTCCACTTCTCAAGAACTGATCACGGTCGTGGATACCTACGGTACACCCGTTCCGGGAGACACTCTGGTAAACTCATGGGCATTCGCAAGCACAGGCCTTAACAGGGACAGCGGGGCGATGATGTGGGACGGTATGCCATGCACTCCTCTGATCGTAGGGGATGCCGTGTATGTCCGTGCGGATGGAATTCTTTACAAATTGGATATAAACACAGGTAGCATTTTGAATAATGTCATTTCTAGCGGAACAATCAGTTATTATCATTACATAAGTTATGGAAACGGGGTGATATTTGATACCGTCGGAAGCAAAGCTTACAATCTCGATCTCAATTATCTTTATGACATTCCGTCCAATCTTAAGTACGCATCATATTATGATGGGTACTTTTACGGATGTCTCAGTGTTCCGGACAACTCTGCTTATTACACTATATTCAAGACCTCTCCGGAAGTCGACAGGGATCTTCAGAACGGAACAAAAATGAATCTTTTCAAGGATACCACCGAATATAGGGTTTTTGCTCAGTACGGGCAGTTTTCCAATGTAATGTTCGAAAACGGGTATTTTTTCTTTTTACAAGCTGATTTAATGACAGGGAAAGTTGGTTGGAGGGCAATGACCGCTATAAACTTGGAAACCGAGGTTGGTACCACCATCGAGTTGTCCGGATTCACAGGAATGCCGTGGGATGACGGATGGTTATCCTATTACAACGGATATTTCTACCTCACAGCATACACCGCAGGATTGTTCGATGGTGTGATTTCCGGTCTGGAGAACAAGCGTTCCTCGGTCATGTGGGTCAAATTCGATTTTGAGAACGGGACTTTCGGGACCCCCAAGTACGAATCCATAAAAACTGCAGAAGGAAGTACATTCCGCGGTATCGCATCCGGATTGGAGATCTACGAAGGCAGAGGATACATCAACGTCAGAGCATTGGGTTCCGATACCCTTGGCGGTTCCGATGATGTCGGTACCTGCATGATCTCCTTCGACATAGGAGAGGACGGCTGCCCCATTCCCAGAGAGAAGGCTTCGAGCCCGATGACTCATGGGGGCATCGTTATCAATACTGCCTATATATCCGAGGGGAAACGGTACATCTATCTTCTGCCGTACAATGCCGGAACTCAAGGACTGTATGTATTTACCGACGAACTGATTGACGGTAAATGGGTTTTGAACAGTAATTATGCATTCATGAGTTTTGACGGCGGTATGAACGAATACTGTTCGCAGGCTGTTCGCATGGGCCCTTCCGGAGAAGTGGTGTTCTATCTGGACAGCGGGTACATTCAATGCTACAAGGCCGCTTCTCAATATCAGATCACCGTCACAACAATAAACGACGGATTTGCCACCGTTCAAAAGGGATATGGGGGCAGCATCGATGAGGTTTTAAAAGAGATATATCCCGGTTCAACCTTAAATAATGGACAGTTGACAATCGGTTCTAAAATCTATGATATTTACGGACTGGACACTCTTGCCTGGTCTTATGATAAACTCACCGACCCTGTTAATAAATTGAAATACACGGGAATAGACACAAGGGCAGCGATAAGCGTTCATTACAGCTGTTATGCGCTTGTTGAAGTCGGAGTGGATGCACATTTCTCTGCCAAGGGTGAATCGGGATGGTATTATGTTGATGAAGGGGAAGCACACAAATGCAACCTCAGAAACAGAGATATGATCTCAGGTCTTTCTGGATATTCTCTGAAATATTCAGATACGAAACCCGAAGTTGATTCCGATGTGGATCCGTCACTAACCAAACCTTACCAGATGGTAGCTAGGGGCGGAACCATCGAGTTTAAACTCCCGATCATGTTCAAGAGCACCTATACCGTAAATGACGATTCCATAGTCAGTGTCGAACGTGAGGATAATACTCTCATCATCACCGGAGAAAAAGAAGATTCTGCAATTCTGACAATATCTGTTTCCAACGGGCAAACATATGTCATATCCATTGATGTTACGCCAAAGGTCTATGTGGACGCAGATGGCAACAATGTCACGGAGTCGGAGACCTCGAAGACCGCATCCGACGGTGTCCGTACGGACTCAGTCAGTAAAACGGTGTCCGATAAAGACGGCAGCACTTCCAGCACCACCGTCAA
>CAVIXW010000015.1:0-23152 GCA_963646785.1 Acutalibacteraceae bacterium
ATTGTCACAGGACCTACTGATTGCCCATGGTTTCCACACACTTTGTAGCAGAACCAAATTTTACACCTATGGCCGCAATTCGAACATTTTCGGATTTTCTCCCGAAATCCCGGTGACGAATCTGTTCGGAGTCCTGTGTCACATATTATATAGTTACTCATTCGTTACATACAAACGTAGACTGAAAGTATTCGGCTGGTAACACGATGTTGATAAGTCTTCATATTACACATACATCTGCGGGAGGGATGGCATGTTTGGGAGATATCATCCCAGGCCTTGACGACATCCTCAGAAAGAACCTTGAAGAGAACCGTTCCGTGGAGGAATATGTGATCATCCGTACGTGCAACCGGCTGGAAGTTTATGTTTCAACCCAGAACAATTCCGCGGTCAGGGCATTCCTCGAAGGACTTGTCCGCAGCACGATACCGTTCAGCGACCGGCAGGTGTGGTATTTCCTTGAAGACAAGGAGTGCATCAAGCACCTTTTCACGGTCGTATGCGGAATAGATTCCCTGATCGTCGGAGAGGATCAGATTCAGCATCAGATCCGCGATGCCTTTGCCGAAGCACAGAGGAACGGCCACATCGGAAGAAAGCTCTACGCTCTTTTCAACAATGCGCTGATCGTGGGCAAACGTGTCCGGACCGAGACGGAGCTTAACAAAGGCGCGGTATCCGTCGGTTATGCGGCCATCGAACTCGCGGAACAGAAGATCGGGTCTCTGAAGGACATGAGCATCGCCATAATCGGCGCCGGCGACATGGCCGGGATCATCGCCAAGAACCTGGTGGGCAAAGGTCCGCGCACGGTGATCGTATCCAACCGTACCTTCGACAGGGCGAAGGAACTCGCCAAGGAACTCGAAGGAACGGCGATCGGCTTCGACCGTCTGGAGGAGATAGTCGGTAAAAGCGACCTGGTGCTTGTCGCAACCTCGGCCAAGCATAACATCCTCGGTACGGAACTGGTCTCCAAGGCCATGAACGGAAGGCAGGAAAGACCGCTTCTGATCATCGATGTCTCAGTCCCTACCAACGTAGACCCGGATGTGGAAAAAATACCCGGGGTGTCCCTTCGCACCATGGCCTCTCTCGATGCCATTGCCGCAGAAAATGTTGCACGCAGGACGAAGGAGATCTCCAAGGCGGAGAAGATCATCAGGGAAGAACTCCTGCGGATGGAGAAGGAGAACAAATACAATGCCGCCGAGGAGATCATCCGCAAGATGGCACTGGATTTCGAGGAGATACGCACGGGAGAGGTCATGAAGGCCATGAAGTGCTCGGACCATGCTTTCTCCGAAGAACTGATAGATAACCTGACCCATGCCATAACCAGCAAGATAAGCTCGGAGATCATCAAAAATCTCAGAAAAGCCGCTCTGGACGACGACACCGACGTCCTGGAAGCTGCCAAATTTATTTTCGGCGTCAATGCAAAAAGAAGTGATTCAGATGTTCCCACAGAACAGACCCAGAAGGCTCAGATCAAACAGTAATATCAGGGACCTTATCCGCGAGACCGAACTGTCCCCCTCGGACCTCATCCTACCGTTGTTCTTCGACGAAAACCTGAAGGCCGCGAAGATGACGGATTCCATGCCGAACGTACCCACATACCCGCTGTCGGGATACGACAGGATCGCTTCGGAGATCGAATCCGACGGGGTCAGATCTGTTATCGTCTTCGGCGTTCCGGGCACCAAGGATTGCTGCGGATCCCAGGCCTATGCGGAAAACGGTGTCGTCCAGCAGGCGATCAGGGGTCTTAAGAACAATTCCGACCTCCTGGTAATCGCCGACCTCTGCATGTGCGAATACACCGATCACGGACACTGCGGGGTTCTCGACGGCAACGGCTATGTCGACAACGACAAAACCCTGGAACTCTACGGCAAGATCGCGGTGTCCCAGGCCGCCGCCGGCGCGGATATGATCGCACCGAGCGGAATGATGGACGGCCAGATCGGAGCCATCAGGAATGCTCTCGATGATGCGGGATTCGCAAACGTTCCGATAATGGCATACAGTGCGAAGTACAAGAGCGCGTACTACGGCCCCTTCAGGGACATTGCCTGCAGCGCCCCCGGCAAAGGCGACCGTTCGCAGTACCAGATGGACCCCGCCAACCGCCGCGAGGCCATCCGCGAGATCGAAGAGGACATTCTGGAAGGCGCGGATATCATCATGGTGAAACCCGCGGGGCCCTACCTCGATATTGTGAGAGAGGCCGCGGACAGGTTTGACCTGCCCATCTGCGCCTACCAGGTATCCGGCGAGTATGCCATGATCAAGGCCGCATCCGCCAACGGCTGGGTCGACGAAAGGAAAGTGATGATGGAATCCCTTCTGGGCATCAAACGTGCCGGTGCGGATATGATAATCACGTACTACGCCCGCGACGTCTGCAAGTTACTGGGGTCCTCGAAATGAGCACCGAAAACTCTCGCGAAGAATGCAAGAAGTTCAGAAAGCTCTCGCCGGGAGGGGTCTCCAGCCCGGTCAGAGCGTTCGATCCGTATCCGATCGTGATGGACAGCGGGAAAGGGTGTATCATCACCGATATCGACGGCAACGAATACGTGGATCTGTGCATGGCATACGGCCCCCTTATCGCCGGACATGCCCACCCCAAGGTCGCCAAGGCCGTGAGGGACCAGACCAAATACGGAAGCGTATACGGTGCCCCGTCCATACCAGAGCTGAAATTACTGGAGAAGATCACCTCGGCCGTCCCCTGTGCCGAGATGTGCAGACTTGCCAACTCCGGTACCGAGGCCACCATGCATGCGATTCGTCTCGCAAGGGGATACACTGGAAAGAACGGTATCGTGAAGCTGAACGGCGGGTTCCACGGTGCGCACAACACAGTCCTGGTCAGTGCCGGTTCCGGTTCCGCGACCTCCGTACCGGGTTCGCTGGGGGTCCCTGCGGACGATGTGAAGAACACCCACATCGTCGAATTCAACGATGCTGGGTCGTTTGAATCCCTGTTGGACAGGAACGAAGACATCGCGGCGATCATCATGGAGCCCGTGATGGGGAACGTGGGGGTCGTCCCTCCTAAGAAAGGATATCTCCAGGACGTCAGGAGGATCACGGAAGCGCACGGCGTGCTGCTTATCTTCGACGAGGTCATCACGGGATTCAGGCTCGGAGCGCACAGCGCACAGGGCCGTTTCGGGGTCACGCCCGACCTGACCACGATGGGGAAGATAATCGGAGGAGGCTATCCCGCCGGTGCGTTCATGGGCCGCGAAGAGATTATGAGGAACGTCGCACCCGAAGGACAGGTCTATGTCGCCGGCACGTTCTCCGGAAACCCTGTCACCGCGACGGCCGGACTCCAGACCATCGAGCTCATGGCCGAAAAAGGCAGATATAGTATACTGGAGAAGAATGCCGACGACCTGGTAAAACGCCTCAGGGATATTCTGGAGGACAGCGGCGTCCGCGGATGCATACAGAACATCGGATCGATGTTCTCCGTCTTCTTCGGGATCGACGAGGCCGCCAGCGGTGCCGAAGCATCCGGTACCGACCGGTTCCGCTACATGGATATGTTCCATTATATGCTGAAGCACGGAGTCTATCTGCCTCCGGGCGCTTTGGAGGTCGATTTCCTTTCGATCGCACATGACGAGGGGGCCTGCGACAAGATCTCCCGGACCTTCGAAGACTATCTGAAAAAGGTGAAGAAGGAATGATCGCAGGTACCAGGGAAAGCGCCCTCGCAATGGCCCAGACCGTGGAATTCAAGGAACGTTTCGAAAAAGCGCACCCCGGGATCCCCTGCGTGATCCAGGGGATCACTTCCGCCGGCGACGTGGACCTGAAAACCCACCTGAAGGATATGGGCGGTTCGGGGGTCTTCGTACGCGAACTCGACGACGCACTTATCTCCGGCAGGGTCGACGTCACCGTGAACTCCCTCAAGGACATCCCCGTGGTCACCGATCCCCGCATAACCGTTGCCGCGATCCTGCCGAGGGCGGATGTCAGAGACGCCTGCATTCCCGTTGCTTTCGATGATCTTGCATGCGGCACCGTTCTCGGAACCTCATCGGTCAGAAGGGAATGCATGGTCAACGCTTCGCGTGACGACATAAAACTCAAACCGCTCCGCGGAAACATGAACACCCGCCTCGCCAAACTTGGAGCGGGGGAGTATTCCGCCATAATCATGGCCAAGGCGGGATTGGACCGTCTGAGTATAGGCGAAAACGTGCACCCTATACCGAAGGAGAAATTCATTCCGGCGGCGGGACAGGGCGCGATTGCGGTCGAATGCCGTTCCGACGACAAAGAGACCCTGGACCTCCTCAAAGCCCTTGACGACCCCAAAACCAGGGCGGAGGTCGAGACGGAACGTTCGGTGCTGAGGTTAATGAATGCAGGCTGCTCGTCGCCGATCGGTGTCAATGCGGAGATTGTCGGAGACCGGATGCGGATACTGGCGGTATCGTTCGTGAACTCGCCCCCGGTCCGCGTGGATGTCACATTCTCCGTGGAAGACAGGGTGACGAAAGCTGAAGAAACCGCAGACAGACTGATGGGAAAAATGAAGTGATAACATGACGGGAAAGGTATATTTGATCGGTGCGGGACCCGGCGATCTGGGTCTGATTACAGTCAAAGGTCTGAACGCTCTCCGCGAAGCGGACGTCGTCCTCTATGACGCCCTCTCCAACCCCGAGCTTCTCAGAGAATGCCGGGAAGGGGCGGAACTGATCGATGCGGGCAAAAGGGCGGCCGACCACCACCTCAAACAATGGCAGACCAACGACCTTCTGGTCGATTACGCAAAAAAGGGAAAGACCGTCGCCAGACTCAAAGGCGGCGACCCGTTCCTTTTCGGAAGAGGTGCCGAAGAAGCCGAACAGCTCAGAAAAGCGGGAGTGGAGGTACACGTCATCCCGGGAGTTTCCTCGGCCATATCGGTACCCGAACTGTGCGGCGTGCCGGTGACCCACCGCGATCATGCATCGCTCGTAACATTCGTCACCGGCCACGAGAAGAAAGGTTCCGAAGGAGATGTGGACTGGAGCTCCCTGGTTAAAGGTCACGGAACACTTGTCATCCTGATGGGTCTGGAGAACGCAGGCCGTATCTCGGACGGACTGATCAAAGGAGGAATGTCCCCCGACGTGCCCGCCGCCATCATCTCCAAGGGATCCACGCCGGACCAGAAGGTCTATCTCACCACCGTTTCCGAATTGGAATCCACCATAAAGACCCAGAATGTTCAGACCCCCGGACTTATGGTGGTCGGTTCCGTCGTCACCCTGAGAAACATTCTCGGTGACCTTGCATGACCCTTGTGGGATTCACCAGACCCGCCGACCGTTTGGAAGCAGGGGCGGACTCGTGCAGGAAACTGGGTTTTTCCTGCCTCTGCGCTCCGTCCCTGGACCCTCGGCCGGGATCGGAAGAGACCTTCGAACAGGTGAAAACCGTTCTTTCTGACGGATCCGCATACGTCACGATATTCGCCAGTGTCACGGCCGTGAAAATTTGCATGGAAAAATTCGGAGTCCGGAACCTTGCGGATATGCTGTCGGCCACCCATGTGGCCTGTACCGGACCGACGACCGCGGATTTCCTGGACAAGAATCTTGGTCGTTCGTGCGACATCGTCCCGAAAACCTACTCCGGAGAGGGCGTTGCGGATGAGATCCGCAATGACGTCGATGGCAAACTCGTCCTCATTCTCCGTTCGGATTCCGGCGACGAACGTATTATATCAATCCTGAAGAACGCGGGTGCGCGGGTTGTCGATGCGGCAGTCTACTCCATGGTCCCGTCCGCTGTCGGCGAAGATCATATAAAATTGATGAAGGCCCTTGCGGAAGGCAGCGTGGATGCTATGCTGTTCTCCAGCCCCATGACCTTCAAAACGTTCTTCGAACAGATAACGGACCGTTTCGGAAAGGCCGATGCGGACAGATACCTGTCGAAAGTGTTCAAGGTCGCCATCGGCAAGCCGACCGCCGAAACGATGGATATACTGGGACATGCGCCGGATGCCGTTCCGGACAGATCAACTTTCGAGGGAATGCTCCTCGAAGTACGTAAAAAATTCAGGGACCGAGGGGGTTTTAAACCCCCGGATAACGGTTTTATCAGTTTTTCGGGTAGACCTTGTGGCCCATCTGCGGAACGTGGTGCTTTCCGGTTATCTCGTCGATCTCGATGACGAAGACACCGGTGGGCGGTACACGACCGGGTGCGATGGGGTTATCCTTCTTGGCCGGAACGAGTTTGTCGACCAGGGTGCGGAGCATCATCATCTTGGTCTCGTCGTCCTCGACGACCTCGGCGCGTCCGCGGATGATGACCGAGTCGTAAACAACGGTGGTATCACAGCCGTTCTCGCCGCAGTCTTCGTAACCTTTCTCGTCGTATGCGACAAGGGTGCATTTTCCGTCTTTCTCGATGAAAGAAACCTTGGTTCCTTTCTTCTTTCCGTGGAAGAACACCTTGTCTCCGATACGGATGTAATTGACCGGTACGGAATACGGCCACCCATTCTCCCCGTTGAGGGAAAGGACACCGGTTCCGAGCCTGTCGAGAAGTCCGTAGCATTCGTCTTTCGTGAGTGCCTTGTTAGGATCCATGTTTCGTTATCGGATTGTAGGATAATAAAGTAACTAAAGCCCGGATCGCCCGGGATCGTTCCGTCATCATTCACCTGCAGATACAGCGATCTTCGCTTTGTCCGGGATAGACTCGTCGCCCAGGACCAGGTTCCGAGCAGGGGACGCAGCCATACACATACCTGGTCGCGATACGCGCATGCTGCATTCCCGACGACCGTACATCCGATCCCGACGGTTACTTATCGAGACCTCGGTCGGTGACCGCGGAATGGTCACCGCCGTAGATGGTCAGAATCCCAGAATGGCAGTTGTATGTGACAGGATTCTCGTCGTAACCGCTATAGTATTCCTTTGTCACATCCACGGTGCCACGGAATACTCTGTATCCTACTTGGATCGTATAAACGCCGATGTCGGTGGGCTTCGCGACCTGGGTTTCGCTGCTGTCATAGAAGATTTGAGTATACTCTACCGTGTCGTTTTCGTCAATGAGGGGGCCGATGAATACGTAATCAATGACGTAATCTCCTGCGGGAACGTCGTCTACGGATATGAGCAGGCTGTCGGCGATCACGGTAGGAGGTTGGGATGCGTCTTCCCATACGGCATAGAGCCTGAGGTTATTCAGCATGGTGACCGGGGTGTCGAGGGAGAAATTTACATTCCCCGACTCCGTGTAACTCCATCCGACCAGTTTGTATCCTATGCGGGTAAAATCATCCCTAAGTTTTGTTGATTCGCCATATGCATATGGATCGGTCTCGGATCCCCCTTCGATATTATTGTATGTAACGGATACATCGGAACCGGCTTTTCCCCATACGGCAGATAGGGATGAATATATCGCAATCTCTCCGGGATAATTGTCTTTCACCCCCGACGTCCAATACATAAATGGTTTTGTTCCATTTACGAAAGTATTGGGATTTACGGTTACGGGAGTATTGATGGTATCAAGGAACAAATACATACGGGAGGAGCCGTTATATACAATGTATTTAGTGTCAGTACCTTCAGGATTATCAACCAGAACTGCGGCCAAGGTATTGTTTCCGTATATTTCGGTAATTCCCTCCTTACAAAATTGTCCAGTAACGGCAGTCGATGCAAGATATTTCCCCTTGTATATATCGGCAACTACCGTGTCCATCGTGTTGCCCTTGTCATCTTTCGCTTTTTCTGTGAAGGTAGTTTGGTCCACTCTCACATAATCTCCGAAAGGATTCGTCGTATCATCGTAAGTGTACGTCGTTACCGTTTTTGTATCCGGATTGATATAATCCCATACGTAGGTGAGCGTTACCGCACTAGGTTTTACGTCATCGACCCACAGATAGAGATCGAGGTCGCAGAAGGGGGTCACGGACTGTCCCGACCGATAGGTCTCGCCCGTCAGACTGGTCCATGTAAAGCTGCTTTCACCCATGGCTGCTCTGGCCGCCTCATCAGGATAGGTTGTCTGGTCGTACAGCAGCGTATTGTACATGCACAGGAGATCCTGCGTCACGGTGGTACCGATCTCCGACCCGCCCTTATAAACATGATAGGTTGCGGTACATGTGGGCGTGAAAGCAAAGTAGTAGTAGCCGTAGTCGAAATTCATGGTCGAGGCCTTCCAGGGAGTCATGGAACAATCCGTGTAAGCGGTCCCGCTGTGATACCATGCGTTTCCGTCCTTGTGGGTCCATGCGGGGATCGAGACGCCGTTCGTCCATGTGCCTTCGGGCATGGTCATGGCGGTGACCGTGGCCGGATCCGTAGTGGCATCCGTGGTGACCGAAGCCCATTGCGTGAATTCCCCTCCGGGGTTGTCGAACAGCAGCACGTTGTATGAACCGCTTTGCAGAATGGTGCCTGCGATATCGCTCTCGGTTATCTCTGTACTTGCATTGTAAACGACCTTGATCCCCGAACATCCCGTGTAGGTCGTACTATCCTTTGTACACGGGCCGAAAACGTTCTCGATTGTATTGACGTTCTTTCCGATCACCAGATTTTTCAATCCGGTGCATCCCGTGAACATGTAGTCCTTCTCGGCAGTACGCAAAAATGTATTGAATATGAACGGGTCCGTATCCGAAGAACCGAGGCCGGTACATCCCGCAAATGCATAATCCGCCCTGTGAAGCACGTTGGGAAGAGTCAGGGTTTTCAGGCCGGTACATCCGATAAACGCGCTCCCGATATCGACATAACCCACATTTCCTTGATGGGTTGCGGTCGGGTCGTCGTTATCTACAATGAATTTTACCGAGGTAAGCTTGGTTTTACCAATAAAGGACTGGTTGAGATCGTACGATCCGATATCCGAAAGGTATGGGATGACGATCGTGAGCTCGCTGATGCTATCGAATTTTTTACAGTTGAATGAGGCCACATACTTGGATTTGATCTCGTATGTACCCTCTTCGTTCTGCTCGCAGTAGGTTATCATTGCGGGAACAATGATCGATGTGTCGGTACCGCTATACTCCGAGACCGACACATAACTCTTGTTTTTGGAATATTCCTTGTACTTGATTCCCCGATCGTCGGTAAATGTGCCGCCAGTATTCTTCTGGGCTTCGGTTCCGATCACGTCGTACGTGGTCGTACCGTCGGTTATCTGGGTCGGGAACGTGGTGAAGGAAGAACTTTTCGGATCGCGTTCCAGGCCGGTGATCTTCACGCCTTCGACGGTCTTAACGCCATCAAAATCATAAGATACAAAAGAATAGATCAGTTTGGCGTCGCCCTCTTTGTCGATGAACTGGTTGCCGCCCGTACCGTAAGGTATTACTTCCCTCGCACCGGTGTCGCTTGCCCCCCCCCCGTTGTCCGCTCTGGAACAGTCGTACATAAGGACGACGGAGGCCGCCAGCAGCAGAACGGCCACTGCCGCCAATACGTACATGACCTCGGTACGCCCTTTGATGGATTCGATAGATAACATTATAATTCACCTATGGAGGATAAACTCCACAATTTATACGGATTTTTGTACAATACACGAATATTTAAGCAAGATGTAGTCTTTTTGTAGACTGTACCGAAAACCTGGATATGCTTCGGAACATCGGACGGTTTCCATCGGAAATGATCTGGTATATTCAACAACGAAAAATACCCTGTATCTGCCACTCGGGAAGATCGGTCGGGTTGAGACCGAACACATATACGCACGATGCCGACGAGATTTAAAACCCGCAAACGGAAACGGCACCGAAGCGCTCAGGACCTCTTCACGATAATGCAAAGAATATCCTTGTCCGCCACGACATGGTCCATACCGACCGTCTGACCGGGGAATTTGGCACTTTCTCCCCAGATCATAGCATAACGGAATGCGTTTTTGAAATCCCTGTGGATAAGTTCGCAGACATCTCCGACGGTGTTGCCTCTTTTGACGATCAGAGGCACGTCGAGATCCGCTTCCTGCCCCTGGGGTTTGAGATAGACGCGGATCATATCGATGGTATCGTAGATCTCCTGTTTCAGACAGTCCATGTTATATCCGGTGGCCGCCGAGACTCCGACGCTCTTGAACGCTTTATGCATCTCCTGAACCGCTTCGAGCTGTCCGGGTTTGGCAAGATCGACCTTGTTGATCGCCATGACCGCCTTGATGTACACCCTGTTTCCGGCCAAGACGTCGAGCATCTGCTCCACATCGATATCCTCGCGGACGACGACTGTACAGTTGAGATGGCCGTAAGCGGCCACCATGTCCTTGATGGTGTCCACGGATATCTTGGTCAGCTTAAGGGTCGGTTTCACCAGAATTCCGCCCTGCTGGGATGTTGTGATGTTGACGTCGGGGGCGTACTGGTTCAACCTGATCGCGGAATTGTAAAGCTCCTTCATGAGGACGCTCATATCGGGATTGAAGATATCCACCACAAGGAGGATGACGTCCGCCGACCTTGCGGCGGCGATGACCTCCCTGCCTCTACCCTTTCCTCTCGACGCATCCTTGATCAGACCGGGCATATCCAGAATCTGGATCTTGGCATGGTTATATTCCATAACTCCCGGAACGACGTCGAGAGTGGTGAAATGATAGGCCCCGACCTCCGACTTGGCCCCGGTAAGCTGGTTCAGAAGAGTGGATTTACCGACAGAGGGGAAACCGACGAGGGCAACGGTCGCATTACCGGCCTTCTTGACATAGAACCCCTTCGTTCCGCCTCCGGAACGGGCGGTCTCCAGCCTTTTTTCCTTTTCGAGGGCCAGCTTGGCGATCTTCGCTTTGAGTTTTCCGATGTGCGCTTCGGTGGCTTTGTTCTTCTTGGTGTTGGTTATCTCTTTCTCCAACTCCTCAATCTGCTCATCGATTGTCGCCATGGGAACGCCTCTAGGGGCTACAGATACAGACCCTCTTATAAATAAGGTGGGAAATGGAGCGGGAATACCGTTAAAAAGCAGGGTCGGCGATACCCATTCGGATCATATATGCCGGAACTGCCAGAGATCGAGACCGTAAGGAGGGTCATCGGACCGCAGGTCCTCGGAAGGAGGATCGTGTCGGTATCAGTCGACAGACCGAAACTCGTCGGACATCCGACGTGCGAAGAGTTCGGATCCGATCTTCTGGAACATACATTCGTCGGTTCAGGCCGCAGAGGAAAAGCCCTTCTTCTGATCCTCGACGGCGGCACTCTGATCATCCGTTTCGGCATGACCGGGCAATTGGTGAAGGTACCGGGGGATCTCCCCGCGGAGAAACACACCCGCCTCGTCTTCGGTCTTGACGACGGATCGGAACTAAGGTTCATAGACCAGCGTATGTTCGGAAAGGTCTACTATATTCCTGACGGCGAACCTGATGTGTATTCCGGGATCGAACGCATGGGTCCGGAACCTTTCGACGACGCTCTTTCCGCAGACTATCTCGAAAAGAAACTCGGGGGCAGGGGAATGAGCATCAAGGAGGCTCTTCTGGATCAGACCGCGGTGGCCGGGATCGGGAACATCTGGGGGGACGAGATCCTTTTCCGCTGCAGACTCTGTCCGGAGACCCCCTGCAACATTATTCCTAAGAAAAAATGGAAAATGATCTCCGAAACGATCCCCGAGATGATGGATTTCGCCATCGAGAAGAACAGGGTGACCCCGGAAGAGTACCTGGAAGGCATGGGTCGGAAATATTACGACATCGCATATCTGCAGGCGTACGGACGCAAAAACAAACCCTGTTTCGTCTGCGGAACACCCATCAGAAGATCGGAACTCGGTGGCAGGGGGAGCTATTGGTGCCCGAAATGCCAGAAAAAGCCCCGCAAGGGCAGACGGCCCAAAATCATGGGCGACACTTATCTATCAGTATTTGATAGCGCCTCTCATGAGCAGCCTAAGAGATCATCCGGGTCTCAGTAAAAAACTCGGCCCCTTAACGGCGGGACAGACGATTGCCATAATCCTAGCCGTACTCCTCTCGTTGTTACTGTTGTGCGTCGACGGCGTTTCCACCATCCCCCTGATGTGGCTGGTCCTTGCCGTGATCCTCTATATGGTGCCCCATGTGTTCGGCGCCGACCTAAAGACCAAGGCAACATACCCCCTGATCTTCGCGGTATTGGCGGTCATCATCGGTGCGTATGCGGTCGGTCCCGCATATATCGACGAGCACAGTTCGGAGCACCTTACCGGCAACGACCTTTCCGTCGACATTACCGTCTCCGGAAATACGATAACGGTAAATTCTGCATACTCGGGAACCGAAACGCGCACTTCCGATCCGGTCCTCGCATACTGCGAGGTCAATTATATCGCATTCAAAAGTGAAAAATTGAGTCAGAAACTCGACGGTTTCGAAAAGATGACACTTGCCGACGGAAAAAGTTCCGAACTCGACAGCTCCAAGCTCGACAGCTCCAAGCTGTACTACATGTTCGTCGCATACCTCAACGAAGACGGCAAGATCGATACGGGCACCATGTCGCATGCCACGCTTTCCGGATTCCTCTCCACCGAAAAGACCGGACTTACCCTCAAAGGCGCGGTATTCTCCGTCGTGTTCATCCTTGTAATCTTCTACCTCATCCTCCTCGTATCCACCACCATAAGAAAAAAACTCAACAGCACAAGGCAGAAGATGGAGGCGGAAGGACGCCTCTATCCGCAGGGTTACGGAAGATGCACGTTCTGCGGTGCTCTTGTGCTCCCGGGACAGATCAACTGCCCCAAATGCAACGCCTACATCGACCGTCCCGAAAGCATGAAGCCTCACAAGAAGGACTACTTCGTCTGCGGCAACTGCGGATGCGAAGTATCCTCCGAAATGGACACCTGCCCCAAGTGCGGCGCGAAATTCGACGAAGAAGAAAACGTCGTCATCCACAAGGACGGTTCTCAGGAAGTGAACTCCGGCACCGGGGATTCTTCCGAAGAAGACAACAAAAAGTGATCTTTTCTCCCCCCGGCCTCGGCAGAGGCCGGGAGACACCAATCCAGCCCTTTATATCATCGAATCTGTATGCCCCACCGATGGGAGCACGCAAAGCGCCGGACACAAATACGGCAGGGACTGCGAGGATATCCGCAGAGAAATTGGCTGACAAGCAACATGAGATATCCGTAACCGAATTTTTTGAAAAGAACAAGCAGGTACTCGGGTTCGATTCCCGCGCCAAATCCCTTCTGATGGGGGTCAAGGAAGCCGTCGACAACTCGCTGGATGCCTGCGAGGAAAGCGAATTTCTGCCGGATATCGTCGTCAAAGTGACCAAATTGGCCGATGAGGAGTACAAGGTCTCCATCGAAGACAACGGACCGGGTATCGTCCACAGGGCCATGCCGAACGTCTTCGGACGTCTGCTCTACGGATCAAGGTTCCACGCGCTCCGCCAGTCGAGAGGTCAGCAGGGAATCGGTATCTCCGCCACGGTCATGTTCGCCAACATCTCCACCGGGAGGCCCGCCCACATCGCCTCCAAGACCGAAGACCTCGATGCCGTCGCCTGGGAAATGGACATCGCGGTAGATACGAAAACCAACAGGCCCATCGTGACCAACGACCGTGCGTTCTCCTGGGACAAGGAACACGGAACGTTTATCGAATACACCACCAAGGGCCGTTACATAACCGGAAGGCAGTCCATCTTCGAATATCTCAAGGAGACCGCCATCGTCAACCCCCATGCACGTATAGAATTCCACGATCCGGACGGTAAAAAATACGTGTTCGAGAGAGCCACCGAGATTATGCCCCCGAAGGCGAAGGAGATCAAGCCCCATCCTCAGGGAATGGAGATCGGCGACATGATGAATTATTCGTCGGCCACGGAACAGAAGACGGTCAAAGATTTCCTGAAGAACGATTTCTGCAGGATGACCCCCAGACTCGCCTCGGATGTCTGCTCCAAGGCCGGCGTGGACCCCGAATCGGATCCCCATTCGCTTGGCCGCGACGGAAGCATGGCCCTGATCAAGGGGATCTCGGAAGTGAAGCTGCTCGCCCCTCCGTCCGACTGTCTTTCCCCTATCGGAGAGATCCTGATCAAAAAGGGTCTTATGCACACCCTCGAAGGGCTCCGCCCCGAGTATTACGCCACTCCCGTGACCCGCCCTCCGAAAGCGGTCAACGGAAACCCGTTCACCGTCGAAGCCGGTATCGTCTACGGCGGAGAGATCCCGTCCGACGGACAGGTCACCATCATGCGTTTCGCCAACCGGGTCCCTCTTCTCTACCAGCAGGGTGCCGACATCATCACCAAGGCGGTTTCCGAAGTGGATTGGAGAAGATACGGACTTGAGCAGAGAGGAGGAAAGGGAATCCCATACGGCCCCGCCATCATCATGGTGCATATGGCCTCCACCAAAGTGCCGTTCACCTCCGAGGGAAAGGAGGCCATCGCATACTTCCCCGAGATCGAAGAAGAGATGGTGGCCGCTCTGAAACAATGCGCCAGGAATCTCAAAAGCCACCTTAACAAGATGGACAAGAAGTCCAAAACGCACGAGAAGTTCGAGATCGTTCAGACCATCCTTCCCGATCTTGCGAAAAAGATATCCGAACAGCTCAGCAGACCCGTACCCGACCTGAGCCGCACCATCTCGAAGATTATGAACGTCGTATGGATCGAACCGTCCGTCGAGAAAATGAAGGACGGACGGAAAATAACCTACACGATCTACAACTACACCGTCAACCCGCATACCTTCATGATCCACCTGCAGCTTCCCGCGGAATGTATGAACGACACCGTGACCGGGGGGCCGCTCTTCGATTCTGCCAAGGAAGACGGCAAGACCCAGTGGATTGTTCAAAACCTCGCCGCGTCCAATTCCATCCAGCTCTCCTTCGAGCTGAAAGGAGAGATGGCGGACACCTTCGATGCCGACGACGTGTACGTCTCGGGCATCAACCCCATCCGCGTGATGGGTGCCGAAGCCCTGCCCGGCGACTGGGGAATCAAAGGAATGAAGATCACCGAATCGGAAGACGATTACGTCCCGGACGACGAGGATACCGAGGAAGAAGAGGCCTTGGAAGAAGAGGAAGAAGAATTCGAGAAGGAGGCAGACGAATGAACGAGAGACAGCAGACCGCACTGAACAGTCTTACAAAGATCGCCATCGAGATCTACGAGGACCTTGACAGGGGAGAGATCCCGACCATGCATCTCCCCCTCAGGTCCAAACGCAACATCGAATTCGATCCCATGACCCAGGTTTGGAAATACGGAAGCATGAAGACCACGCGTTCGGCCAAAACCACCCAGGGTGCCACCACCATGCTGAGGACCGCATACACCACCGATTTCATCAACGAGATGATCCGCGAGAACAAGTCCTCTACCCTAAGGGAAATGTACTACATCTCCGAAGGATGGAACAAAGCCAAATTCCACAGCCAGGATGAAAGCAACCTTCTTGCGGAGGATCTCGAAACGGTCACCCACTGCATGAGGGAGGACTTCAAACTCCGTCCCGAAGAAGGCAGTGCCCATGTCTACGGAGATATCGATTTCAGGACCATGACCCGTAAGGGAATGAAATCCTTCAACTGCATGGATGATGTCGCCGAGACAGGATTCGGTATCCCCTACAGCGTGGAAAAGGAAACGTTCGAGATCAGAAACAGGAATGTCAAATTCGTAATGGCCCTCGAAACGGGAGGTATGTTCGCTCGTCTCATCGAGAACAGGTTCCCCGAAAGAGAGAATTGCCTTCTCATCCATCTTTCAGGTCAACCGACCCGTTCCACCAGAAGGCTGATCAAAAGGCTGAACGAGGAAGAAAACCTCCCCGTCGTCGTCTTCACCGACGGTGATCCCTGGTCGTTCAGGATCTTTGCCTCGGTTGCATACGGAGCCATCAAAACCGCCCATATCTCGGACTACCTTGCCACGCCCACGGCACAATTCGTCGGGATCACCGCATCGGATATCCTCAACTACGACCTCCCCACGGATAAACTCAACGACAAGGATATCGGAGCTCTCAAAGCCGAACTCACCGATCCCAGGTTCTCCGACGAGTTCTGGGACACCGAGATCAGGGCCATGCTCGACATGAACAAGAAAGCTGAGCAGCAGGCTTTGGCCAAATACGGACTGGATTATGTTACAGACACATACCTGCCCGAAAAACTGACCCAGCTCGGAATTATGTGAAACCTGCCCGACGGCTCAGGTCTTTTGGACCCTGGCCGTCAGGTCATGGTGACCTACCCACTCGTAGAATCCGTGTTTTTTGAGAATCGCGGTGTATCTGCGGACGAACATGCCGACGAACAGTGCGGCGAACAACGTTCCTTCCCTGACACCGCGCAGTTCTCCGAAATATATCAGCGACAGCACCGCGGCGATGATTATCATCGACACGTCGAACGCCACCTTCAGTTTTCCGAAGTCCCTGTGGGTCTTGAACACGATGAAACTAATCAGAAATTCGCCGGGCATCATGGTCACATTGGCGGCCACTTCCAAAGATATGCCCAGGGCCAGCACCAATGCGGCAAGAACGATCATCGCCCACTGGCAAAGATAATTGTCGATTACGATGAATGAAAGGGTTTCCCTGAACACGTCGCACATGGTGCTGAAAATCAGAAGGATCACTATCTCTCCGAGGTAGATCACTTTGAAATTCCGGCGCATGACCAGCACCCCCGCCAGAATAGGATGATATTGAACAGAATCGTCGATACGCCGAGCGAAAAACCGCTTCCGAGACTGAGGACCCAGGGGACTGAAGATATCGGTGACGTACCCAGGACCGCGAGTGTCGACATGACCACTCCCAGTGCTATGATAATCACGGAAACAAGGAATACTGCTATCTTCCTGCGAATATAGATCGCATCGTCCATGGTCGGGCTAGTCCGTCGGATTATTTACCGATTTTCAATCACTGGCGGGGGTGTTCAACCCCGCAGAGATCAGTTGGATGCAGCCTGAGCGAACCTGTCCAACACGAACTGTTTGTCCATAGATGCGAGGAACGGACCGAGCCTCGGTCCCCTGTCCTTGCCGATGATAAGATTGTAGATCAATTTGTACGCACCTTTGGAACCGAGAGGGGATTCTTTACCGGTCTCCGAGATGATGTTGTTTATCTCGGTCGCATCCCAACCGCAGGCATTCAGTTTGGGCATGAGCGTCTGCAGGAATTCCTTATCCTGGGACTGTATCTGAAGGGTCTCCGGGATATTCTGCAGAACGGAAAACTTGACCATATCCGGAGCGAAGTTCTTGAGCCAGAACGTCAGGCACTCGCACCTGGTCCTGATCCTCCTGATCGACTCTTCGTCGGCACCGGAAAGATCCACGGTGCGGAAAATGATCTTGAGCTGGTCTTCGAAGGTATCGGCGAGCTGAACGACGTTCACGAGATGCCTGCAGGATACCTGAACGGGCAGTTTCGCGGGAACATGGTTGTGCTGGGCAATCTCGTATGCACGGACGGTGTTTTCCTCCGCCTCCGTGTAATCCTTGGTGAAGAATGCGGTTTCCAAACGGTCATACTCGTCGGCGAGATCGAGAAGCCCGGTACCGGAATCGTAATCGATGGCCCTGGTCGTAGGGACTCTGAGGAACAGATAGTTGAGAACCTCCGGAGGGGTCATACGGATCGCGTCGATACCGGTGACGGACGATCCGGTCGATTTGTGCATCTGTCCGACGCCCTTCAGCTGAACAAACTCGTACGGCACGGGATAGGGAGGTTCGACACCGAAAATCTCCGGAGCGATCCTCTTTCCGGTATCGTAAGATCCTCCTGCCGCGGCATGGTCCTTTCCGAACGGTTCGGCATTGGTTCCGAAGATCTTCCATTTGGCGGGCCATTCGAGCCTCCAGGTCAGTTTTCCGTCATCTTTTCTGATATCCGCCTTTCCGTGGTGGCCGCAAGGGCAGTTGTATTCCACATACGGGAAACTGTAGGTGTCGAAAATGGGCTTCGTGTAACGGCCGCACTTGGAGCAGAGAGGTTCGTAAGGAGCGTAATTGGGATTCGCTTCCTTTCCGGACACGTCATGGAGAATCCCGATGATCTCCTGCCTCTTCTTGAAGGTCAGGTCGATGCATTCGGCGAACTTTCCCTGGGCGTAGAGTTCGCTGGTCCAGATGATCTCGCAGTGAACGCCGAGGGAATCCACCGCATCAAGGAACGGCTGCACGAAGTGGTGTGCATAGTTATCGTGCTTTCCGCAGGGGCAGGGGATCCTGCAGATGGGCATTCCGACGTATTTCTCGTACTCCTCGGGCAGGAATTCGTATCTTTTTCTGAGGGGGTCGAACGAATCGATAAGGTAGATGAGTTTGACATTCTTACCCAAAGACTCGACCGCGCTGCGTATTGATTCGCCGGTAATGGCTTCTCTGAGACTTCCGACATGAATGATACCGGTGGGACTGATACCGGTGGCGATAAGAGGGACCTCCGCCTTTTCGGAGATCTCTTTGGCAATAACATCTGCCCAGTGCATACTAATCAACGCTCGTATAGGTGCGGTATAAATGGCTTTTTCGGTACGATCCCCGAGAGATTATTTCCAGGATAGAATCGATAAGACGGCGTTTTCGATTGCATAATCCTCCAATCAACAATATCCCGACATTGTCGGTTGCGTTAATTTAAAATAGGTACCTCTGATTGTCACAGCAATGGCAAAAGACAAATCAGATGGTTTTTCCTCGTCCGCAGGTTTGATGAGGTACTTCGATTCTGAGGATAACAAAGGTATCAAACTCGGTCCCAAGGTTGTTCTCGGTATCGCCATCGTCTTCACCGCGATCATTCTCTGTCTGCCGGTATTCTGGCCCATGAGCTGATACGGACCCAAATATATCCGATCAAGTTCAAACTTTGATGCATAGCGTATGCTATGCAAACAATACAACATTTTCTTAGATGATTTTATCATCAGATTGCATACCGGTTCGTTCTGAAATTCTCGACATCCAAACTTACGGTTATCGGGAAAAATAGGTATCCGTTTCCGAATATTCTTAAGAAACAGGTGCGACAATCGGGATCTCACACCGCACTTCACTAAAAACGCCTGAATTCGGACCGGCAACACCCATGTCCGGTACCCGCCATACGGGGAGACTGCCAATGCAAGCTCCTCTCCGGAAAATACGGAATGATCCCATAATACCGAAAGACATATCCGGCACACTGGTGCAAAGGTATGGGGGCCGAAGCCCCCGGAAGGACGGAAGATTATTCCATGATGAATGTATCGTCTTCCGAACCCTTCGGATACTTCTTTTTGTATGCGCGGGAAAGAAGCGGAGGCGCGATGATGGTCGATGCGACGGCCATAACGACAATGACCGAGTATAGCTCTGCCGAAAGGGCCGGTGCACCATCGACGATAATACCCAGACCGATGGATGCCACGATGATACCGACCTCGCCGCGGGGGATCATTCCTACGCCGATGATATTGATGGAATCCTTCCCGAGCGTCCTGTCCCCGATCTTTGCACCGAGTCCGCAGCCGATGTATTTGGAGATCACGGCAAGGATCAATACAACGACGATATCCATCAGGACCGACGTATTGCTCATCGCACTTGCATCCACTTTGAGCCCTACCATCACGAAGAAATAGGAAATGAACAGGGTCGTCAGAGCATCGAACTTGCGGTCGAGACCGGATTCTTCGGCATATTCGGAGAACAGCATCCCGCCGAGGAACGAACCGATGATGGCGGCAAGGCCGATCTCTTCCGCCAGCCATGCGAAGAAGAAACATGCTATCAATGCAAGAGCCAGCGGACTGGGTGCCTTGCGGGGTTTCTCCCGGACCGCATTGAATCTGACCCAGGCATTCACGATAACGGGGACCGCGTGTTTCGCGACCAGGATCATTCCGACGACGAACACCACGGCCTCGATGATGATGATCGCCAGTCCGACAGGATCCAGACCTCCGCTGGAACCGGCCATCCCCTTGACGATCGCGAGAACAACCATTCCGAGGACATCGTCGATCACGGCCGCGGATATGATGATCCTTGATTCCTTTTTGTCCATCAGATGCATATCCTTGATGACGCGGGCGGTGATCCCCACGCTGGTGGCGACCATGGCCGCTCCGAGGAACATGGCATGATGGAAGTTGCCTTCGCTGAGCTGAATAAAGGTAAATCCGAGGAAGAACGGTACGATGACCCCGAGGGTCGCGACCAGCATTGCGGTCTTCCCGGAGCCCAACAGATCCTTGACCCGTGTCTCAAGACCTACCGTGAACAGCAGAAATATCACGCCGATCTCGGAGAAAGTGTACAGAATGGAATAAAGATCGTTTCCCTGTATATTCTTCGAGGGATTCTCCATTACGATGCCTAGAAAATCGAGCATGGTCCCCCCGTTGAGTGCCAGATTCGCGATGAGAATACCTGCGATGATCTCTCCTATGAGGCCGGGGAATCCGAACCTCTCGACGATGGCTGAAAAAACGCGCGCTACGACAAAAATTACCAGCAGCATCATGATGATCGGTGCCAGCTCAAGTGTCTCCATACGGGATGGAAATTAAAGAAGTATTTATAAAATAGGAAAAGAAAAACGGCCGTTCAAGGCCGGAAAATGTTTCAGTGATTTGCAATGTGGCGGGTGTATCCGTCGAAGGTCGGGTACACGCGGCGGACCTTGAGTTTGAACATGCATTCCGTCCTGTCGAGTTTATCCTCGGGGAACATTGAATGATTCTCCATCGAGGTAAGGATGAACTCGTCGGACTCCTCTTTCAGTTCCGGATGGAACGCAAGGAGAACGTCGCGGTCGAGATCCTCGACGGGGTATGTCGGAACGGGGACGAACGTATCGCAGGTCAGGAAGTCCTGGGATATGGAGATCTCCTCGACAGCCGAGGAGGTTTCCGTAGCTTCCACCGCAGGAGAAGGATTTATAAAATCAACGACTGAGGTCTCCGGCTCGGGGAGAGGTTCGATCTCCTCAATCTCGATCTTCTCGGGAAGTGAAGGTTCGACAATGATAGGTTCTGCTCCGACGTCCTGCTCTTCATCCTTTGCAGCCGCATAAGACAGCATTTTGATTTCAAGCTTGGGGGGAAGGGCCAGCATACCGACGGAGGGTGCAAGCAGGAGTTGAGATTCGGGAACGGATTCTTCGACGGTTTCGGATGCGACTTCCTCATCGATGTCGACGAGCGATGCGAGCAGGGAAAGATCCTGGTCTACAGGAGACTCTACGATCTCCGTGGCCTGAGTGACGACTTCTTCATCGATATCGACAAGCGATGCGAGCAGGGAAAGATCCTGATTTACAGAGGGCTCCACGATCTCCGCGACTATAGGGATTTCTTCTTTTTCGATCTCCGCAATCGATGCGAGCTGTGAGAGAGCATGTTCTACGGAAGACTCCTCGATCTCCATGGCCTCTACCGCTACTTCCTCTACCGAAATGACCGGCGTTTCGGAGGGGGTGCTGACAACGGGTTCCAATTCCGTTATAGCGGTTATCGATTCCACGGGCAGTTCGGCAATCTGTACGACAGGTTCGGCGTCGACTATCGGAACGGTGTTCGGAACAACGGGTTCGACGATCTCTTTCGTGATTATTACTGGCTCGATATCCTCGGTGATCTGACGCACCGGTTTCCTTACTGCGTTGATGAACAGGTCTGCGGGCGATTCTCCGGTGAGAGTATCGATAGTGTGCTTGCGTTGTGTGTATTGATAGCTCTCTTTCGGTGCGACGATGATCGTCGGACTGTATTCCGCATCCTCGTTGAAGTATGACGTCAGGGAACGCCTGGCGACAAAGATCCTGGCAGTGCCGTTCGCCGTTGGAACGGCATGCGATTCAAAATCGTTCCCGGAAAACCTTCCGGGCAACATAACATCATTATCGACCGTGTCACCGACACCGTCAGACCCCGTTAAAAATGAGTTCTTGATGAAAGAGCCTAACCCATCGATTAAGTTTTTTCCCCTCATATGCATCCATCCTACAAAGGGAGAGGATATCAGAATACTTAAATCAATCGGATGGGCATTCCAGTAGCTGATCTTCAGTTACGGACAGGGTCGATCTTTCCGGAGATCCTATACGTGATATCCGCAATTCGTCGGCTGAACGGCAGACTATCCTCGCCAAGACAGTTCCTGTCTTTGAAATGCGTATGTACCTGGGTCTTTATCGAACCGACGTGTTTCGCCTCTTTATGTAGGGATATGTCTAAGGCCCCGAACATCTCGCACCGACACTTGTCTGTCTCGGGGGATCTCCGAGATCCCCATCACTCCGTAACCTTGCGGATCCACATCGCAATCGGGACCGGATCGATATCGATTGCGGAACATCCGTCCGCAAGCACGCTTGATATTATCGTGGCCCCAGAATCGCCTTCCGTCTGCCGGTCCATTTTGAGATTGCCTGCGGATCCTATGTATGTATACCCGCTCAGGTTATCCGCGGTAGGCAACAGGGTGCTTCCGCTCGGTGAATAGAACGTATACTCCGAAAAGGTATTGGTTCCGATGTGTGTGATGCCGGCATCCACGAACAGCTTGGCCAACCAACAACCCGAAGTGCACCAGATCGGTGAATGATCTTCCCGATAGTCCCATCCGATTCCGGTCTTTCCCGCGGTCAGCCTGAGGTTCTGTATCGAATTGCATTGATCGAATGCGGGTTGCGTGTCGGAGCAAACCGTATCGAGCGTGATCGGGATTGTGAGATCCACCAGTTTCTCGCAGCGATAGAACGAATGTTCGCCGAGGGTCTGAACGCTGTCGGGAATCGTAAGAGAGGATATGTTCAGTTCGCGGAATGCGTTCGATCCTATCCTCTGGATACCGTCCTCGAACACTATCTCCTTCAGAGTGGAGCCGCATAGATACCAGGGGGTCTTCTGGTACCAGCAGTTCGAATCTTCATCGGCTGAATAATTGAAACCGTACCCCGTGTTGCCGGGTGTGAATGTGATCTTCTCGATTCCGGACACAAATTCGAATGCCGATTTATCCCCCAGCCATACCGAATTGAGAGTGATCGGAATGGTCAGATTTTTAATTTCGACTAATTTGAATAACGGTTTCCCAATTCCAAACGCTATACTTTGAACAATTTTGAGCCCCGGATCT
>CAVIXW010000016.1:0-22687 GCA_963646785.1 Acutalibacteraceae bacterium
GGGGATACCGCCGTTTAGGGTCAAATCGTTCCTTCACGCGCGTATAATGGATGTGTCTAGGTCGGGGTCTATGAATACTGGTGCTATACCAGACTGTACAACTGCCTATACGGATTATCCGAGAACAAACCTGCATTCCCGTTTATCAAAAACGATGGGTGCTGGGTCATGACGATCCGCAGGGGAAATACGATCAGATTCAGGATCCCGATCGCCGATCGTTATGCCGATATCGACCTGTATTACAACAAGACCTTCGATTCGGACCAGGCGGGATTCAGATCCTACTCCGTCGCTCTTCGTCCGGACTTCACCTTAGTCATTCAGCTGGATTCCGACCGCAGTCTCAGATACCTCATCAACTTCGATGCCAAGTACAAAGTAAAGATCGGAAAGGACAATCGTAGCTCGGTGGTTCCCGATGCTGAGATTGATACGGACTGCTGGGAATACGACATTTACAAAATGCACACTTACCGCGACGCACTGATGCATAGCTATGGGTCTTATGTTCTGTATCCCGGCGACCGGGACGTCATCTATCCCAAACCTCCGTCCGAGGCGGACTGGAAAGACAGATCGAACCGCATCATCCCTTCCGTCGGTGCAGTACCGTTGGTCCCGGGCAACGAACGTGACATATGCCTCGAAGATACACTGATCTCTATCCTGACCGCATTAATGGAAGCTTCAAAGGGAGAATTGGATATCGACCGAGAATCTGATACTTTCACCGGCATACCGAAGCTGAATCAAAAGAAAAATCACGGGAACGGACAAAACGGTCCGTTCCCGTTTGGAGGATAAGGATCCCGATCCGATCGGGAAAACAGTTTCACTTCTTGGATAACTTGTCGCAAAGAGCGATGACCTCGTTCGCGGTGGCGGAATATCCGTCCGCCTTGATGTTCTCGGCAAACCTCTGCGAACAGGGCGCACCGCCGACGACGACCTTCGCCCGGCATTCCATCTCGTCCCTGAGCGCGACAAGCTCCCTCTGGGACTCGAGGGTGGTGGTCATCAGGGCCGATCCCGCGATGACGTCCGCATCGTTCTCCTCGGCGGCATCGATGAAGGTCATTCCGTCCACGTCGCACCCGACGTCGACGACCTTGTATCCCGCGCCGCGGAGCATCGCGCAGCATACGTTCTTTCCGATCTCGTGGATATCTCCCTTGACCGTTCCGAAGACCACCGTTCCCTTGAGCGATCCCCCTCCGGCCGACATCAGCGGTCCGAGGATCTCGAGCGCGACCTCCATCACCTTGGAAGCGGCCACGACCTGGGGCAGATAGATCTCTGCCGCATCGAACCTCTTCCCGATGGTCTCCATTCCCTTTCCGAGTCCGTTTCCGATAATCTCGCTGACGGGAATCCGGGCCGCGACGGCTGCCTCGGTGGCGGTGGTCGCGAGCTTGAAATCCCAGGTTTCGATCGCGGTCTGAAGGTCCGCCATTATCTGTTCGTTTGTCATTTTTCTCTACTCTCCTTATTATCTTGAATATTTGTCGTCTTATCGACAAATGATTAGACAATTGTCTAAATGCACCGATGCTTATTGAATATTAATAGATTGTTGCTCAACTCTCGGATAATATAGATGATAATACAGCGAATACGATATAATAACGTCAAATTTACTAGAAAAATAGAATTTGTTAGACATTTGTCTAACGAGATGTAAAAGGTTAGAAGATCATAGTTCGAGAACGAACGTATCCAAATGAAGCAGCCTGTCGGGACACCTGTGCTCGCAGCGCCTGCAGGCGGTACCGGCGCACCGATCCGATCTTACATAAGCCGCCGAGCCCCCGTCGGCGGGTTTGAGGGACAGTGCCTTTTCGGGACATTCCTTGGTACATCTTCCGCAGAGACTGCAGCCTTCCACCTTTCCGGAAAGCACGGTTCCGGAATCCACGATGCGGACGACCGCCGATTCCGTATCGGGAAGGTCCGTCTTCGCCGACTTCCTGACCGATACGTTATCCCCGGGTTCGCCCAACGGGGGAAGACCGTACATCGACAGCATCTCGTCGTACATGCTCATCGGCATCGACGTGCACCACACCGAGTACTCGATGCTGTAGATGTTCTTGAACGTCTCCGAGGTGGCGAACATGCAGTGTTCGGCCTTCAGTTTCTCCGCGAATGTCCTGAGGGTCTCCAGATTCGTCTGCCCCAGGGCGATCCACCGGGCCATCTGGATCGAGGTGTTGCCGAACTGCACTAATTCCGCGGCACCGGGAACTACCATTCCCACCCCCAACGCCTTCCGGGCGTCCACGTAAAGGCCGGAAGCCCCGGACATATACGCCGTCCTGACGTCGCCGGTCCACATGCCGGCGGCGTGGAGAAGCGTCAGGAACCCGGCCCTCATGGCACCGATGGCCTTTCCGGCCTCGTCGATGTCTTTCGAAATAAGATATACACCATCCTGAAGGTGGATCTTTCCGTCTTCGGTGTTTATCTTAGGGGGAACGATTATGCCTGCCTTCATTCCGCAGTACAGTGCGGCCACGGTCCCGGTACCGGTTATGCCGACGGCGCGGACCTCTCCTTTTCTTACAACCTTCCCGGTGTACGGATCGACGGTGTCTCCCGGCTTCGGGACCATCGAATCGTCGAGGACGGTGCATTGCCACCCGTCTTCGACGATGTTCACGTCCGAGATCGCTCCGGGGGCGGCGAGCATTCCCTTTTCGATCTCCTGCCCTTCCATGGCGGGTCCCGCCGCGGCGGAACCGGTGAATATCCTTCCGTCGCCGCAGATGAGCGCCATTTCCGCATTGGTCCCGTAATCGACCACGAGGCAGGGCTCCTTCGACTCGTTGACCTTGGTCATCAGGAGCATCGCGATGGCGTCAGCGCCGATCTCGTGCCTTACGGCCGGAGGTATGATGACCTCCGCATCGGGCATTCCGACGATACCAAGGTCGGAAGCCTTCAGAACGGCGCCGTTGCGTTCGACCTTTCCGACCCCGAGCGTTTTCAGCATGTTCTCCCCGGCGAACGCCAGGTCCCTCACCTCGATGTTCTGGAAAAGGGACATCTGGAACGTGTTCCCGCAGACACCGACCCTTTTTACATCGGCAAGATCGATGTCAAGTGCCGAAAAGAGCCGGTTTATGCATTTTATGATAAGCTTGTTGGCCACGTCCGCGCCGGATTTCATGGCGAAGTTCACGTGATCGATGACGTTCATCCCGGGGATCGGATGTCTCTGGGTGATCGCCGTATCCACGGTCTTTCCAGTTTCGCGGTCTATCGCCTGACAGCGGATACCGCTGGTCCCGATATCCACGGCGATTACGTAGTCGGCCATACCGTGGAATCCCCAGCAGGGTATTTTAAACAAATGACGAAAGGCCGCGGTGCCGGCTTCCGGCGTTCTGTCTTAACACTCCCGGAATCGCCGGCAGGCTGACGGCGGAGTCTCCGTCTATATGCCCTTCTTAATAAAACTATCTAAATATTGCGAATGATATGCGGACTTATGGCAAAGAAAGATGCAAAATCCGCTGCCCAGGAACTCGAGGAGAAGCTTCTGATCAAAACCCAGAGTCTCGGGGAGAAAAACAACGGACTTCTGGACGAGGCCAGGGAATACTGCGAAGAATACAAGGCGTTCCTCGGCCACAAGACCGAACGCGAGATCGTGGATTACACCATCCCCATCGTCGAGAAGCTCGGATACAAACCCTTCGTCCTCGGAACCAAGTACAAGCCCGGAGACAAGATCTACTACAACAACCGCAACAAGAACCTCATCACGATGACCTTCGGCAAGAAGCCCCTCGTCGAAGGCGTGAGGGTCAGCGTCGCCCACGCGGACAGTCCCCGTCTGGACCTCAAACCCAACCCCCTGTTCGAATCCACCGACATGGCCTACTTCAAGACCCACTACTACGGCGGCATCAAGAAATACCAGTACCTCACGATCCCCCTGTCCATCCACGGAGTCGTCACCCTTACAAACGGAAAGACCGTGAAGATCACGATCGGCGAAGACGACGACGATCCGACGTTCTTCATCTCCGACCTTCTCGTCCACCTTGCCTACGACCAGGTCCAGAAACCCGCGGCCAAGGTTGTCGACGGCGAACAGCTGAACATACTGATCGGCTCCTGGCCCATCGACGACGACAAGGTTCAGAACAAGGTCAAACTCAATATCATGAAGCTGCTGAACGAGAAGTACGGCATCACCGAGCTCGATTTCCAGTCCGCCGAACTCTGCGCCTGCCCCGCCTACCACCCCAGGGACCTGGGGCTCGACAGGTCCATGATCGCCGGTTACGGTCAGGACGACAAGGTCTGCTGTTTCGCACAGTTCAAGGCCGAGATCGAGACCAAGAACCCCGAATACACCTCGATGATGGTCTTCGCCGACAAGGAGGAGACCGGATCCGACGGACCCACCGGAATGAGGTCCGTCTTCTGGAAGGACTTCCTGGAGGATGTCGCGTCTGCCTGGAACTACCCGATCAGGCACGTGCTCAGGAACTCGCTCTGCCTGTCCTGCGACGTGAACGGTGCCGTCGATCCGTCGTGGCCGGAAGTGTTCGAGGCACGCAACAGCTCCTTCATCGGAAAGGGGCCCGTGCTCTGCAAGTACACCGGAAGCCGCGGAAAGTACTCCACCAACGATGCGACCGCCGAGACCATGGGATTCCTCCGCAGGATCCTCGAAGAGGCCAAGATCCCCTGGCAGGTCGGCGAACTCGGAAAGATCGATGCGGGAGGGGGAGGAACCATCGCTTCCGAGATCTCCGTCCACAACATCGACACCATCGATATGGGCGTGCCCGTCCTTTCGATGCACGCACCTCTCGAGGTCACGTCCAAGGTCGACGACTACTACCTGTACAAGGCGATGAAGGCGTTCTTCGCTTCGAAACATCCCAAAAACTTCTGATCCCGCGGGCGGGGGACCCGCCCCGCGGGACATCATAAACCGTTTATGCATTCCCGACGGTCCCTTCGGAGGGATCGGTCCTTGAATGCTTCGTAGATATTGACCGCACCGAAGTTCTTGGAATATACCTCGACCTGGGGGAATCCCGCTTTGCGGAACTTTTCGGCCATGACCTCGCCGTGGGGGAATCCGCGGATGGAGTTGACGAGCCAGTCGTAGGCGGGGCCGTGGCCGTCGATGCTCTTTCCCTTATCGTATTTCCGGCCGATCTTCTGAACCCTGTGCTTCATATAGATATTATAGAAATAACGGACGACCCTGTTGTCGGGGGTTGCCATCTCGGCGATGATCGCCTTTCCCCCGTTGTCGAGCACGCGGTAGAATTCGTCTATCGCCTTCTGGACGTCGGTCACGTTACGGAGCATGTACCCGGAGGTCACGATACTGAAGGTACCGTCCGGATACTGGAGATCGAGTGCATCTCCCACCTGGAAGTTCACAGGCTTGGGTATGTCGCGTTCCTGCTGCTTCATCTCAGCGTACTTCAGCATCTCGGGAGTGATGTCGATGCCGACGACCTCTCCCGTAACTCCGACCTTCTTCGAAAGAAGGAACGCTATCTCCCCGGTACCGGTCCCGATGTCCGCGCATTTCTTCCCTTCGATGTCCCCGGCCAGCTCCATCATGAACTTGTGCCAGCCCCGGATCATCTTCAGGGACATTATCTCGTTCATCTCGTCGTAATACGAGGCGATCTCGGTGAACACGTCTTTGACATAATCTTCCTTACCCTCGAATTGGGTTCCATTGCTTTTGATCTCTTCTTCGGTCATCAGAACACCTCATAACAGAATATTGCCGATTAGATAGCCTACGGTCAGCAGCACTCCGAAGTGCCAGTTCTGATTGAAGGCCATAGGCACCAGCAGACGCGAGCACCCCGGTTCCTCCGAGGCCCTGCGGCTGTTGGCATACAGTTTGTACGCATCGAGAACGCATATAAATGCCAATAGGCACGCCCAGTGCGCCCTGCCGGCCAGCACCAAGAGTGCCAATATGAGATAACCGACAAAATTCTCGAACAGGTAGAGCTTCATCCCGCTCCCGTAGCTCATCCTTCCGGAAAGGGTACCAACTCCCGATGCCTTGTCCTCGTAATAATCGCGCATCTCGTTCCCGCAGAGAACGGCGGTGATCATGAATGCGTTGGGAAGCGAGAGAAGCAGGACCTCGGCGGAAAGGTCTCCGACCATGACATAGTATGTTCCCAGGGGCATCAGGATACCCATCAGAATGAAAACGCCTATCTGACCCAGACCGAGATATTTGTACGACAGTCCCACGGTGTACATCGCGGCCCCTCCGAGTCCGAGGATGCCGAACAGAAGGATCCCCCAGCCGATATACCATATGAAAACAAGGCCGCATAACGCCACTATGCCGAGGCATGCTAGTCCTGCAAACAGCACCTTCTTGGGACTGAGAGCACCGGTCACCAGTTCCGGAGAGCGCGTCTCGTTCTCCACCGTATCGGTACCTTTTGCGAAATCGCCGTAGGTATTCAGAATGTTGGCGGCCGATTGAAGAAGGATTCCGCAAACGAGGACCATCAGGAAGATCCACCAACAGAACCCGCCGTCGTTATATGCCACGGCGCCTCCGATGAGCACCGGAACGACCGCACCGTGCAAGGTCCATGGTCTGAACACGTTGAACCATCCGGCCTTGACCGGTTTAACATCTGCCATGAATGCTCATGATACAACTGCTAAAAGACCCTTTTGTTATTGATAGTCGATAATTCTATATTGATTACCGAATATAAACGGCTATGAAAGGCGACCTTCATACTCTGAAAAAGGTATGTTCCTACGGTTCCAGGACCATGCTCGCCGGGACCGTGGTCCTGCTGGTCCTGACTGTCGCCCTTTCGATCGTCGGGATCTGCTCGCTGACCTCCGACTGGGCCAAAGACCTGCTCGACAGCATCCTGTCGAACAACAGCGGATTCGGTTCGCTTATCAGGTGCTCGATGTTCTTCGAACTCCTGTTCTTCCTGCTTCTGGCCGCGGTTTCGGTGTACATCACATTCCTTGTCATGAGGTCCGTGGCCGCCGAGCACAGCCCGTTCAACGAATCCAATTCCGGACTCGTTATCATCCTGTCCCGGATCTATCTCGGATCGGCTTTTGTCTTCGCGGTTCTGGAGATCCTCGGGAACAGGGAGATATCTTCGATACTGTTCATGTTCTTCGGCTGCGTGTTCGTCTCCGTGATCCTCTACGTCCTAGCTTTGATAATCAGATACGGAGCGGTCCTCCAGACCGAATCGGACCATACGCTCTGAGGTTTTTCGATGATAATTCTCAGACTCGACAGGATGATGGCCGATCGGAAGATCTCCCTCAACCAGCTTTCGGAACAGGTCGGTATCAGCAACGTCAACCTGTCCAATATAAAGACGGGGAAGATCTGCGCGATCCGCTTCTCCACCCTCAACGGGATCTGCAAGGCGCTGAACTGCCAGCCCGGAGATATTCTCGAATATATCGAAGACGAAGAAAATTAATGTTTATCATTAAATTCTTAATGATAGTCAATATTTTATATCCTATTCTATATCTCCCGCCAATGAAAACCGTCGTCAAACTGCTCACCAGTACCGCATTCATGATGGGATTCGCGATCGTTGTATCTCTGCTGACGAACGAATACATCACCGGATTGTACCCCGCATTCCTGGCGAACGACAGTACGTTGCGCAGCAATATCACAATCTTCCTTCTCGCGTGTATGCTCACGCTGACAATGTCGAGGATACCTTTCAGGAACCTCGACCCCGTGAAAAACATCAGATCGGTCGCCAGAGCCATTCTGCTTGGTCTCGTATTTGCGTCTTCGATCCCGCTTGTAGCTTACTTCCTTCTCAGGGACGATCCCACCTACGGATGCTATGCGGTCGGACTGGTGTTCCTTGCGGCCGCGCCTTTCGCCGGCTCGGTCGGTCCGCTGTCGCTCATCCTCCGCGGAGATCTCGAACATGCCCTTCGGTCGACCATCATCGTTTACATCGTATCCCTGGTCTGGATCCCGTTCATCGTCTGGATCACGCTCGGCGAGACCGTGGATATGACCCAGGTGGTCATCGTGGTGATCGAACTCATCGGAGTGCCGCTCGTGCTTTCGAGGCTCTTCACGAAGATCGAACTCGACAAGACCATAATGGCCGTCGTGCTGAACTGCATCATCGCGTTCCTTGTCTGGATATCCGTAGGTTCGACCAACTTCGGCAAGGCGGGGATCACCGTCCTGGTGGTGTTCATGATCATCGCCGCACTGAGGGATGCTGGACTCGGACTCAGTTCGGAATATGTGGAGAAGAAGCTCAGGATCTCCTGGTCGCAGAGGGT
The DNA here is from genome assembly GCA_963646785.1 of Acutalibacteraceae bacterium. Taxonomy (GTDB): domain Archaea; phylum Thermoplasmatota; class Thermoplasmata; order Methanomassiliicoccales; family Methanomethylophilaceae; genus Methanomethylophilus. The sequence goes on from CAVIXW010000016.1 coordinate 8,326, forward strand.
CACCGACGTCCTCATGATCTCCTACAAGAACAAGGGGATCGCTCTGGCACTGTGCACCTCGGTCCTCGCGGGCCCCGCCATCGGGCAGGCCATGGTCGCCATCGCCGCCTCGATCGTAGTGGAGATATGCTGGGTGGCCTTCATGGATTCCGTCCTGTTCTCGAAGAAGAGAATGGAACGCGAACTCGAATCCGACCGCATATCCGGTATCAAAGAGGTCTGGGAGGACTGAGAGCTCGGCGGTGCGATATCTGCTTGGAGATGTCCCCGTACTGAGTGTAATCAAAGAAATCCCCGAGCCTGGGTATATCTCTCCCCTTAAGCGGGACCACGGTATCCCCGGGCTCCAGAGACCCGTAAAGCATCTCTCCTTCCGGATCGTAGACCTTACCGCTTCTGTCCCCTCCGTCACGGTTGTTCGCGTAGCAGTAGACGCAGTTATGCATGCAGGTGTCGTAGGAACCGACATCGATGTTCTTCACGCACCTGCAGCCTTCTCTCAAAGGTACGTCGTATTCTTCGAAAGGTATGTCCAGAGCGCGCATCATCCTGCGGTCTATGCATCCTCTGGGCTCTATCCCGTACGAGGTCAGATCGCGTTTCGCACAGCAGTAGCTCAGATCCATTCCGTATCTGCGTGCTATCGGGACCATCATCTCGGCCATGGAATCCATTTCCGCATGGGTCAGCGTGCGGAAAAGGTCCTCTTTCCCCCTGAGTTTTCCGTACATCTCCAAAAAACTGAACGTGCATCTGTGGGTATAGCCCTCGAGTTCTCTGCAGAGAAGTTCGAACTTGCGGCGGTGGTATTCGAGGCCGAGATAGTCGTTGAATATGATCGGATCGTATCTCCAGATCATCCGGTCCGCACCGAGTCTGGAAGATATCTCCTTGAACGCATCGGCCACATCCGCCTTGATGGGAACTCCCAGTTCAAGGTCCTTGCCGTACGGAGTGATGGTCACCTGGAACAATGCCAGATATCCCATGGAGGCGATCTCTTTAAGATAGGGGATCGCGGGTTTCGGATTTTTGGTGACGAAGATCAGCGCATCCACGTTCTTCGGCGAAAGATCGATGCGGTACACCACGTTCTTCACCATCGGGTTGCGGACGAGACAGTACCCCGCACGCAGACGGTTCATCATCCATTCCATGTGGAATGCGGGAATGTCCGTACGTCTGCTGGCGGATATAAGCATAAATTCGGAATCGCAAAGAGCGATATGTATGTATTCATCCTGCGTGCCCGAAAATCATAAAGAACCTAAAATAACCCCGTTCGGTTCACGGCATGATGAACGGAACTGAGCTCGATACTTTGCTAAGGTCGCTCGCCGAGCCCGAGTACAGAGACTTCGCCTCCAAACTCATCCCCGGGATCGATAATATGCTCGGTGTGAGGATCCCCAAACTGCGTTCAATCGCCAAGGGGATCTGCAAGGAGGACTGGAGAGAGTTCCTTACCTACCCCTCCGCTTCCTTCGAGCACACGATGATCCGCGGCATAGTCATCGCCACGGCCGGAACGGATATGGCCGAAAGGATCGGATATATCGAGATGTTCCTTCCGGAGGTCACCAACTGGTCGATAAACGACGGGTTCTGCTGTTCGCTGAAGGTCAGGGATCCGGACGAAAAAAGAATGCTCTGGAACTATTGCGTCGACCTTGTAGGGAGACATCGGGAATTCCCTTCGAGGGTGGGTGCCGTCCTCATGCTTACGAACTTCCTCGACGAAGAACATGTCGACAGAGTGAACGATATCCTGATCTCCTGCCCCCGCTGCGGATACTATCTCGATATGGGTATCGCATGGACCCTTTCCATGAGTTACGCGAACTTTCCCGAAAGGACGGAAAAGGCACTGTTCGACGGACGTCTTGATGACACTGTCCTTCGCATGACCGTGCGTAAAATATGCGACTCCTACCGGGTGGACCCGGATGCCAAAAAGAGACTGAAAGAACGTCTCGGAACGGTCACTCGGAGATTTTCCTGACCTCTTCGAATATACGTTCCGCGTTCCCGTCGCCGACGCGTGCGCCTTTCCTTTCCAGGAACAGCCAATCGCGTTTTTCGCATTCCTCCTTGAAATCGGGACTGGTGACGGCAATGACGCGTCCGTCGGGAAGCGCATTCGAATCCAGGATCATCTTCATCATATGCTTCGGTACGCATACGATTATCCTGTCGAAAAGCTTGGACGTGTATTCGATGACGCCCAGGAAATTCTTCTTTTCCTGAAGGGCCTCGTAATCTTCGGGGGAATCCATGACCTCCTCCTTCGGATACGGCATGACGGTGTAATCGGCGGGGATATACCCGTACCTGCTCGTGACGATGCCGAAAGAGACCTGGCAGAGTTTTTTCTCGGGCTTGCCGGCACAGTAGGCGGTATCCAGCCTTGCAACGAGATTCTTGACCTCCTGACAGCGTCCTCCGAACATCTCGAAAGCACTGGACACCCCCGGCTTCAGGAATACCGTGGAATCGTTGGTAATCACAAGAACGAGCGTGGGTGCCTCGGGATACGGTTTGGCGATCATCTCAAAGACGCCCCCTGAATCTGTATGCGATGCTGCAGTTTCCTTCCATGGAGACCATGCACGGTCCCATCGGGGATGTCGGTTTGCAGGCGGTTCCGAACATCGGGCACTGTTCGGAATCTATCAGACCTCTGAGGACCTGCCCGCAGTTGCATCCTTTTGCCTCTTCCTCTACATCCGGGGTCTTGGATAGAATGTCCTCGTGAACTTTGTGAGCATCGAATGCCTCGAATTCGGGGTTGAGCGCCATCACGGACCTCTTGATGACGGGGAATCCCCTCCATGTCATGTCCACGGGGCGGAACACCTGTTCTAAGATTTCCCGCGCCCTGACGTTTCCTTCGTCTCTGACAAGACGCGTGTACTCGTTCTCGGCACGGGCCTTCTTCTCGTAGATCTGCCTGCAGAGCATATAGCAGGCCATAAGCATATCGAGCGGTTCGAAACCGGCGACGACCTGCGGAAGACCGTATTTTCCGAGAAGATAGCGGAACGGTTCCATTCCGGTGATCACGGCAACATGTCCCGGCATGATGAAACCGTCGATGGTGTTCTCGCCGAGACCGATTAAAGCCTCGACCGCGGGAATGGTATAGCGGTGACAGCTGTATATGCTGAAATTATCGGGCAGTCCTCCTTTGAGAAGAGGCACACCGGTGGACGGGGCCGTGGTCTCGAATCCCACTCCCACGAAGGTCAGCGGTTTGGTCTGCTCTTTCGCCATGCGGACCGCATCCTCGATGGAGTAGACGATCCTCACATCGGCACCGTCGGCCTTGGCGTCGAAGAGCGAGCCCACGGTGGTGGGGACCCTCATCAGATCTCCGAAAGCGGTGACCGTCACGCCGTTCCTTGCCAATGTGATGGCGTCGGCCACTTCGTGGCTGGTCGTCACGCATACGGGGCACCCCGGACCCTGATGGACCTCCACGCCGGTGTCCTCGAGCATCTGACTCAGTCCGAAACGGACGATCGTGTCCTGATGTGTACCGCAGATGTGCATAAATTTTGCTTTGACTCCGAAATCCCTGATACCTGCCACGATCTTCTTCGCCGTGGCCTCGTCCCTGTACTTGTACATCATTCATCACCCGTCTCGACATCCATACATTTCACGCGGCATGACTCGCCCTCGAGGATCTTCACGGTCCCGCCGCATCTGGGACAGCGGAGAACAGGGATCCCCTGTTCCGCGAAATCCCCGTCATCCAATCTGTCCGCAGGACCTTCGTATCCGCAGGAACCGCAGCTGAGAAGCACGGCCTCGGGTTCGATGATGAGTTTCGAACCTTTGAGTATGTTGTTCTCCGTCAGGATCTCGTAAGCGAACTCCATCTGCTCCGTACCGAGCATCGTCAGCTCTCCGATAACAAGGGTCACGGAATTGACCTTTGCGATCTTGTGCGTACCCAGTTCTTCGAGTACTGCATCTACGATATTCGCGACTACCGAGGCCTCGTGCATTGACGGAGGATATTCCGATAGGGTTAAATAAATACTGATTGGGCCGGTCCCGAACCCCTTCGGGGCCCCATGGCCGCATTACCATATAAAACGAATTTAGGCCCAGAACCGACCGTAGGAAAATGAAATCGGTGCCCGGGGCCGGTGGCCCTCGGGCATCGGAAAACGGCGGATCGGACGATCCGCAGGTTACCGAAATATGTTTTGCGACGGAATGCGAGGTCAGCTCGCATATTGCATGAGAATCTTTAATCCGTCGAGCTGCGTCTTGACGCTGCCAGAACCGCTGAATGTATGTCCGCTCAGATTTTTCGCAGTCGGCTCCAGTACCGAACCGTCATATCCGATGAAGGTGAATCCGTCGAAGGCATGGATTCCTATGTGCGAGATTCCTTCGTCGAAGATGAACGTACTGCCTAGGTGATCCGGATTGCTCCAGAAAGGCAGATGGGATTCGTTATAGTTCCAACCGAGCCCTGTTTCTCCGGGGGTCAGTCTTACGTTCATAGACTTGCAACCCTCGAATGCCGGCCATCTCTCGTTACCGACGAGGTCAAGCGTGATCGGAGCCGTGAGCCTGATCAGTTCCTTGCAATTGTAGAATGCATGATTGCCCAAAATTCTGACGCTGTCCGGAAGCACAACAGAACAGATCTTCAATTCGCGGAACGAATCCGTTCCGATCCTCACGATACCGTCCTCGAACTCGATGGACCTCAGGTGTTTGGCCAGGAACCAGGGGGTGTGCTGATACCAACAGTTCTTGTCCTCGTATGCGGAATAATTGAATCCATATCCGGAACCGGGGGTGAACTTAATCCTGTAGAGATCGTATGTCCCCTGGAACGCAGGATATTCGTCGAGCCATACCGCATTGAGGCTTATAGGAATGGTAAGCTCATTGATCAGGCAGTTCAGGAATGTGTTTTTTCCAAGGGAGACGAGCGAATTGGGAAGAACGAGACTGCCGATGATGCACTCTTCCACCAAGAAATCTCCGAGATCGGTCACACCTTCATCGACGATAAAGCGATAGACCTGATATACGGAGTCCCAGGGTGCGGAATTGAGACCTGCCGTGCTGTCACAGGCAACTCCGTTGCCTTTGGTCAGCGTCACCTTTTCGATATAGTTGCGATACAGTCCGAAAAACGGTCTGTCACAACCGTCATACCCGGTAAAGTCGATACTTACCGGAAGAGTGATCTCTTTGAGGCAGCAATTGTTAAACATCATTTCCCCCAGATCATCGACATCGTCGGCAATGACGATCGTTTTCGGAAGTCTTTTGTTGATGTTCCACGGGACCAGAGTATAACTGCCATCGATATCAGTGTAATCATACGGAACTCCGTTTCCGCGCGTGAAGGTAACTTTCTGGATCGAAACGCAGGCAAAGAATGCGGGATATCTTTCGTCACAAAACGGCCTCAGACTTACCGGGATCGTCAGATCGGTCACATTATTGCAGGAAAAGAATGCATAGTTTCCTAGAGCCACGACGGAATTAGGAATCACGAGCGCATCCAGGCAGCACAGATCGCGGAAGGAATCCGATCCGATACCTTTGATCCCCTCTTCGAAGTGGAGATCTTTGAGGTGATATCTGCTCTGGTACCAGGGGGTGTTCTGGAACCAGTTGTTGTTTACGGGATTCGAACTATAATCGCATCCGTAACCGTTCGTTCCGTAGGTCAGGTTGATCTTTCCGATATTGGTACAACCTGCGAAAACAGGGTGCTCGTTGCTCTTCACGCTGTCGAGGGTGATCGGGATCGTAAGTACCTTCACATTGACGCAATCGCGGAATGCCCCCGCTCCGAGGGACGTTATATTGTTGTCAATGGCTATCTCCGTGATGTCGTTGCAGTAAGCGTACCACGGCGCATTCGTTTCGGAGTAATCATACATATCCCCTCTTCCGGAAACCACCAGCAGCCCGTTGCGATAGTATACCCAGAAGGCATTATCGCCGCAGTCGCCGTCGTCATCGACAATCAGTGCCGACGAATCATCCATATTGAGCAGGAACAGTACGGTCATTGCGGATGCGAACAACGCCAGAATTACCAAAACGGTTCCGAGCCGTGAAGAACTGCCGGATTCTATTTCAGCGTTCATTATACCATCTCTGTTTTGTCGTGTTGCTCGGACTCGGGATCCCGCACTAGGGATCGCAGGCTATAGCCCCGGCGAACAACTTGTATTAGATAATTGATATATTGTATACTATTTGTAGAATATTGAAAATCATTATATATAATGACTTTCGGGACTTCCTGTCGGAAACCCGAGGCATCCCCCGAAAGCCGACACCTATGCCTTCGACATCGATACTGGGAATGACCCTGCGGGATCCGTTGGAGAACGCGACCGCTGTCACGATAATCGGGCGGGAGCACACATCTGCCCGCAACCTCGAGTTCGGAACACGCAGTGGGAAAAAATGCCACGGTTGACGGCCCGTGGCGGCCGTTCAAATGTTTTACTCGGACATCTCGCAGAGCTTGATGAGCTTCTTCCACCTGCGGTCGAGCTCTTCCTGGATCTCGTCGACGACGTCGATCCATTTTTCATCTTTGAGGTGCTTGAACCTGCCCTGGGAATTGAACCAATCGGTGACGGGTTTCTTTTCGGATTTTCCGTCCGCGATCCTCTGACTCTCAGAGGAAAGGTGGTACTCCCCGTTGATGACCTCGAAGAGCGGCCAGACGCAGGTTTCCACCGCAAGTTTGGAGATCGCGATGGTGTCGCTCGAATCGAACCTCCATCCTCTGGGACAGGGAGAGATGGCGTTGATGAACGCCGGTCCGCCGCATTCGAATGCCTTGTGCGATTTCTGGACCATGTCCCTCCAGGCATGGGGTGCGGTTTGTGCGACGTAGGGGATGTTGTGTGCTACCATGACCGCGGTCATGTCCTTGGGGAACTCTTTCTTTCCGTAGGATTCGCTTCCGTTCCAGGAGGTCGTGGTGGATGCTCCCTTCTCGGTAGCGGAGGACCTCTGGATACCGGTGTTCATGTATGCTTCGTTGTTGAAACAGACATAGACCATCTCGTGTCCCCTTTCCATCGCACCGGAAAGCGACTGGAGACCGATATCATAAGTCGCACCGTCTCCCGCGAAGTTGACGAACTTGATGTCCTTGTTCAGCTTTCCCTGTCTTTTCAGAGATTTGTATGCGGTTTCGAGACCCGCCGCGGCGGCGGCCCCGTTTCCGAATGCCGTGTGGACCATGGAACAGTTCCAGGAGGTGTAGGGGAAGATGGTGGTGGAAACCTCGAAACATCCGGTCGAACAGGAAACGGCAACGTCCTTGTTGGTTCCCATGAGGACCTGCCTTGCGATGATTGCTTCCGCGCATCCGGCGCAGAGCCTGTGACCGCTGCACAGCCTCACGGGAATATCGGCGTTGAGTTCTTTCAGTGAAAGTCCGCTCATTCGTTCACCCCCACGAAGTTGACATCCTTTGCAGTTCCGGCCTCTGCCTGTTTGTAGACGTTCATGAAATCGGAGACCATCGTATCGGCTCCGCCGAGTCCGTAGATGAAGTTGTACATCTTCGGCATCTTTCCGTTGAGGGCGGCCGCGGCGCAGATCTCGGGGAACATGGGGCCGTAGGCTCCGACCGACAGGTGCCTGTCCATGACCAGTACTCCTTTCTTTCCCTTTACGACCTTGGCGATGTCTTCCGCGGGCCAGGGCCTGTAGACCCTGGGCATGGCAACGCCGACCTTCATTCCCTCGCTCCTGAGCCTGTCGACGGCCTCCTTCATGGTTCCGAAGGAGGATCCGAGGACGAATGCCACATAGTCGGCATCATCGCACATGTATTCCTCCACGAGGTGGTATTCCCTTCCGGAGATGTCTTTGAACTGGGCCATTGCGTCTTTGGCGACACCGATGGCGTTCTTCATGGCCAGGACCATCTGGTACTTGTGAGGGAAGTAGAAGAGGGGTCCGTCCATCAGGTTGTGGGTGACCGGGTGGTCCGTGTCGAGCATGGGGTACACGGGCTTGAAGGGTCCGACGTAATCCCTGACGGCGTGTGTCTCGAGGGGGGTCATCCTCTCGATGGCGTGGGTGAGGATGAATCCGTCGAGGTTGACGAGAACGGGAAGCTGGACCTCCGGGTCTTCGGCGATCTTGAGGCCGATGATGCTCATGTCGTAGGCCTCCTGCACGTTCTCGCTGAAAAGAGAGAGCCATCCGGTATCCCTGGCGGACATAACGTCTCCGTGGTCGTTGTTGATGTTGATGGGTCCGCTGACGGTCCTGTTGGCGACCGCCATCATGACCGGAGTCCTCATGGCGGAGGTGATCGGCAGCATCTCCCACATGTAGGCGAGACCCTGCGATGCGGTGGCGGTGAACGTCCTGGCACCAGCTGCGGAGGAGGTGGTGCAGAGGGTCAGGGCCGAGTGCTCCGATTCGACATCGACGAATTCGGTGTCGACCTCTCCGTTCGCAACGTATTTGGCGAAATCCTCGACGATGATGGTCTGGGGAGTGATGGGGTATGCCGCACATACATCGGGGTTCATCTGCTTCCAGGCGAGTGCGACTGCACCGTCGCCGTTGATGGCGATGTCCCTTCCGACCTTGCTGGTCATTGTACGTCCTCCTTCATGGTGATGGCGTTCTTGGGGCAGACCTTCGCACAGATCCCGCACCCTTTGCAGTGGGTGAGTTTTGCACCTTTCACTTCGTTGTCCACAACGGTGATGCAGTCGTCGGGGCAGTAGATCCAGCAGGTCAGACAGTCGATGCAGGCATCGATGTCGATAACGGGTGTCTTGGACCTCCAGTCGCCGGTGTGGAAGTTCTCGGAGTTGCCCGGTTCGATGACGCGGGATCCGATGATCATGTCTTTGTAATCTGCTATGTTGACCATTCACTGCACCTCCTCATACGCCCTCTTGAGGGCGGAAAGGTTCTTCACGATGAGTTTGTCCGATAGTTTGCCGGTGAATTTGTCGGTGATGTTGTCCTCCATATCGCTGTACGATATAAGAGGGCGGAGCTTGACGAGTGCGCCGAGCATCGCTGTGTTGACCAGGGGTTTCCCGATCTCCTGGATCGCGATCTCGGTGGCCTTCACGGCGTGACATTCGGCAGAGGTCCCGATGGCCTTCTGAAGTTCGGCAGGGGTTCCGTCGTAGTTTGCGAGGATGAATCCGCCGTCTTTGAGGCCTTTGGCGACATCGACCTTGCCGATCAGGGTGGGGTCGATCACGATGACGATATCTGGTTCATAAACCTGGGTGTGTACCCTGACGGGGCTGTCTGAGATCCTGGCGAACGCCCTGATAGGCGCTCCCATCCTCTCAGGTCCGAACTCGGGGAATGCTTTAACATACTTACCGGAATAAATGGCGGATTCGGCGAGGATCTCGTTCGCGGTGACGACACCCTGACCTCCTCTTCCATGCCAACAGATTTCAGTGTCCATAAGCTTACCTAATAGCCTGAACAATACATTCGATATAAACTTTAGCCCATATATCTACGAATTTCGTGGAAAACCGAAAATCATTGATACAAAAACAACGTGAAAATGGTTGTTTTTTACGAATTTCGAAAAAAAATTACGAATTGAATATACAAAGATTTTGGAATACCTAAAATGATATGCCGATGGGCCTGGAGTTCGCACAGGGTGCGGGAGATATTCCCGTCCTGGCCGCCGGCCCGAAGAGTCCGTATCAATCCAATCCGGTATCGGCGTCCCGATTCCGTAAGAATATCCGCCGACCGCCGTTCATATCTGTATCAAGTATCAATAAAGGAGGGTTGTTATTATATCCTATAAGTTAATGGACCTTCATAGACGGGGCATTCCCCTGAAACTGCTTTTTCAATGACGGGATAATCATGGCTGATGTCAACGACACAAAAAGAATTATCGATGTTAACGAACTCCGCGTCACCGACGTACCCATCGTGGGCGGAAAAGGTGCCAACCTCGGAGAGCTTACCTCTTCCGGATTCCCGGTCCCCAATGCTTTCGTTCTCACCACTGTTTCTTACGACTACTTCATTTCCACCAGCGGGATCATGAACAAGATACTCGCTCTCCTGAAAGGTATCGACCGTACTTCCGACGACAGCCTGGATTCTGCATCGAAACAGATCAGGGCACTTTTCGATTCCGCGGTCATCCCCAAGGATCTCCAGACCGAGATAAAATCGAGTTACAAACTCCTCCTCGGAGGAAAGAAGGGATTCGTGGCCGTAAGGTCCTCCGCTACCGCCGAAGATCTTCCCGACGCGTCCTTCGCCGGACAGCAGGAAACCTACCTCAACGTCAAGGACGAGAAGGACCTCTTCGACAAGATCAAGAAGTGCTGGTCGTCCCTTTTCACTTCCAGGGCCATCTACTACAGGGAAGCCCAGGGATACTCCCACGAGGACGTCAAACTTGCGGTTGTCGTACAGAAAATGGTGAACTCCGAATTTTCGGGCATCATGTTCACCGTAGATCCCCACAACGGTGCCAAAAACATCATCGTCGAGGGCGGATACGGTCTCGGCGAGGCCATGGTGGGCGGAGAGGTCACCCCCGACCACTACGTGATTGACAAAGCCAAGATGTCCATAAGCGACCGGAAGATCTTCAAGCAGACCTGGAAATACGTCCGCGGACCCAAAGGCGGCGCTGTCAAACAGAACATCCCCGAAGAGCTCCAGACGGTTCAGAAACTTCCGGATGCCCGCGTGCTCGAGATCGCCGAGATCGGAAGGCAGGTGGAGATCCACTATGACAAACCCATGGATATGGAGTGGTGTATCGAAGAGGGCAAGGTGTACCTCGTGCAGGCCAGGCCCATCACCGCCATCGGAACCGCCGATGCGACGCCCGCCGCCGCCGTCGACGGAGGAGAGGTTGTCCTCACCGGTCTCGGAGCCAGCCCCGGAATGACCACCGGTACGGTCTGTATCTACCAGGACGGGATGTCGCTCGACGTCATCAAGGACGGCGATGTCCTCGTCACCAAAATGACCATGCCCGACATGGTGCCTGCCATGAGCAGGTCCGTCGCCATCGTCACCGACGAGGGAGGAATGACCTGTCATGCCGCCATCATCTCCAGGGAACTCGGAACCCCCTGCGTCGTCGGTACCGCTACCGCGACGTCCGCACTCAAGAACGGCGAGATTGTCACGGTCGACGGATCCACCGGAACCGTGTACCGCGGCGAGATAAAGAAGAAAGCGAAAGAGGAAGGGGAAGTATGCAAAGCGGCACCCGTGTTCGCGGAGCCTGTCCCCATCACAGGCACCAAGGTCATGTGCAACATGTCCATGCCCACCAAAGCGGAAGAGGTCGCTCAGCTCCCCTGCGACGGGGTCGGCCTTCTCAGGTCCGAGTTCCTCTTCACGAACTACATCGGCGAACACCCCTGCGCGGTCATCGCCGACGGAAGGTCCCAGGAACTCATCGACAAACTAGCCGACGGTGTTGCCAAGGTCGCCAGGGCGTTCTATCCCCGCCCCATCACCCTCAGGACCTCCGATTTCAAGACCAACGAATACCGTGATATGAAAGGCGGTGCTAATTACGAACCCACCGAGGACAACCCTATGATCGGTTGGAGGGGATGTTCCAGATACGTCTCCGAAAACTACCGCGAAGCATTCCTCTGCGAGCTGAAGGCCATCAAGAAGGTCAGAGACGACATGGGGCTCAAGAACGTCAACATCATGCTGCCGTTCGTCAGGACCATCGGCGAGGTCGAGCAGATCACCGAGATGATGGCATCGGTCGGCCTCAGGCGCGGTCTAGACCTCAAACTCTATTTCATGGCCGAGGTCCCCGTGAACATCTTCATGGCCGAAGAATTCTGCAAGTACTGCGATTGGTTCTCCATCGGATCCAACGACCTTACCCAGCTCACCATGGGATGCGACAGAGATTCCGACATCCTCGGAAAGATGGGATACTTCGACGAAAGGAATCCCGGGGTCAAGGCCGCGATATCCCAGCTTATCAAGGTCGCCCACAAGAACGGAAAGCACGTCAGTATCTGCGGACAGGCCCCGTCGGTCTACCCCGAATTCTGCGAATTCCTCGTGGGAGAGGGTATCGACTGTATCTCCCTCAACCCCGATACGTTCGTCAGGACCAAGAAGATCATCGCCTCGGCGGAACAGAGGGTCCTCCTCAAAGCCGCCAGAGAAACACTTTCAAAGACCGAGTGAGTCAGTGGCCGGGGGGAGATCCCTCCCCCTCTGGCACTTTTATTTTTCAACGTTTGCTTTGAGACCGGAACGTTTCATCCCTCTTCGAGAAACAGTTTTCCGAACCCGATTTTAAGAAATACCGTTCGGAATGGTGAAAACTTTTCTTGCCATTTTGACTGTTTCGAACACGATACGATCAATGCCGTTGTGCTCATAACGACCGGATCCTATTCCGCCTGCGAGAGCGTCTCCATAGGATGGCATAATGCTCCAACAGTAATTTTTGTATGTAATAAACAATTTAAAAAAAATTATAGTTAAATATATAGAAACAATATGTCGCATAAAGAGAGCTAATGATACCATGGGAAACGAATTGATATTCTGGTCTGTCTATCGGCGCCTTACCTCCTTCATACAGGACAGCATCAAGGGTGGCGGAGCTGACGTTACGTACTTGGACATGGTCGTCATGGACCTTATTGTGTTCCATGGGGAATGCACGCCGTCTGTGATCTCCGAAAAGCTCGGTGTCGCGAAATCTGCGGTCACCGTACGTTTGAAACGTCTGGAAGACAGGGGTTACGTCACCCGTAAGACCAACGAAAAGGATCACAGATCCTACGTGCTGGCACTTACCGAGAAAGGTATAATGCTCTACACCCCCCTGAACGAACTTTTCAAGATCTTTGATGCGAATCTGAGAGCCGAGTTCAACGAAGAAGAGTTGGAACTCGGGCGCAGAATGATTAGATGCGCCGTCAAGATGTGAACGGTTCAAACACTTTCCTTGGACTGTTTTTTGGAAACGGTCTTTTTGGCAGAAGACTTCTTCCCAGAAGTCTTCTTTGCCGAATTTTTGTCTGCGGACTTCTTGGATGAAGATTTAACAGACGCTTTCTTGCCTGCGGTCTTTTTCGATGCGGCAGAATTTACGGTTCTGCGGGGTGTTGCAGGTATGGGGCTAGGAACGCCGGGCCCGGGGTTTTCCTCCATGCGTTCCATCAGAACATGGTTGATATTGCCCGCGATCTCCTGCGGAAGGAGCATGGTGGTGATCTCCATGAAAGGATGCTTCGAACCTTCGATAATCTTGACATCGTTCAGAGTGCGCAGCCCCCACCTTTCGGCGGTCACTTCGAGACCCAGAGTGACATCGAGATCGCTTGGTTCGAGTATGATGCAATTGAACGTGTTCATACCCAGCCTGTGGGCCGCCATGATACGGTGGTGGCCGTCCACGACAAGATATCCCTTACGTCTTTTGATGACTATGATCGGCTCGTTAAGGCCCCTTTTGATCTCGTACTGCCTGCCCACGAGCTCGTCCATATAGACCTCCTTCTGAGTAGGGATCATCTCGGAGATCGGAACCTCTCCGTTGTGGACCCTCATGGTGACGTGGTTCTGTTTCTCCATGAAATTCTTCACGTTCATGACCTTTCCGGGACGGGATTTCTCGATCTGGGACCTTACAACGTCAATGTTGGAAATGATGCCCACGATCTTCTTGTTTTCATCAACCACGGGAAGATTCCTGAGGCCGTATCTGAACAGGATGCGGGTGGCATCGTCGATGGACATCGAGGGAATGGCGCACAAGGTACCTCTGGTCATTACAGAACGAAGTTTTGCCTTCGGCATGTCGGTGTAACGGAGAAGTTCCTTTGCGGTCACATATCCCAAAAGAAAACCGTTCTCTACCACGGGAAATCCGTGGAAGTTGGAATTGAGAAGCTTGTCGATGACCTCCTGGACGGTCATGTTCGGAGTGACGTACTGGACGTCGCGAACCATGTACTCGCCGACTGTTGCGCTAGGCATATGGGTGAATAGATTACCTGCCTTAAATAATTGTAAGAGCAGTCGACCGGGTGTGACAATTTCACCGAAGTATGGTGGTCACCCGAGCCCTACGCGAACGTATCCTCACCGCCGCATTCATTGCATGACCTCGGTGACGATATGAAGGTCATGGCGATGCTGAGGGCCGTACATCCGTCTGCCCTGAGGCAGATGGAGTCGATATTCGAAGAGACGTTCCTGTCGACGATGTTTCCCGATCCAGATTTCAGTTCCAGAAGCCTGTCCAGGCTTCTGGGAAGGATCGACGAGGGGGACAGGGACAGGTTCTTCTCCAAGAGATATGACGGGAAGAATGCGA
>CAVIXW010000017.1:0-22296 GCA_963646785.1 Acutalibacteraceae bacterium
GTACCTGAATATGCAGTCAGTGTGGAAGCTCCGAACAGTCAAGTAAAGAAGATCTTCGCTCAGTTCAACATGCAGGTTCCCGCAAGGGTGTCCCTCAAGGACTTCCCTGTGAGCAGCTCATGAAATGTAGTGTTTAAACTGCTGGTAATGTAGGATTAAAGATTGAATGTACAGATCATCAATCGAATAATCTGTTCAGCATCCAATATGCATCGAATTTTTCGATGTCTTCATATTCCTGACCGTCACATACAAAAGCGATAGGTTTTCCAATCGTTTTGGCAATGGAAAGTGCGGCACCGCCTTTGGCATCGGTATCGATCTTTGTAAGAATTATTGCATCGATTCCAACGGCTTCATCAAAGACCTTGGCCTGTTCGACAGCATCATTGCCGGCAAGAGAATCTCCAACAAAAATTTTCAGGTCAGGTTTGGCAACTTTGACGATCTTTTTCATTTCGGCAATGAGATTATTGTTAGTCTGCATTCTGCCTGCGGTATCTATCAAAACAACATCTTTCATTTTGGAACGGGCATGTTCAATTGCATCATAAGCAACGGATGCCGGATCCGCGTCCTGTGTCGATTTGATGATCTTTGTGTTTAATTTCTCTGCATGAATGTTCAGCTGTTCGATAGCACCGGCTCTGAAGGTATCGCATGCCGCGAGAACGGTTGTATAATTCTGTTGCTTCAGTCTGTTGGCGATTTTAGCGATCGCCGTGGTTTTTCCGGTACCGTTGATGCCTATGAACATTACGACAGTGGGTCTTTTCTGTTCTTTGAGCCACGAATCGAAATCAAATACATTGATCTGAAGAACATCACTCACAGCTTCTTTTACGGCAAGCTCGACAACCTCTTCAAGCGAATATTCGCGACCGTATTTTTTACCGGCGAGATTGTTGCGTACTCCGACGATAATCTCCTGTACAACGGGATATGCAACATCGGATTCGAGAAGAGTCACCTCCAACTCATCAAGAATATCGTCAAGAGGATCGTCCTTGATCTTCTTTCCGAGAACCGAGGTGCTCATCATGTCGGAAGATCTTTTCTTCTTCCCTGAAACTGGTTTTTCGGCTTTGACAGGTGCGGGCGAGGGAGCAGGAGCGGGTTTTATCTCAGCCGGTTTCGATTCTTCCCTGACTCCCTCTTTAACGGGTTCATCCGGTTTATTTTGAGAAATCCGCGGTGTTTCCTGCGGAATTTCAACCTGTTTTGCAGGTTCGGGAGAAATTTCCTTCTTTCCCTCTTGTACAGTCTCCGTGACAGGAGTCGGTTGTTCTTCGACAGCCGGTTCCGGTTCAGCATAGACGGACTCGGTGTCGAGATCATTACCTTTTTTGAAAATATTTTTCAGTTTGGACTTGAGGGAATCAAACATACTCTCACTGCTTACCAAGGCTCTGTTGCTGCCTCAAATCGTATTCGTTTTGAATGGCTGCGGAGAGTTGTTCGACGTATGCCTGAATTTCCTGCATGGCAGCGATGGTTTTCTGAATGGCTTCATTCAATTCTTTTATGTTCGAATCGAGATGTTCGATGGCAGCGGGAAAATCCTTTGTGACGGAAATTTTGCTTCCGACACCCACGACTGCCTCTTTTTTGTCAGAAACCCGTACGTTGACCAGGCAGGACGAACCGATGGGAACCAGGATCTCATCCCCGGGTTGGGCTTCGTTCAGGGCTTCCAATGTTCTGTGGGCCCTGACCGCCTCATCCCTGGAGTTCTGCAGGATCCTTGCCTGGCGGCTGACGTTCTCGAGTTGTTTGTTGTAGGTCTCGAGGGTCTGCATTGCCTGGCGAAGTTCCTCATCGTTCATTTTCAAGCACCAATTTGGTATTTCACGAGGTGGCTTTCGACTTTATCGGCAGGGATCTCTTCGATGCTGGTGACCGTGATCTGCCACCTTTTCATTTTGTGCCTGCTTCCGATCTCGGAGAGGATCTTTTCTTTTGCTGCGGCCTCATCGGCTGCGGCCAGTTCGACGGAGAAGGGCTGTTCTTTTCTGGGGTCAGCGAAGTGACCTTTGACAAGGAATGCTTTCATAGATATACCTGTGTGCGGTTATCTATATAATATTAATAAAGGTTGGGGTTTAAAAAACCCGAGCAGTTTTTCATCGATTTGTAAAAATCGCTCTGAATTTTGGCTTTTTACGGAGGGGATAAACCTGAACAGAGATCGTGGCTTTCATTGTCTGGGTCTTTATTTCAAGGGGTTCATGAAATCATTTTTCAGGCGTCAGACCGTCGATAGGAAAATTTCCGCAAAGAGCTATCCGACCGTTGCTGATGGCAAGACAGCCGACGACACCTTCAATGGAGTCGACCTCTTCGACACCGCTCTCGGGAGAGATCTTACATAGATTTCCCAATCTTGTAGCACATGCGTCTGCCAGTGCTGGGTCATGAGAGATAACGGATGCCAACGAACTGTTTCCCAATGAAACGGAGTGTCCAATCTTGCTCGAGGAGGTACAAACCGAAAGCATTTCGCCGGACGGTTCGAGGGTTGTTGTCAAAAGGGGAAGATCCTCCTCTCCCGAATACAATACCGTGATCACTGGGTCATCGGAGATCATGGCAATATCACCGTCATTATCGAGTATCGCATATCTGCATCCCGATGAGATCAGCTCTTCCATGATATATCTGTCGACGGCACCGGCTACGGCGGCCATAGGACCCACGTTTGCCTTAACGGACGATCCGCACATCCATTTCACTATTTCCTCATCTTCGGCAGAAGGGGGATAGGGCCCGTAGGTCAATCCGAAGAACGGGTCGGAATCGATCCTCCTCTCAATGATCGTTCTCGCTTCGACGATCAATCTTTCTATGCAGTGCATAAATCCCTTCTCGACTTTCGCATCGATGCAGGTCTCACCGACGATTATGCGTCCGTGTTCGAATTCCACATTGTTTTGAAGACTATCTGGTATAATTTCATTTGTTTGTCAGGTCGGAGATGAATTTTCTTCAAAACCTAATCAGGACTCAATTCCATTTTTGGGATAATCGAATAATATTATCCTAATTGTATTATTAATTCTACAAAAGTATAAATAAATCTCGACAATGAATCAATCAGACAATTTTTAGATATTGACGGTCGGGTGAAATTATGGAAGAGGTAACGATTACGGTATGTCCCGGATTCAACAAAGCGGGAACTAAAGAACACTTTGACAGGTTGGATATCGGTCCCGGAGATCTGATTTCGATCGTGGGCCCGACAGGTTCCGGAAAAACCGCATTGATCAACGATATCGAAGTTTTTGCGCAGGGGGATACCGTCACCCGCAGACGCATACTGGTAAACGGAAAAGAACCCGACGAGTCTCTGATCCGCGACCCTTCCTGCAAACCCATCGCAATGATAACCCAGAACACCAAATGTCTTGCAGATCTCTCCGTAGAGGAGTTCCTGGAGATGCATCGGGCCACCCGCGGTACTTCTCCCGAGATCATCTCGAAGACGATCGAACTCGGGAACACCTTCACGGGGGAGAAATTCGACGGGACCTGGAGAGTTTCCAGTCTTTCCGGCGGGCAGACCCGTTCGCTGATGATCGCCGACGCTCTCCTGATCTCGGATGCCCCGATAATACTTCTTGACGAGATCGAGAATGCCGGCATCTACAAAGAACAGGTCATAGGCACGCTCAGACAGATGAGAAAAGCCGTGCTGTTCGTGACACACGATCCCTATGTTTCCATGATCTCCGACCGGCGCATCGTGATGCGTAACGGCGAGGTCGTGGACATCATAGAGGCAGGACAAAGCGAGGAAGATGCCATCGGACTCGTTCGCCGCCTCGATTCAGAATTATCCGTCATACGCGAGCGTTTGAGGAACGGTGAGGTCATCGGGAGCGTGAATTGATGGGCGATCTCCGTCTTATGGTCATCGCAGGCCCTCCCAGTGCGGGAAAAACCTCGGTGATCAGACAGATGATCCACTATCTCAAGGAACAGGGAAGTTCCCCGGCATTTCTGAAAATAGACGTCGTGAGGGCCTTCGAGGACGAAGAACTGAAGAAAGAATTCGATATTCCCACGCGCAAAGTGTATTCCGGAGATATGTGCCCGGACCATATGAGCATTATGATCATCACCGATGCCATCGATTGGGCCGTTTCCAAAGGCGCTGACGTACTGATAATCGAAAGTGCGGGCCTGTGCCTCAGATGTACGCCTTATTTCACCGATTCCTTCGGTATCTGCGTCATGTCCTCCCTTTCCGGCACCCATGCCCCTCTGAAGATGGCTCCGATGATCGATCTTTCGGATATGTGCATCGTGACCAAGATCGATCTTATCTCTCAGGCGGAAAAAGAAGTGTTCAGAGAAAGCATCCGGCAGGTCAATCCGAACATGGAGCTCGTCGAGACAAACGCCATACAGGGAACCGGTCTGAGGTATCTTTTCAGGCGGATGGAGGAGGTATGCAAGATACGTCCCGGGGACAAGATCTCCCTCCGCGGAAATCCTCCGTTGGGCGTATGCACCATCTGCATCGGTAAAAAGGATGTAGGGTGGCAGAATCATTTCGGAGTGATCAGGAGGATCGACGATGCGGACAACATCTACCGCGGGGAATGAATTCACACCCCCCGGGAGAAACTGCGGTGCGTGCGGATGCAGGACCTGCGACGAATATCTCGAACGTGTGCACTCGGGTTCTCTTGCGGCAGATTCATGTCCGTTTTACAGGGAACCTTCAGAGGATACTGTTCCGATGATCTCCGTTCAGCACCATTACAGCGGTACCGATGTGGTCGGGCAGGAATACGAATACGTCATAACCTCCATGCCCGGGGAGCCCTCCGCGAGAAAGATCATTCTGCCGTTCAGATCAGATTCCGTCGAGAGGATGGCGATCGTGCCGGGGGATGTGGTCGTCGGTCGTCCTGCCGGTGCCGGATGTCCTGTCAACCATGTGATTAAGGTGCTGGAAGCCGACCCGGTCACCGGGGTGATCACCGGACACGTCCTCGGCCCCGCTCTGTCCCGCGGGCGTTTCGAATCCGTGAAAGAGGTCAAGATGTACCATATGCTGGGGTTCGAGGGCCGTGCCATCCCCATCCGGGGCGAGCCCAGATTCGGTATCCGTCAGCATTTTCTCCCCGGGTTCTGTATGATGGACCGGGCTCACACGGGACTATGTAATATGGTTATTGACAAACCCTGGGGAATACAGGTCAGAATCGAAGATGTGGTGATACTTTGAATTGCAGTAAGTCGATTTCGGAGATACAGAAGAAAATCCGTTCTAAAAAAGCGATCGTATACACGGCTGCCGAGTTCAAAGAACTGGTCCGTAAAGGAAAGAGGCCGACCCTGGACGAGGTAGACGTCGTCACGGCAGGATCTTTCGGTATCGTATCCGGGACCATGGCTGTCATGTGCATCCCGATATGCGGTCCGGCGGAGTTCAAACATGCCGAATACGTATGGCTGAACGGGGTTCCGGCCAACGTAGGTCCGTGTCCCAACGAATCCCTCGGGATGGTGGATGTTGTTGTAAACGGTACGGCACAGCGTGATGCGCTGTACGGCGGAGGCCATCTTTTCAGAGATCTCGTCGCCGGAGAAAAAATAGAAGTGACCGTGATCACGGACGAAGGAAAGAAGATCGTCAAACAGATCTCTCTTTCCGAAATCCCTTATGCGAAAATGGTCACCACCCGTAGCTTTTTCAAAAATTACAATTGTTTTGCCACAGCCGAAGAAAACGTATCTACGATATTCAAGGGCCCGCAACCAATGGAAGGCGGATGGAGAGAAGCGACCTTCAGCGGGTGCGGCGACATCAATCCGCTTCAGAACGATCCCGAATGCAGGTTCCTGAAGACCGGTGCGGCCGTGTTCGTGAACGGGGCCCCCGGAACGGTTCTGGGTGCCGGAACGCGGAGCAATCCTTCGAAACCCAATCTTTCCGTGGAAGCGGACATGCATCTGATGAAACCCGAATATATGGGCGGGTTCAGAACCTCCCTTTCTCCGGAATGTACCATCTCCGTAGGCGTGGCGTTTCCCGTGATCGATGATAAAACTCTCGAGGGCCTTTCCGTTCTCAACGAGAACACCGAACTCCCGTTGTGCGATGTCCGTGACAGAAAACCGATCTGTGTCGATAGGTATGCGTCAGTCTGGAGAGACGACAACGTAACAGTCAATGTAGATTTGACAAAATGTCATCACTGTCCCGAATGCAATGCCGACAGGCTCTGTCCGAGAGACGCCATACCTTCCGAAGGGATTGACAGGAGCCGGTGTATGGATTGCGGATTCTGTATTTCCGCCTGTGTCGGCGGCGTATTCTCTTGCGATCTCGGTACCGTGGGATTCCCCGACGGCCCCAGGAACGGAGTGCCCGTCCGTCAGCGGCAGTCCAGCAGAAGCATCGGATTGAAGGTCTGCGACGACATCAAATCGAGGGTGCAGGCAGGAGACTGGTCATTGGGTCTTTTCGATCCGGAAGACAGGAGGCTTTGATACCTTGGCGGAGAGGAACTATACTCTGTACTGCGTCGACGGTGGCGAAGAGGTGGAGGAGAACTACACATTGACCTGTCCCAACGGCCACAACAGTCTGCTAAGGGCAAAATACCGGTCCAAACAGATACATGTGGGTCCTGAAAAGAATGTGTTCAGGTTCAAGGATTGGCTCCCCGTTTCGAAAACCTTCGGATGCAGGGCCGGCCCCGTAACTTTCAGGAGCGAAGCTCTTTCAAAAGAACTCGGACTCAGGAATCTCTGGGTGGGATTCACTGGATACTACCCTGAGCGCGGAGCCTTCGCGGTCTCCGGATCATTCAAGGAACTGGAAGCTCTGCCTACCTATGCCCGCCTCAAGGATTTTTCCGAGGATTCGGTCGTAGTGGCATCTGCGGGAAATACCGCAAGGGCCTTCGCAGAGATCGGGAACATCATCGACAGGTCCTGCGTTATCGTGGTTCCGAAATGTGCCAAGGACAAAATGATGGTTTCCGAAGACAGGGGAAAGGCCGTTCTGCTCGCGGTGGACGGAGATTATGCAGATGCCATTTCCGTGGCAGACCGGATATCCTCCATGAAAGGATACGTTCCGGAAGGCGGTGCGAAAAATATCGCCCGCAGGGACGGGATGGGAACGGTCCTGCTCGACGGAGCCGTCACTATCGGCCGGATCCCCGAGTATTATTTCCAGGCGGTCGGCAGCGGTACCGGAGGCATCGCCGCCTGGGAGGCCGCAATGCGCCTGGTCGGCGACGGGAGGTTCGGCAGCGAACTCCCCTGTCTCGAGTTGGCACAAAACGAACCTTTTGCCCCCATGCTCAAGGCGTGGAATGCGGGAAGAAGAAACATCATTCCAGAGGATCTGGGACTTGCGGGCGACGTGTTCGAGGTCTATGCCGATGTACTGACCAACAGAAAACCGCCGTATTCTGTTGCAGGGGGCGTATTCGATGCGATGACCGCCACTCGGGGCAGATTCCATTCCGTAACCAACTCCGAGGCGAGATCCGCGGAGAAACTTTGGAATTCTGTGGAAGCGGTCGTTCCGAATCCTGCGGCATCCGTAGCACTCGCATCACTGATCAAAGCCGTCGAAGAGGATATGATAGATCCCGATGCACACATTCTTTTGAATATGACGGGCGGAGGCCTCGAGCGTTCGAAAGAAGACCTGGGCCTGCAGACGATAAAGCCGAAAGCGTTCCTCGACAAGAATATCCCGGACGATGAACTTCTGGAGGCCCTGGGATGAACGAGGAAGAGGTTATCGAGCAGTTGAAGAAGGCGCACACCGATATCGTGTTCAGCCTTCCGTGCGATAAGAACAAGCGTTTGACCGACATGTTGCACGAAACGTTCAGGACGATCGACATCACCCGCGAAGAGGATGCCGTCGGACTTTGTGCCGGAACCGCCATCATGGGCAGAAGAGCGGTAATTTCCATTCAGAGTTCGGGAATCGGCAATATGCTCAACGCAATTATGTCTCTCACCTCCTGCTACAAACTGCCTCTGTTCATTCTTGCAAGTTGGAGGGGCACCGAAACGGAAAAGATCGAGGCCCAGATCCCGTTCAATTCACGTATTCCCCAACTTCTGAAGATATACGATATCGACTGCCATATAGTAAGCGACCCTGAGGATATCCATCTCTTGAGTGAAGCGATGGAGGCCGCCTTTTCGGAATCGAGGATCTCGGTAGTTCTGATCAAACCAGAACTATGGGGCGGATCGAAACGTCTGCCGCAGGAGTATCCGTTGAGAAAACGGGAAGGGGCCGACGTTCCAGGAAGTTTTTTCGAGGAGCCTGTTCTGACCCGCATCGAGGCAATTTCCGAGATCATGGCCGCAGTGGGCGAGGAGGATATCGTCGTCAGCAACATCGGTGTACCGTCCAAAGAGGTATTTGCTTCGAAGGACCGGGCCCTTAATTTCTACATGCTCGGCAGCTATACCCAGGCCACTCCGATAGGCTTCGGTATGTCTCTGTTCACCGACCGTCGCGTATTCGTGATAGACGGGGACGGGAGCATGCTCGGATCTTCGTTCATGCCCGTGCTTTCGTCCGTACGGCCCAATAATCTTACGGTGATATGTCTGGATAACGGTACGTTCGGTTCCACCGGGAATCAGATCGATCCTGCGTATCTGGCAGTAGACCTTTTTGCCGTTGCAAAAGCCTACGATCTCCCGGTCGTGGAAAGGGCCCCTGACAGGGTCTCGATAAGCTCGGCCGTTTCAAAGCGCGACCGTACGGTGTTCCTGCACGTACCCATCAGGGTCTTCAATTCGGATTCGCCGAACATTCCCTTGAAGGCCGTAGGGATCCGTGACAGATTCAGGGCCGCTTTGAATAAAAATCAGTAAGCGGTTTGCGGATAGGGGGTCGGTACGACTCCCGTCCGGATTCTGGCCCCCGATCAAAGGGCAGAAAGCCGGATCGTCAGGCTTTGTGCCATTTGGGTGTTTTTACCAAAGTGTCGCCCGCGATCTCCTCGGGGGATTTGCTTCTAAGCAGATATTCTGCCAGAACCACCATGAGCACACTTCCGACAAGGTCCGCCCTGAGGTCGTCCAGCGAATCGAAAACCCCGTACGACATATATGCCTGTCCCGCAACGATGTCTATGTAGCCTTCCATGACCTCCCAGATTCCGCCGAATGCGAGAGATATCATAAGCGTGAAACAGTGGATCCCCGCATTGGAACCCAATGTGATGTGGGAGGGGGAATACTTTTCGATGATGCACAGCGACAGGAATACGACCCCGCCGACGCTCATCGTCGAAAGGACGTGGCCCACGAATCCCCACCAGTACACGCTCATATACATACCCAGACAGAGCGATATCGAGTATACGTACACGTCAAGGATCAACAGCATGTTGAACCACCAGGGCATTCTCACAAGGCCGGTGAGCCTGAGGACGGGGATCACAGCAAGAAGCAACGCACAGGCGACGCAGGTCGCGATCAGATATTCGGAGGGGTGATAATCAAGGCCAGGGGCAATATTCCAGACAACGGTCAGGATCATAACGCAGAAGATCGCGAGCTCCGTCACGAGAACCGCAATGCTCAGTATTTTGTCGCGACGGATCTCTTCGGGATTCATTGGCCCACCACCAAGGTTTCACGGGATATCATGAATTTCGTCCTGCGGAGTGCGATGCACATGATCGCCGCCACGATAACCGACATGACGAGGCCCATGAACAGGTACGCCAGTTCATCCACGAACATGAATGTGGTATCCAGGTTCTCGGTGTCGAAGATGGATATGGCAATGAGCATCAGGGAGGTCAGGGCCTCGCTGTTGAATACCATAAATCCGCTCACAAGGTACCTGTTCAGCGATGCGTTGAACAGGAGAACGATGCATTCGGTAGCAAGATATGCCAGCGGATAGGCGATAGTCCATGCGATAAATCCTTCGATGTGCGCATAGGTACGTTTATCCACGAACGGGTCCGAGGTGTAATTCAATACGTAGATGAACAGTATCGCACCCACGATCAGGGTTATCATCGAAATGATGCTGACATTCGTCTTGATCTCGCATGTTCCGGACGAACGGATCAGTATTCCGGCGAATAATGCGGAGCAGAGTGCGTAGGTGACAACAAGAAAATCATGATTGGCCAACCCGATGGCGGCTATTGCGAGCGATATGATAAGTTCCGCTATAAAGACCGCTTTGGAGTTCATAAGCTGTGATAGGGCTCTGTTTTAAAAGGTTATTCGGGGATTTTGGAATTTATGTATTCGGCCGCCTTCCTGGGTATCGGGGGGTTCTTTCCGGCGAGGAGACACGCAAAGATGCCGAAGAGGTAAATCAGCAGGATGTTCCTGAGTAATACCGCGATAATTCCCAATGCGTACAGGTCCGTTCCTTCGGGCCTCAATCCGAAATTCAATGCAAAGTTAAGCTGCGTCAGAATCTCCGCAACGACGAATATTATGAGAATGAACGTAGAATTGGTTCTGTTCTTCATGAACATGAGGCAGAACAATATCAACGGGATCGCCCAGACCATATACTGCCCCGAGAACACGGTGGAAAACAGCAAGAACGAAAGCAGGATCATGATCATGGCCAGAGACGCATCGTGAAGGTCTTCGGTCCTTTTCCTGAACGCATAGTATGCATATACAAAGCAACAGGCCAGCATCAGAGCGCCCGCTATCCACAGCATCACCGGTGCGATGCTGTCCGGCAGGGCACCTACGACATTATCCGAACCGAAGCTGAATTCGAGGGAGATATCCAGATTTACGAACAGATTCAGGAACAGGATAACGGATGCCATCAGCGACTCGATCTCAAGGGGCCTATCGGTGTGGTATTCGAGGAATGAGAACGGGTCGGTACCGAGGGATCCCAGCAATCCCACAATCACTCCGGCCACCGAGGTCAGAAAAACAAGCGAAAGTCCGGCCCGCCTGTATTCCCGTATCGAGATCATATAAATCAGAAGGACAGGGAACACAAAGGCAGGGAACAGTTTGAGGAGCGTTCCTGCGGCAAGAAGAACGAATGCGGCCTCGTAACGTTTTCTGATCACCAGCGAGAGCACGACGATAAGGAGAACCGTGGGTATGATGTCGAATCTGTCGACAAGATACTCGAACATGATCATCATCAGGAACGTGTAAAGAAGCATGACCCTGAACGGATCCTTGTTCAGGTCCTTCGCGATCCTTTCGGTATAATAAAGCCCGATCATGAAGATGGCAAATGTCATCGCAATGTATGCCGCCTGGTAGGACGCAGGGGTCCATCCGATCAGTCTGGGTATGAACAGAAACACATATGTGAGAGGGGGGTATTCCCAAACACTCCAATGTCCGTACACAAAGACCTCCTCCGAGTAAGGGAGTACGCCCCGCGCCATCGCATCGGCATACGGGAAATACCCGTCATACACGCTGGATGGAATATCACCCAATCTGACAATAACGAAGAGCAATATGGATGCTATCGCATATGCGCCTCCGAAAAGCAGGTAGGTTTTTTGGCGACCTGTTAGGCCCGAGAAGGTCATGACGTTCTTAATCATTGTACACAAACATATTTTTTTCGTCTGATTCGTTCAAACTTTCCGATTTCCAGCGGTTCAGCAATATTACCAGCAGCCAGGCAACGGATACCCACTGCAGTACCCCGCCCACGTAATACTGCCAGCTCATCAGGGACAGTCCCAGGAACGGTTGCTGGTATGCGTCGATCAGGGCAAGCAATGCCGGGACCGAGACCAGGTTGCTGTAGTTGGCCAGGGAAAGGAGCAATGTGAAATTGGATGCCAGAGAGAACACGGTGGTGCCGACCATCATCAGAAGTATCGGTCTTTTGATGGAACGGTCGTAAATGATGTACCACATGATCATGAACGGGAAGATCAGCAGGACGTACTGGGGTGCGGAGGGATAAAGGAACAATACGGACAGCGTCAGGATGCTAAAAAAGAAGAACTCCCGAGTCAAATCTTTCTTCGAATGCGCCAAATGTTTTGCAAGAAGTATCGATATGCCCACGATGGCGAGATATGCCACGACAGTAAGATACTGGGCGTATTCGGAGGTCGAACCGCCGAGTCCGTTGGACACCCGATTTGTCAGGTACGCAAAGCAATCGCCGAGATTGCCGTTGACTATGTTCGGAATAAGCAAAACAACGGTCGCAAGAACGAAACCGGAACCGGCTTTCAGAAGGTAACGTATCGGATCTCCATTTTCAGAGTGTTTGCGATACGTATATGCGATGAACACGAAGACCAGGATCGCAGGGAACAATTTGATCAGGAAGGCCAGGGAGAACATGATCCCCGCCAGAAAATACCTGTCCCTGCGAAGGAAGATGATCGTGAGAAGCGTGAACACCGCAGAAAGACAGTCGAATTGGCCTCCGATGCATCCGACCGCGATCACGAACGGGCAGAGGAACCAAATGGCAAATGCAGCGGTGGCCTTCTTTTTGTCTTCCGTGATATCTGAAACCAGCCAATAAATGAGGTATCCGGCCAACAGATCTCCGAGAATTATGGGGATCTTGATGAGTACGTTGAATCCGAGTGAGGAGGCGGTGGCGCTGAAGTACCAACCGTACCATTCTATCGAAAGCGCTCCGACCACCTGTTCTCCGAACACCGTCACGCCCAGGACATTGGTGAGTTTGGAGAAGATCGCCAGGAGGTAACCCCACGGCGGGGAGTAATAGTATCCGTCGAGGTCGTAAAGTCCGTCTCCGCACTGAATGTTCCTGAGGACCAGTGCCCATCCGCTGAAATCGAAGGTGTATGTAAGTAGAGGTGCCAGAACGAATCTGATGGCAAGTCCGATCAGGATCACGATAAAAAGCCGGCTCTTCAGGAACGCACCGATACGGTCTCTGTCGAGACATCCTTTCGATGATAAATCCGGATTCATAGATCGAATCCTCTCCCGTATACCAGGTAATTGGATCCGTGGCCGAGGTAGATGTACGCCCTGACGTTTCCCACGGAGGTGAACTCGATGTTCCCGCTTACTGTCGTACCGAACACTTTTCCGTCTTCGGAAGCTAACACTTGAGATCCGTAATACAGCCCCGACGCGATGATCTGGGACACGTCGTAATTCTGTTGGTGGGTCAGGTCTCCGCCGATTATGCAGATCTGTCCCGAACGCGATTGGACATAGGTTATGCTAGAATATTTTCCGTCTGTGAAACCGAGGGACAGGTGTCCGACGGAGCCGTCGAGGCGGCTGGGATCGACCGAGTACAATATCGAGTTGCTTCCGATTCCGAGGATCTTTTGCAGTTGATTGTCGGGGACGACATTGTCCACCAGTCCCGCGTTTTGATCGCCTTCCGGTTCCAACGGATTCACGCAGTCGCTGCCCAGGAATCTCCGGGGGCCGTCTGCGACCCGGGTGACCGTACCGTCTCTGTGCGATACGTATTCGCCGATGATTCCCCCAGCCCAGTACAGCGTGCCGCCCGAATCTATCCAGGTCGTCAGAAGATCTGAATCGCCATAGACAGTGTCCGGGATGGAACCGGACACCATGACCAATATCTTTTCGTCAGAATCCTTCAGATCCTTCATAACATCGACGAGGGTATCGGCATCGACATAGCGTACATCCGTGACGCACCTGTTTTTCAGTTCCTTTTCCAACAAATCCAGGTAGTGGTCGGGGTTCAGAGCTTTGGATCCGACGGGCTGTTTTCCCGGAGAAGACGTATGCCCGTATCTTTCGTCAAGGTAGAGATATACCGTTTTCTTGGACGAGAAGGAACCGTTGTCAAGGACAAGAATGTCGTATGTGTTCGAACCGGTGGAGCTGATGCTCCATTCCATCCCGTCGGATGTGCGTGAAACCTCGGCAGAATACTCTTCGTGCGTGGCATAAACGAACACCTCTCCGATCAGGAGGGCAGCTATCAGAAAGACCGCAATGACGATGATTGGCTTTTCTGACTGCATGGACGACCCCGGGGATGTATTCGGAAGGCTGACTTCTTCGGTTCAGAATCCCAACCGATATGCGCATATTTTCTTCCGATCAACAATGGAGCGGCGAATTCAGGGACCTCAGTTTCACCTTTCAGGGCCATATGTTCTCCGAGCATATATAATGACATACTGCGGTGCATCGT
This sequence comes from Acutalibacteraceae bacterium, assembly GCA_963646785.1. Classification (GTDB taxonomy): domain Archaea; phylum Thermoplasmatota; class Thermoplasmata; order Methanomassiliicoccales; family Methanomethylophilaceae; genus Methanomethylophilus. Next base: position 14,153 of record CAVIXW010000017.1, read on the forward strand.
GACCTTTACCGGGTCAGAGGTGTACGTGTCTGGAACTGCCGATTGAAGGGGATCGTAGTCGGTCAGTTCGTCACGGGTGATCGGAACTACTCTGAGCCCAGTCTTTCCGTGCAGGGATCCGGGAAGTCTGATCAGCCTCTTGATGTCGGGCGTGACCGGTTTGTCGACCTCGCTCGAAAGGGATGTCGAAACGTATTTCACCGCACTGAGCAGAATGTTCTGTTCCGCACCGGTCAGCTGGGACATGTTGTTGTGCGTGAACATGTAGTCCATATTTCCTTTCAATCTGCTTTTTAGAGATTCGAGGGTAGCTGTGTTGGATTTGATGACCGGATATATCGCCTTCACAGCTTTCGGATCTTCTTCGACAATGTTCTTGCATACCAGGTATAACGCTTCGCGTAATTTTCTGTCCCAGCCTCCCGAATCCTCCGAAGGGATCCTGCGGATGATCTTCGTAGATGCACGGACCATCCCGTTGCCCACGGAAGTGGTGCCGATGGCCTGTACCTCCGGTTTAAAGACCCTGTCAAGATCCAGGCCCATGCAGGAGACGTAGTCGACAAGCTCTCTCCGTTCGTTCGTACCGAGAGTGTAGATGTCGTTGGAACGGATGTGCGCGTGATACCCCCTCCCTCCGGAGAAGCAGATGTGGACCTGTTTTTCATCGAATCCCAGGTCCGACAGCAGGAAGTCGTCAACCAGGGAGATCATCTCCTTGCGGATCTGCACCATCATCTGGGAATAGGTCATCTCCTCGGCCCCGGAAAGGTGATCCGCATCGAGATCGAAGATCAGTTCGGCCCCCAACCATTCTTTTCCGGCCATATCCGGGGCGGAGGGATGACGATAGTATGCCGTGGAGTAGTAGCTGTGCGCCGGCACTTTGGACATCATGAAGTTCTTCAGGTCGTCGGGGCCCGTGAACGCCAAATGCCTCTGCATGGTTTTTCCGAAGGGGATGAATCCATACTCCTTCCGAGTGAATCTGTCTGGCATGTCCGGGGTGAAAGAGCGATAATATTTTCTGAACTGTTTGAACAAAAAACGGTTGTTCGGATCAAGTTCCGAATCGAAGAATGATTTTTGTTGCTCTGGGGCCCCCGGCTGCATCAGTCTTCAATGAGTATACGATTTAATAAAGTGTTTCCGATAATGTTTCCATGGGACCCATCCCGGTTTACGATAACCATATCCATATGAGCCCTCACGGGCGTAATGTGGATGCACTCAAAGAATACGAATCGGCAGGCGGTACCGCACTGACCTTGGTGACCCTTCCGTACCCCGAGGTGCAGATAACCAAAGGTTCGGATTTCAAGGATTCGTACGATATTACGTTCGATCTTGCGGATAAGGCCCGTGCGGAAACGAACCTTGAGCTGAACGTTGCGGTGGGGCCGTACCCCGTGCTTCTTATCCCGCTTGCCGAAAAATACGGCCTCGATACTGCCGTGGATATCATGATGGACGGCATGGAATCCGCCGGCAAGGCGGTCGAGGAAGGAAATGCCGTTGCCATCGGAGAGATCGGAAGACCCCATTTCGAATGCCCGTCCGAGATTATGGACGCTTCCAACAAAATACTCGGCAGGGGCATGGAAATCGCAAAGGAGAACGATGTGCCAGTGATCATACATTGCGAATCGGGAAGTATCGACACCAATCGCGATCTGGCGGAGATCGCCCGCAAGGTCGGTTTCGATCCGAAACTTGTTATAAAGCATTCATCGCCGCCCTTCGTCACTCCGGAGGAGACCTTCGGAGTGTTTCCTTCTATCCCCGCATCGAAGACCAACATCAAGGAAGCGCTGAGCAAGAATTCGTCCTGTTTCATGTTGGAAACCGACTACATAGACGAACCCGACCGCCCTTCCGCGATAATGTCCGTCACCACGGTTCCGCACAAGGTTCAGTGGATGCTCAGGGCAGGTCTCGCGGACGAGGAAACAATCATTCGCATCTGCAAAGACCTGCCCGATTGGTACTACAAACGCTAATCTGTATGTCTGGCTCTTTCTTTTATACAGCTACAGGGGTTAGGGTCGTATGGATGAAGCGAAGATAACCTGCATTTATGACGAGGGCGCCATGGAGTCGACCTTGTTCATCGGTGCGAAGGGATTTTCAGTACTGATCGAGGCAGACGGTGAAAAGACCCTTTTCGGAGTGGGCCGTCGGCCCCGGTATTTCACTGCGAATCTTTACGAATCCGAAACAGACCCCGAATCGATCTCGCGCGTTGTGGTATCCCATAGGCACGTCGACCATTGGGGAGGTCTTCCCGGGTTGCTTCGTTCTCGCAAGACCCCCCTCGATATCTACGCTCCCGCTTCGGCATGGGGCACCAAGACGGTGCTGGGTGCCACCGGCATCTATCTTTCCGCCGATCACGATGCCCAATACGTGAAGAAGGACGTTTCGGATTGGGTGCAGTTGAGCGAACACCTGTTTGTCAGTCGCCCTATGAAATTCCATCAGGGCGAGGGGGAGGAGGTGTTCATGGTCCTCAAGGGCAAGAACGGACCGGTCCTGATCTCCGGATGTTGCCATTGCGGATTGGACCACGCCTTCGAGATGGTCAAGGACCGTTTCGGGGAATACCCCAACGCCGTCATAGGCGGCTTTCATATCGGAGAGAAGAAGGATAAATTGGCCGATGTCTACGCCGAATATCTGAAGAACATCGGGTGCAAGCACCTTTATCTGAACCACTGTACCGGCGTGTTCGGAATCGGTCGGTTAAGGGTCACGCTCGGCCTGCACGATGTTAATGATTTTTATGTAGGGCAGACAGTATCCTTTCGTGTAATATGATCGCGGAGGCGATTGGATGAGATTGATTTGGCAGTTAAGGACACTCAGCGTTTTTGTAATACTGACTCTGTTCATGGTCGCACTCGGATTTTTCGTCGGGTACATATTCGGATATGGCCTGCTCGGATTTTCCGTGATGCTCGTAATATCTATTTTGATCAGTTTTTACTCATACTGGTTTTCAAAACAAAGCGCACTTCGTGCAAACCGCGTGAGACTGATCACCCGCGAGGAAAACCCCCGCCTGTACAACACTGTCGAAATGCTCGCCAAGAAGGCGGGGCTTCCGATGCCCGAGGTAGGGATCAGCGAATATCCGATGCCCAACGCGTTCGCCACCGGAAGGAATCCCAAGAACGCGGCCGTTGTGGCAACACGCGGACTGCTCAACATGCTGAACGATGACGAGCTCGAAGGCGTGCTGGCACATGAGATGTCCCATGTGAAGAACAGGGATATCCTGGTGATGTCTGTTGCGTCGACCGTGGTTTCCGTTCTGACCTTTGCTTCCCGGATGGTCTTCTACAATGTGCTTTTCAGTGGCAACAGCAGGGACGAGAACAGGGGCGTTATGCTCGTCATCGGACTCGTGTGTGCGATCTTCGTACCTATCGCCGCGCTCATCCTTCAGCTGGCCGTTTCCCGTAACAGGGAGTATCTGGCAGACGAGACCGGGGGCCGTATGTGCGGCAAACCGCTTGCACTCGCAAGCGCGCTCAACCGCCTCGAATACGGTTGCGAACAGTCCGCCAACAGCTATTCGGACACGGCGCATGCGGATATGTGGATCTGCAACCCGGTCCGCAAAGAATCGATCTTCAGGAACCTCTTCCGCACTCACCCCACGACTCCCGACCGCATCAAACGTCTGGAGGCCCTTGCGAAGAAAATGGAGGACGGATCCGTTCCCGAATATGACCCGAACGAGGATTCGTCCCGTTCAAAATTAACCTTTAAATGACCCTTTGGGTCATTCATTTAACGGGTTCCCACTTACAAAGTTCGTTGACCTGGGAAAGTGTGGAACCCCTCTTAATCTCCGCCCTCGTGCGCGTTTCGTGTTCGTGAACATCCAGTGCACGGTTGGCAACTTCGACCGCTTCTTCCTTGGGCACGATTATAAGTCCGCTTTCGTCGCCGATGACCCAGTCCCCGGTACGGACCTTCTGTCCGCCGATGCTTATCTCCACTCCGATGCCACCCCAGCCTTTCGCCTCTCCGGCACAGGGTACCGCCCGCCTCGCGAATGCGGGGAACCCGAGTTCTTCGATGTCGTCGATGTCTCTGATGGATCCGTCGATGACAACTCCCCTTACGCCTTTGTTCATGGCGGAGTTGGATGCCAGTTCTCCCCACACCGCCATCGGGGCCCCTCCGACGTCGATGACGATGACGTCTCCAGGATTCGCCCTGTCGATAGCTTCAACAGGTTTTGCCCAATCTCCGTTGCAGGTTTGCACGGTCAGCGCCTTGCCGACCATTTTCGTGTTGTGTCTGATATACGGGTGGAGGTCGAAAACAACTCCTTTTTTGTGATATGCATCGGAGATATTGCACGTGGATACTTTCAAGAACGCCTCTTCGAGATCGCTTTCGGTGTACTTTTTGGCAATGACATCGGCCACTTCGGCTCCGGACATCGCTTTTTTCAGGTTCGATGCAGCACATTTGATGTCGGCGGTTTTGGTGATTCCCCCGCCGACTATGATATCGTAGGCCCCCGCTTCGACATAGTTTCTCACGGTTTCCGAAGTGATCCCGCCCGCCACGGCTACCGGTATGGACACTTCGGACACTATCTTCTTCAATATGTCGATAGGGGCGTCTTCCCCCCTCATCTGAGAGTCGATACCCATATGGAGGCAGATGAACGCAACACCTAGTTTCTCCACCTCTTTGGCGCGTTTTACTTTGTCTGGAACATTGATCATGTCCACCATGATATCGGTACCGTATTTGCGTCCCGAAAGTACGGCCTCAGCGATTGTCGAATCATCGGCGAGACCGAGAACCGTGACGATATCCGCCCCCGCTTTGGCCATGATCTCGACCTCGAACGCACCCGTGTCCATGGTTTTGGTGTCTGCGATTATCCTGTGCCCGGCAAACGCTTTTTTGATGGTGCGGACGGCTTCGGCACCCTCGCTTTTGATGAGCGGCGTTCCGACCTCCACCCAGTCTGCACCTCCGTCGACGGCCTCCTGTGCAATGCCGATGCTGCGTTTCAACTGCATCATATCCAACGCGACCTGTAAAACGGGATTCATAAGGGGCTGATTGAAGTCGTACTATTTGAACGGGATATAGAAAAACTGCTCAGCTCGCCCGTCACTCATCAATGATCAGCTCAATAAACGATCATCATCGCAGCAGTCACGGATTATCCGCTCTGGATAAAAGTGTAACGTAGGATAACATTTATGATAAACATGTTTATTCGAATGCATGGTCCACTCGAAGAAAACGAATGAAATGAAAAAACTCCGTGTGCTCTTTATCGAACGCAAGAACGATTTCACCTCACAGCTCGCCGAGTATTATACGAATTCGTTGTTCCCGGATCTTTACGAAGCTTTTAGTGCAGGGCCCGAACGCGACATAATCGACTGCGATTTGCTTTCCGTGATGTACCGTCGCGGCGACGACCTGAGGAGCATGGTGTCGAAGGACCTTCGGGACACCAGACATCTTCCCGAGGATGCCGTTTACGATGTCGTCGTTTGGTTGGAAAAAGCTCTTTTCGACGAAATCGGAAACGAATCCCCCTGGAAGGGAAAGCAGATTATCCTCGACCTCGGGACCCGTCAGGGACTCGAGGCTACCGACGATGCGGAACTGGCGCAGTGCATGTCCGATTTCGCCGACAAGGTCCGTGCCTGGGTCGAGCAGAACATGTCCGACCCTGAGCATCTCCGTTCACTGGTATCGGCATGATCCCGATCCTCGTTTACGATATGGACCAATGCGATCCGAAGAAATGCACTGCCAAAAGAATGGAGAAGTTCGGTCTCGCTCGCGAGGTTCCGCTGCACAAAATTCCGCCGGGGTGTATCGTACTTTCGCCATTCGGCAAGGAAACTCTCAGTCCGGCGGACCTGAAATATGCACGCAGGGGCATAGTCGTCCTCGACCTTACTTGGACACATATCGACGAGATCCCGCGCATCCGTGGCGAGAAAGCCCGTAAACTGCCGTATTTCGTGGCCGCGAACCCGATCAACTGGGGCAAACCGTGGAGACTGAACAGTGCCGAGGCCGTGCTCGCATCGCTGTTGATCCTCGGACAGGATGAGCAGGCTGAACCGTTCTTCACCCGCTTCAACTGGGCTTCCGAGTTCGTCAGGATAAACGGTGATTTTCTGGAGAAATACCGTGTTGCCGCGAGCGGCGAGGAGATAGAGCATATCCAGAACGAATATATTGAATCGGTCTGCGCCCCCCGCGACAGGGATCCCGATCAACCCCGGGGGTGACTGCATCCGGGGCCGGTTTTTACCGCGATCCCGAAATGCGGATGTCCCAGATGTCTGTTTTTCCATCGATCTGCCGATCTTCGGATCAGGCAATGACTGTTTGCCTGCGACGCTGCCTTCCTGTTTTAGAACTCTAACTCCCGATTTTTACGGAATAAGTGTTTCACGGGTCGGGATACAGGCCCAGCCCTATGTCCTGCTCTATCTTCCGAACGTTAGCTGGCACTGCTTGAGTCATGACCCTTGTCTGCGTGGTGATGGAGACCATGGAACTATACTCGAACAGTATGTCGAGAGGAGTGTATTTCGAGGTCATACCCCTGTTCGCGATCCATAACTCCATAGTCATGTACATTCTGAGTGCAAGGAATGTGACCATATTGAAACCCATGATGGACCGATTGTCCCGGAGGTATGTGCTGTCCGCACTCATGACATTCTTCGCGGAATCATTGCATTCTTCCACCGAGCACCTCATCTTGAACATGGTATACACTTCTCTCGGGTCCTCGTTTAGATTGGTAACCAATATCAGATTCCCTGCTTTGGACGGATCCCCGTCCAAAGCATATTGGGAATCGTCGGTGAAACACGGCTCCATATCCCGATCCTCATCGATTTCTTCTGTCCACATCATCTCAGCAAGTTCTTTGTTGCGCCGATCCTGATTCTCGAATCTGTATGCATTGTAACCGAAGCCTTCACCGATCGCATACATAACCGAATTCCCCCGGAAGTTGAACCCTTTGGGTTCAACGATCCTGAGGGTATCGTAAAGAGAGGAGTTTCTTTTGACCGGTATGACGAAACGGTAGCCGGAAGTATGAAGCACATCCATTATCTCCTCTGAGAAGTACCCTCTGTCCATGACGAGGATGCAGTCGCATCCGATATCCAGCTCATGCAATATATCGAGGATGGAACCTTCCTTCACGTTTCCGGCCAGGGTCTTCAATGCCTGCGGTAGTTTATCTTCCAGACCACATATCAATGCAATGTTGAATTGTCCGCAGGACAATCTGAAACGGTTGTATCCTTTCTTTATGAGGAATGATCTGCCTTTGCTGAAGCAGACCGTAAGGTCGGTTGCCATATGTTTTCCCGGCGTCTTCAGCGATTCGAAGAATTTGTCCTGAGCATCTATCGCACCACCTGCGGTCTTGAGAGCTAATGACAAGGTGTCCGGATCATAATGGGGGTGAAGGCACATGAGGTTGTCCTGCGTCGAGAACCATCTCCCCGCCTGGCAGAGCCTGCCTCTGCCAGCCAATCTTGCCATGGCCAGCATCATCAGGTCATCACAGGTATCAGGGAAACATTCCCTCAGAGAGGGAATGAAATCCCTGCATGCCAGCTCGAAAACCTGCATCGCGCCTTTGATCCTGTAATCCATTACCTCTTCCGGATGTTTTCTGTACCGTTCAATATCGATGCGGGCCGCGGCGATGGCCTTCGGATTCATGTTTTCGATATCGATCTCCGTGGAGATTACCAGATTCCCCGGAGGTTCCAAGATTCCGATGTATTCCGTCAGTTTCTTCCGTCTGTTCTCGCCGCACACCCACTACGTGGATGCCCAGTAGACATAATGGTTCCTGCCGTTCTTCTCTACGGCCAGCCCTTTGCTGCCGGAATCCCTCATCTTCTGTAACCAATCCTTGGCCCAACCGTCCGGTTCCCTTCCCATATATTCCTTATTACGGAATATGTATTTTAAACCTCGCATTCCATATAGCCAGACATTCAGAAAAATGGGTGGTCAGTTATTCCGTATACCAGAAAAATCGGGAGTTAGAGTTAGAAAGAAGATAATCTTACACTCAGAAGACTGAATTCCACTACTTAAACTAAATG
>CAVIXW010000018.1:0-21939 GCA_963646785.1 Acutalibacteraceae bacterium
TTTCCGATTGATTTTATGATTTCCGACATCCTCTGTGATGAAAAATCCGTGTCGATATCGAGCAGTTCCTTGATGTATGTCGATTCCATCGCATCTTCGGTGTTTCTGAGACTCGTGGGCTGAGCGATGCGAAGCATCGCCAGCGCCAGTACATTCTTCCCCATGGTCTCTCCGAAGGCATTGGTCAATGCCTTCGTGAGTCCGGAGTTGTTCGCAAGTTCATTCAGGAGATGATACTGGCCGAGGTTCTTACTCCAATAGAGTATCTCTTCATGCTGTTTAGGTTGTTTGGCTTTCTTGCGTCTTGATTCGTCGAGTTTGCCGTCTTTGTCACAGGGTCCGAGGTAAACTCTCGTCTGCTTCGAGTTCTTCTTTTTTGGGTCCCACTCCGCATCGGTCACGAGGTATAGGTAGTACTTACCGCGGATCTTCTGGACGACTTTATAGCTCATTGTTATTGGTAATAACAATGTAGTATATAAATGAGTTTATTCAGCCAGACTAAAAAAATCAGTCAGTTATTGTTATTGCAAAACGGGAGTTGGGGATCAACGCGAATTATCTCAAATATCAAACCCGCGACATCCGGGGGTATCGATTATCGGTTTCTATCCGAAACATCTGTGTCGAACGGTTTTCCGTCTTCCGGAAGAATCGGATCGTAATCCATGAACAAGTCACAGATTTTCATAGCCTCAGCAACCTTTTCCGACGCCCTTTCCTCGATCCCCCTGACCCCGTCGACATCGGTTCCGAAGCATTCCGCCAACATCTCACAGGTCTCGAATCTTTCATTACGAAGATATGTCCTGGCTTCCTTGAAAGACAAGCATGCCCTTTCCTGGAGAAGCATTAGACGCAATGCATAGCGGATATACCAGCTCTGAAACGTAATACAAGGTAAACTCGGCAGATCTTCCAAAGGTCTCTGCAACCGGTATCGAATTTACGAATCCAATTACGGATATGCGCATAGGATCTCAGGATGACAGCCAATCACCCCGGGGGCCGATTACACCAGCACATGTATGATTTTTGTCTTCACTAACGATTTATAAGGATACTTCAAGACCGTTCCTTGATCTGAGGTTGTGAGTATTATGAAGAGAGCACCGCTTTTTATCTTTGCATTGGTCGTTTGTGTTTCGGCATGCATTCTGTTGGAAAATTCGGAAGACGTTGCGGCCGATACCATCGTCTCGGGCTATTGCGGAGCCGATGCAAAGTACGAACTTTCTTCGGATTATACTCTCACGATAAGCGGAACCGGGTCGATGTATGACTATGAATCCGGAACAACGCCTTGGAATTTGTTCAAAGGCAAGATCAAAACCGTCGTGATTCAGGGTTCCATCGAATCCGTCGGGGACTATGCGTTCTCCGATTGTACCGATCTTACTTCTGTGAATCTCGGCGGATTCGTCAGATCGATAGGTTCCAATGCATTTCTTTGCTGCAGTTCTCTCGGATCGTTGGAACTCCCTAATGTAATCACTATCAAAGACCGGGCATTCAAGGGCTGTACCACTCTCGGTTCTCTGACGCTCAACGATTCCATCGCTTCCATCGGGGACCATGCGTTCGAGGGCTGTACCTCGCTCACGTCCCTGACGCTTCCGAAATCCCTCGTTTCGATAAGCGATGGCCTGTTCCAATACTGCTACGGTCTCAAATCTGTGGAACTCAGTAATGTGACCAAGATCGGAAGCAATGCGTTCGAGGGCTGTACCGCTCTCGGTTCTCCGGAGCTCACCGACTCCATCACCTATATCGGGGAATATGCGTTCAAGGACTGCAGCTCTCTCACCTCCATAACATACCCGGAGTCCATCGGATCGATCAGTAAGGGCTTGTTCTACAATTGCATTTCTCTTGACGAGCTAATCATCCCCGATGCTGTCGAATCGATCGGGGATGGCGCGTTTTACAGATGTACCTCCCTAACCTCGATGACATTCCCGAGTTCCGTCGATGATATCGGAGTCGATGCGCTAGCGTACTGTACTTCCCTCGAATCGGTGACCATCCTCGGAAGCAGCACCTCGCTAGGGGAAAATGCCTTCCTGTGTTGTATCAATCTGAAAGAGCTTTCCGTTCCGGTAAGTGTCAACTGCGGGGGAACTTCCGAAACGTCCATCTTCGGCGGCGATGCCAATCTCGAGAGGTTGATACTTACTGAAGGAACCGGGGACTGGAATTCAGGCAATAGCGACGTGGATGTTCCGTGGAAGTGTAGCAAAACCCCCCTGCTTACGGTCATCATAAAGAAGGGTGTGAAATCCATCGGAGATTCGGGGTTCGAAGGGTGTATCAATATTGCCTCCCTAACTCTCCCCAATTCACTTACCTCCATCGGTTCCTACGCTTTCAAGTGTTGCAGTAATCTTGCATCGATCCATATTCCCCTTGATGTCCAATCGATCGGGAACTATGCGTTCGAAAAGTGTACCAGTCTCGGTTCTATTTCCGGCGATTCAGTTTCAACAATAGGCGGGTACGCATTCTTCAATTGTACAAATCTAGAGTCGGTGTCACTCCAGAATGTCACAACGATAGGAGACCATTCGTTCAAGGGCTGTACCGCACTCAGTTCTTTGACCTTGGGCGATTCTGTCGAATCGATCGGGGAGTACTCGTTCGAAGAATGTTCTTCTCTTGAATCGGTGGTCCTTCCGGACTCCCTCGAAACCATCTCTGATGGCTTGTTTTACGACAGTACCGGACTTGTCGAACTGACCCTTCCCAAGAACGTCAAAACAATCGGAAAGAACGCGTTTTACAGATGTACCTCCCTCGCCTCCGTGACCTTTCCAAGTTCCGTCGAAACGATCAAAAGCAACTCATTTTCGAACTGTTTTTACCTTGAGTCCGTGACCATCCTCGGAGCCGACACTTCGATGCAGGGGGATGTATTCAGTAATTGTACCGGTTTGAAAGATCTTACCATACCCATAAGTGTCAACTGTAATAAGTACTATGGGTCGTATGATGAGTGGTCTATCTTTACCAACTGTTGCGGTATTCAGAAAATAACTTTCACCGCAGGGTCCGGAGAATGGCATTCGGAAAACAGCAAAAATACTGTGCCATGGAAGATCAGCAGACTCTCCTTGACGACGGTCGTTATCGGAGAGGGCGTAAAATCTATCGGGGATTCTGCGTTCAAAGAATGTATCTCACTCTCCGAATTGGATCTTGCCGATTCTGTCGTATCGATCGGAAAATCCGCATTCGAGGGCTGTACCTCCCTCACCACCGATTTGAAATTCTCCGGTTCGTCGATGTCGATCGGAGATCATGCGTTCAAGGGCTGTACCGCACTAAGGTCCGTGACATTCAGCGGTTCTACCGGATCCATAGGGGAGTACGCGTTCGAAGGATGTTCCTCCCTGGAATCGGTGGTCCTCCCGGACTCCCTCGAAACCATCGCCAGCGGCTTGTTTATCTACTGCACATATCTTACCAACCTGGTCCTCCCCGGGAACGTCAAATCGATCGGAGATGTCGCCTTCGGTTCCTGTACTTCCCTCGCCTCCGTGACCCTTCCAAGTTCCGTCGAAAAGATCTCATACAGAGCGTTCCGGGATTGTTCTTCTCTCGCCTCCGTGACCATCCTCGGAAGCGGCACTTCGATAGAGAATGACGTATTCCTGAATTGTACCGGTTTGAAAGATCTCACCGTACCCATAAGCGTCGACTGTAATAGCTACAAGGATAAGTCCATCTTCACCAACTGTTACGGTATTCAGAAAATAACTTTCACCGCAGGATCCGGAGAATGGAATTCAGGAAACAACGGCGATTATGTGCCATGGAAGCTCAGCAGATCCTCCTTGACGACGGTCGTTATCGGAGAGGGCGTAAAATCTATCGGAGAGTCTGTGTTCAAGGATTATGTCGGTCTGAGAACCCTTGAGCTTTGGGTCGGCTTCAATTCTGTCGGATCCAATGCCGCACCGTTATTTTCCGGTTGCAACTATATCGAAAAGATAATCTTTACCGGTACCGGAGAATGGTTCGCATACAGCACATCTGCCTCCTCCGGGTATTATTATAAAAACACGCCCTGGCAGCTTACCCGGGCCGATCTGGCCGTTGCGATCACCGGCGGTGTGGAATCTGTCCCGGATAATGCCTTATACGACTGTACCAGAATGACATCTCTCGAGATCTCCGGATCGGTCGGATCGATAGGAAAGTCTGCGTTCGACGGTTGCACCTCCCTGGGTACCGTGACCATCTCCGCGCCTGTTGCATCCATCGGAAATTATGCGTTCAACGGCTGTACCTCGTTACGTACCATTGCTATCGGAGATCATGCGTTCGACGGTTATACTTCATCGGGTACCGTGACCATCCCCTCATCTGTAGTATCCCTCGGAGATTATGCGTTCAACGGTTGTACCGCCATTTCTTCACTGACCGTTTCCGACATCATCGAAACGATCGGCAAGTTTGTGTTCAAAGATTGTACCGGTCTGAAAGAACTCACTGTCCCAGCAAGTCTGAATTGTGTCGGATCCAATTCGGCACCGATATTCTCCGGCTGCACCGGTATTGAAAGCATAACCTTCACGGGACCCGGGACTTGGCATACCTACGGGGACCATAGTTCCAAGGATGATTATTACGGGTACACGCCCTGGCAGTTCAGTAAAGGCGTCCTGACCAATGTCACCATATCCGACGGGATAACTAGTATCGGAGAATACGCCTTCAAAGGTTGCACCTCTCTTTGCACATTATCTCTTTCGGATTCCGTCCAAAGCGTCGGAAAATCCGCATTCGAGGGTTGTAAGTCCATTACCGCTCTGAAATATTCGGGCGGATCTATCGGCGAGAGCGCATTCGAAGGTTGTACCTCTCTTTCCGAACTGTATCTTTCGGATTCCGTCCAAACCGTCGGGAAATCCGCATTCGAGGGTTGTACCTCGATCTCCACACTGGCTCTTTCCAACTCCTCCGTTTCTATCGGTGCGAATGCATTCAAAGGTTGCACCGGTCTGAAAAACCTCACGGTTCCGGTAGGCCTTAACTGTGTGGGAACCAACGAGGCACCCATATTCTACGGGAGTACCGGAATCGAGACGATAACCTTCACCGGGTCCGGTTCCTGGTACCCCTACGGGAAATCCGCCTCCGAAGATTCGTATTACATGTACACGCCCTGGCAGCTCAGCAGGGGGACCCTGACCAAGGTCGTCATATCCGACGGCATAACCACTATCGGAGAATACGCCTTCAAAGGTTGTACACACCTTACCGAATTGGAACTTCCCGATTCGATGAATGCGATCGGAAACTCTGCGTTCTACGGTTGCGTCTCTCTCAAGATCGGTTCCATTCCGGATTCTGTAACTTCTATCGGAGATTCCGCATTCTATAGGTGTTACGCCATTACCTCGATATCGATCTCAAGCCCTGTTATTTCGATCGGAGACCGGGCGTTCTTTAATTGCACTTCCCTTGATACGGTGATTATCAAAGATTCGGCCGCGACCATCGGGGCCGAGGCATTCATGAACTGTACCTCGTTGTCCGAGATCGATCTGGGCACGCATACGGCCTCCGTCGGCGATTCCGCGTTCTATAACTGTACCACTCTTAAGTCAGTGAACCTTCCCGATTCCGTGGGCTATCTCGGGGAAAAGGTATTCAGATCATGCACCTCCCTGGAATCGGTGGCCTTCGGCAGCAGAATCGAATCGATCAACAGCGGTACGTTCTACGGGTGTGAAAAGCTTCTTTCCGCAGATCTTCCCGACACCGTCAAAACACTCGGAAACGATGCATTCAGGGGCTGCACCTCCCTTACCGTTGTGAATATAGGCAGCAGAATCGAATCGATCGGAACGTCGGTGTTCAGCGGTTGCACATCCATCTCCGCATATAACGTCAGTGAGGGGAATCCGAAGTACGGCTCGGACAACGGCGTGCTTTTCAACAAGGACAAGACCGTTCTGATACAGTATCCCATAGCCAAAAAGGATGTCAGATATGAGGTTCCTGGCACTGTCGGGGTCATCGAGAGCAATGCATTCAGCAAATGTACCGCCCTTACGGTCCTGATTATACCTGGTACCGTTTCGGAGATCAAGGACTTCGCGTTCAGCGCCTGCACCGGTCTGAAAGAACTCACCGTTCCGGCAGATCTCAATTGCGTGGGACTCAACATCTCCCCTGTTTTCTTCGGGTGCGTCAATATCGAAAAAGTAACATTCATAGCAGGAACAACCGGAGAATGGTACGATTACGGTTCTTCCGGATCGGATGCCTCATATTACGGCTACACGCCATGGCAGCTGAGCAGGTCGGTTCTGAAGACCGTCGTCATATCCGACGGCGTGAAGTCCATCGGAAATTCCGCATTCAAAGGCTGCACCCTTCTCGATTCGGTTGTTCTTCCGGATTCTGTCACAAAACTCGGAAACTGCGTGTTCCAGGATTGTAATTCCCTCGGATCGGTGAAGCTCGGAAACATCCTTGTAACGATCGGAAGCAATGCATTCAGCAACTGTACCTCTCTTGGGTCCTTGAGCTTACCGGATTCGGTTGCAACGATCGGTGCATTTGCGTTTGCAAACTGCGCGTTTACCTCGATGATCCTCCCCGGAAAGGTCGAATCGATCGGAGCGGGAGCGTTCAGCGGATGCACCGGTCTGAAAGAACTCACCGTTCCGGCAGGTCTGAACACCGTATTTTCCAACGAACATCCGGCCTTCGAAGGCTGTGCCGATATAGAAAAGATCACCTTTACAGGTTCGGGCGATTGGTATGCTTACGGGTCGTCCTACATTTACACCCCCTGGTATCTCAGCAGGGCCAATCTGGCCGCTGCCGTGATATCCGACGGCGTGAGATCTATCGGAGACCATGCGTTCGATGGATGCGAAAAGCTTCTTTCCATGACCCTTCCCGATTCTGTCACGGCCGTCGGTGATGCTGCGTTCAAAGACTGTATCTCTCTCGGATCCGTGACCCTCGGCACTTCCGTCACAAAACTCGGAGATGAAGCGTTCAGCAACTGTACTTCCCTTTCAGCTTTGGATTTCGGTGATTCAATAGGCTCGATCGGAGACAGGGCATTCTACAACTGTGCCGAGCTCAAATCGGTAGGTCTCGGCAAATCCCTCGGATCGATCGGAAACTATGCATTCTACAATTGTATCGTTCTTGGGTCCGTGAGCTTACCGGATTCGGTTTCAACAATCGGAAACCATGCGTTCGAAGGATGCATCTCACTCGGATCAATGATCATTTCCGCCAATGTCGGATCGATGGGGGAGGGAGCGTTCAGCGGATGCACCGGTCTGAAAGAACTCACGGTTCCGGCAGGTCTGAATACCGTAGTTTCCAACGACACTCCCGTCTTCGAAGGCTGTGTCAATATCGAAAAGATATCATTCACAGGATCCGGAGACTGGTACGATTACGGTGCTTCCGTATCGGACGCCTCATATTACGGTTACACACCATGGCAGCTGAGCAGGTCGGTTCTGAAGAACGTCGTCATATCCGACGGCGTGAAATCCGTCGGAAACTCCGCATTCGAAGACTGTACCCTACTTGCCTCCGTCTCCCTTCCCGATTCCGTCACAAAAATCGGGGACGAAGCATTCGGCAACTGCACTTCCCTTTCCTTCCTGGGTCTTGGTAAATCCATAGAATCGATCGGAACTTCCGCATTCGGCAACTGTGTCGCACTCGGGTCCGTGAGCTTACCGGATTCGGTGGCAACGATTGGAACCTCTGCGTTCAGCGGATGCACCGGCCTGAAAGAACTCTCTGTACCGGCAAGTCTGAACACCGTAGTTTCCAACGAACACCCGGTCTTCGAAGGCTGTGTCAATATCGAAAATATGGTCTTCACCGCAGGAAACGGAAGCTGGTATCAGTACAGCACAGACGAGTCCCAGGAGTCGTATTGCGGTTACACACCATGGCAGCTGAGCAGGTCGGTTCTGAAGAACGTCGTCATATCCGACGGCGTGAAATCCGTCGGAGACCGTGCGTTCTACGGATGTGTCGCTCTCGGGTACGTAAAACTGTCGAATACGGTGACAACGCTTGGCGATCTCTTATTCTACGGATGTAACTCGCTGTCTTCCATCGACCGCTGCGATTCCGTCACAAAGATCGGTAATTCGACCTTCTTCGGATGTGCTTCGCTTTCTTCATTGACCCTTTGCAGATCCATCACTTCGATCGGCGACTCTGCATTCTACAATTGTGTCAAGCTTACCTCCGTGGACCTCGGAGATTCCCTTTCTTCGCTCGGAGGATCCGCATTCTTTGGATGCAAAGGTATGAAAGAACTCACGGTTCCGGCAAGTCTGAATACCGTGGTTTCCAACGATTCCCCCGCCTTCGAAGGATGCGTCAATATCGAAAAGATAACTCTGACCGCAGGAAACGGAAGCTGGTATCAGTATGGAACAGACGAGTTCCAGGAGTCGTATTACGGTTACACGCCATGGCAGCTGAGCAGGTCGGTTCTGAAGAACGTCGTTATATCCGACGGCGTGAAATCCGTCGGAAACTCCGCGTTCAAAGATTGTACGTTACCTGCCTCCGTCTCCCTTCCCGATTCCGTCACAAAAATCGGGGACGAAGCATTCGGCAACTGCACTTCTCTATCTGTCCTGAATCTCGGTAGATCCGTGGAATCGATCGGAAACTCCGCATTCTACAACTGTGCCGCACTCGGTTCCGTGACCTTGACGGATACCGTCACAACGATCGGAACCTCTGCGTTCTACGGGTGCACCGGCCTGAAGGAACTCACTGTTCCGGCAAGTCTGAATACCGTGGTTTCCAACGAACACTCGGTCTTCGAAGGCTGCGTCAACATAGAAAAGATATCCTTCATCGGATCCGGCGATTGGTATGCATACGGAGCCACCGGTTCCGATCCGT
The DNA here is from genome assembly GCA_963646785.1 of Acutalibacteraceae bacterium. GTDB lineage: Archaea > Thermoplasmatota > Thermoplasmata > Methanomassiliicoccales > Methanomethylophilaceae > Methanomethylophilus. The sequence continues at coordinate 8,917 of CAVIXW010000018.1, forward strand.
CCTGTTTCGCATACACCCCCTGGCAACTCAGCAAAGCAGTTCTGAAAGAAGCGGGCATCGCCGACGGTGTGAAATCCATCGGAGATTCGGCATTCTCCGATTGTTCCAAATTATCCGCTGTTTCTCTCGGCAATTCCCTTGTATCCATCGGAAACGGTGCTTTCGACCACTGTACTTCCCTTTCGTCCGTGTCCGTACCGAATTCCGTCGTATCGATCGGAGCCTCGGCATTCGAAGGCTGCACCTCCCTTGCATCCCTGACGATTCCCGATTCCGTTGCGGACCTGGGGGTCTCGGCGTTCAAAGACTGTGCCGGTCTGAAGGAACTCACCGTTCCGGCCAGTCTCGACTGCGTCGGTTCCAACCAATCACCGATCTTCTCCGGCTGCGTCAATATCGAAAAGGTATCGTTCACCGCGGGAACCGGAGACTGGTGCCCCTACGATTTCCCCGTTGCCGTAGATAACGGTCACACGAACGATGTCTCGAACGGTACCGAGCTCCCTTACTACGGATCGACCCCCTGGCAACTGAGCAGGTCCGTTCTGAACTCCGTCATCGTATACGAGGGCGTGAGGTCCGTCGGAAGCTATGCGTTCTACGACTGTACCGGACTGGCTTCCGTATCTCTTCCGAGCACGGTCGCGACTATCGGAAACTTTGCCTTCAGAGGCTGCACGTCTCTTGCTTCGATCGATATCAGCGGAGACAACGCGAATTACAGCCAGGTAGACGGCGTTCTTTTCGATAAGGGTAGGACCACGCTGATCGGATATCCGGCAGGCAGCACCGGCAGATCTTATGTCATCCCGGGTACGGTCACAACCATAGGAAGCTATGCGTTCTACGACTGCTCCCATCTCACCGCCATAACCATTCCCGGTTCCGTCACATCGATCGGAGATTCCGCGTTCAAAGGCGTGTTTTATGATACTGACGGCGAGACCGCACTCGAACCGACCGCATCCAACCTGGCAGGTTCGACCTTCGAGAAGACGGGCGACAGATGGGTGAAACAGGGCCCCCATACCGAAGAGAACTCCGGAGGAAATTCGCTGATATTCATCCTCGTTGCGGTCATCGCGGCAATCCTCGTTTCGGCCGTGGCAGTGGTGGTGAAGAAGAGAAAGGCCTGAAAACGATCTCCCCGACGCGAAAGCTGTCGGGCCTGTCGGCATCGCCGGGTCAGAACCGGCGGAAACCGACACGCCCACGACATTGCGTTCAATGTTCCAGCCTCATCTGCCGAGGGGGGATTGGATATGTGCCCTACTGTCTCAAAGTATGTTTTCTGTCGTAAAACGGATGTTTTCATAACAACCTATTTATTGTCCATATAGTGTCTACAAAATTTACTTATAATCTCATTAACGAACAGGTTATAATAGAGTCGTCGAACCAGGTGTAATGCTAATGATATCTATCGAAATAAACGGGCATATCAACGACGCACGCAGTGCGCTGGGTCAATTCTGCCGGAGTGTTTCCGCCTTTTCTACGTGCAAGTTTCCCGGAGTGAACGGGAGTCGTATCATTGCTGACGTTGCAACCGTTTACGAATGTGCCTGAGAACCAAACAAAGCCCCGGACATCGACAGAGATGCCAGATCCGACCTCACCCGATTTCCGATACATCGATCATCAAAATCAAAGAGTATGCAAGAAGCTCACTGAAAAAATGGGGAGAGAATATGTACTGCAAAGCCAAAATCAACAATCCGCCGAAATTCGGGTCGTTATTGATAATTCTGGCAGTACTTGTTTCCGCAATGGCGGTCATGTTCGTTCTCCACGCAGAAACCGACGGGTCTTCCGCACAGGCTGTCGGAAACGACGAAAGCGATGACCCGAGGGGAGAAATCAACTTCAGTCTGGATTTCGACTCCGGCATTCTGACAATTAGCGGTTCCGGAGCAATGGAGGATTATACCGAAGGCGGGACCCCGTGGGAACTTTACAAATCCTTCATAAAAAGCGTCGTTGTCGGAGATTCGATCACTTATGTGGGTGCGTATGCATTCTGCAATTTTACATATCTCAGTTCCGTCGATTTCGGTGATTCCGTTTCGACAATCGGCCCGTACGCATTCAGTAAGTGTACAGATCTCGAGTCGGTGACTTTCAAGAATGTCACAAAGATAGAGGACCATGCGTTCAAGGACTGTACCGCACTCAGTTCCGTGACGTTCAGCGGGTCTACAGAATCTCTGGGGGAGTACGCGTTCGAGGGATGCGCCTCTCTTGAATCGGTGGCCCTCCCGGACTCCATCGAAACCATCGCCAACGGTTTGTTTTACAACTGTACGGCCCTTGCTGAACCGACTCTCCCCAAGAACGTCAGATCGATCGGAGATATCGCCTTCAGTAATTGTACTTCGCTTGCCTCGATGACCATTCCAAGTTCCCTCGAAAAGATCGGATACAAAGCGTTCCTGGATTGTACTTCCCTTAAGTCCGTGACCATCCTCGGAGATGATACACATCTGGAAAGCGGGGCCTTTATGAACTGTACAGGTCTGAAGGACCTCGCAGTTCCTGCAGGTCTGAATACTGTAGTTTCCGACGACTCCCCCGCTTTCGAAGGCTGCGTCAGTATCGAAAAGATCACTTTTACAGGCCCGGGTGATTGGTATGCTTACAAGTCATCCTACATTTACACCCCATGGTATCTCAGCAGGGCCAATCTGACCGCAGCCGTGATATCCGACGGCGTAACATCCGTCGGAGATCATGCGTTCAAGGACTGTACCGCACTCGGTTCCGTGACATTCGGCGGTTCTGTCGGATCCATAGGGGAGTATGCGTTCGAGGGATGCACCTCCCTTGAATCGGTGGCCCTCCCGGACTCCATCGAAACCATCGCCAACGGTTTGTTTTACAACTGTACTGGCCTTGTTAAGCTGACTTTCCCCAAGAACGTCAGATCGATCGGAGATATCGCCTTCAGTAACTGTGCATCCCTTGCCTCGATGACCTTTCCGAGTTCCGTCGAAAAGATCGCATACAGAGCGTTCCGGGATTGTATTTCCCTTGAGTCCGTGACCATCCTCGGAGATGATACACGCTTGGAAAGTGGGGCCTTTATGAACTGTACAGGTCTGAAGGACCTCACTGTTCCGGCAGGTCTGAATACCGTAGTTTCCGACGACTCCCCCGCTTTCGAAGGTTGCGTCAGTATCGAAAAGATCACTTTTACGGGTCCGGGTGATTGGTATGCTTACAAGTCATCCTACATTTACACCCCATGGTATCTCAGCAGGGCCAATCTGACCGATGCCGTGATATCCGACGGCGTGAGATCGATCGGAGACCATGCGTTCTATGGGTGCGAAAAGCTCCCATCCATGAATATTCCCGATTCCGTCACGGCCGTCGGTGATGCTGCGTTCAGCAACTGTGCTGCTCTCGGATCCGTGACCTTGCCGGATACCGTCACAAAAATCGGAAATGAAGTATTCAGCAACTGTATTTCCCTTTCAGCTTTGGATCTCGGTGAATCGATAGGCTCGATCGGAGACAGGGCATTCTACAACTGCACCGAACTCAAATCCATATCTCTCGGCAAATCCCTCAGATCGATAGGAACCTCCGCATTCAGCAACTGTGTCTTACTCGGGTCCGTGACCTTGCCGGATACCGTCACAAAACTCGGGGACGAAGCATTCAGCAACTGCACTTCCCTTTCCTTCCTGGATTTTGGGAAATCCATAGGATCGATAGGAACCTCCGCATTCAGCAACTGTGTCGTACTCGGGTCCGTGACCTTGCCGGATACCCTCACATCGATCGGGCCCTCTGCGTTCTATGGATGCGCCGGCCTGAAAGAACTCACCGTTCCGGCAAGTCTGAATACAGTGGTTTCCAACGATACCCCCGCCTTTGAAGGCTGTGTCAGTATCGAAAAGATATCTTTCATCGGATCCGGAGACTGGTACGATTACGGTTCTTCCGGATCGGATGCCTCGTATTGCGGTTACACGCCATGGCAGTTGAGCAGGTCGGTTCTGAAGAACGTCGTCATATCCGACGGCGTGAACTCCGTCGGAAACTCCGCATTCGAAGGCTGTACCCTACTTGCCTCCGTCTCCCTTCCCGATTCCGTCACAAAAATCGGGGACGAAGCATTCAGCAACTGCACTTCCCTATCCACCCTGGATCTCGGCAGTTCCGTGGAATCGATCGGAAACTCCGCATTCAGCAACTGCACTTCCATATCCGCCCTGGATCTCGGTAAATCCCTCAGATCGATCGGAAACTCCGCATTCTATTATTGTGGCGCACTCGGTTCCGTGACCTTGCCTGATACCGTCACAACGCTCGGGGACGAAGCATTCAGCAACTGCATTTCCCTTACCTTCCTGGATCTCGGTAAATCCATAGAATCGATCGGAAACTCCGCATTCTATAATTGCGGCGCACTCGGTTCCGTGACCTTGCCTGATACCGTCACAACGCTCGGGGACGAAGCATTCAGCAACTGCATTTCCCTTACCTTCCTGGATCTCGGTAAATCCATAGAATCGATCGGAAACTCCGCATTCTATAATTGCGGCGCACTCGGTTCCGTGACCTTGCCTGATACCGTCACATCGATCGGAATCTCTGCGTTCTGCGGATGCGTCAGCCTGAAGGAACTTGCTGTTCCGGCAAGTCTGAATACAGTGGTTTCCAACGACTCCCCCGCCTTCGAAGGCTGCGTCAGTATCGAAAAGATCTCCTTCATCGGATCCGGGGAATGGTACGATTACGGTTCTTCCGGATCGGATGCCTCATATTACGGTTACACGCCATGGCAGCTGAGCAAGTTTGTTCTGAAGAGGATCGTTATATCCGACGGCGTGAAATCCATTGGAAACTCCGCGTTCAAAGACTGTATCTTGCCCACTTCTATCTCCCTTCCCGATTCCGTCACAAATATCGGGGACGAAGCATTCAGCAACTGTGCTTACATTTCCTCCCTGGATCTCGGCAGATCCCTCAGATCGATAGGAAACTCCGCATTCAGCAACTGTGTCGCACTCTGGTCCGCGACCTTGCCGGATACCGTCACATCGATCGGAATCTCTGCGTTCTGCGGATGCATCAGCCTGAAGGAGCTTGCTGTCCCGGCAAGTCTGAATACAGTGGTTTCCAACGAACACCCGGCCTTCGAAGGCTGCGTAGATATCGAAAAAATATCACTTACAGGATCTGGGAAAGGGTACGATTACGGTTCTTCCGGATCGGATGCCTCATATTGCGGTTACACGCCATGGCAGCTGAGCAGGTCGGTTCTGAAGTGGATCATTATATCCGACGGCGTGAAATCCGTCGGAAATTCCACGTTCAAAGACTGTACTTTACCTACTTCCGTCTCCCTTCCCGATTCCGTCACAAAAATAGGGGACGAAGCATTCAGCAACTGCACTTCCCTTTCCCTCCTGGATCTCGGTAGGCACCTCAGATCGATAGGAAACTCCGCATTCTATAATTGTGGCGCACTCTGTTCCGCGAACTTGCCGGATACCGTCACATCGATCGGGCCCTCTGCGTTCTACGGATGCACCGATCTGAAGGAACTCACGATTCCGGTAAGTCTGAATACAGTGGTTTCCAACGAACACCCGGCCTTCGAAGGTTGCTTCAACATCGAAAAGTTCACGTTCACGGCAGGAGCCGGGTGCGGGTACGATTACGGTTCTTTCGGATCGGAGGCCTCAAATTGCGGTTACACGCCATGGCATTTGAGCAGGTCAGCTATGAAGAATGTCACTATCTCCGACGGCGTGAAATCCATCGGAAATTTAACGTTCAAAGACTGTACCACGCTTGTTTCCATCTCCCTCCCCGATTCCGTCACAAAAATCGGGGACGAAGCATTCAGCAACTGCACTTCCCTTTCCCTCCTGGATCTCGGCAGATCCCTGAGATCGATCGGAAACTCCGCATTCTACAACTGTGCCACACTCGGTTCCGTGAGCCTGCCCGATACCGTCACAACGATCGGAACCTCTGCGTTCTGCGGATGCACCGGCCTGAAGGAACTCACGGTTCCGGCAAGTCTCAATACAGTGGTTTCCAACCAACACCCGGCCTTCGAAGGCTGCGTCAATATCGAAAAAATCTCATTCATCGGGTCCAGCGATTGGTACGCATACGGAGCCACCGGTTCCGATCCGTCCTATTTGGCATACGCTCCCTGGAAACTCAGCATTGCGGCTCTGAAAGAAGCGATCATCGCCGACGGCGTGAAATCCATCGGAGATTCGGCATTCTCCGATTGTTCCAAATTATCCGCTGTTTCTCTCGGCAATTCCCTCATCTCCATCGGAAAAGGCGCTTTCGACCACTGTACTTCCCTATTGTCCGTGATCATCCCGAGTACCGTCGCATCGATCGGGGCCAATGCCTTCTACGGCTGCATTTCCATCGCCTCTTTGACCATTCTCGGAGCCGATACTTCGATCGGAGGGTGTGCTTTCAGCAACTGCACCTCTTTGAAAGAACTCACGGTCCCCGTCAGTGTCGACTGCGTGGGGCCCACTTATTCGCCTGCATTCAGTGACACCGTCAATATCGAGAAGATAACTTTTAGCGGAGGGACCGGGGAATGGGCTTTCAAGAACAGGGGCGAAGACGTACCCTGGATGACCAGCAAAGCTCCCAGTATCGCGTTCGTTTTCGAAGACGGCGTAAACACCATCGGATACCAAGCGTTCAAAGGCTGCACAAAACTTACCACTCTGAGCCTCCCGGATACCGTCACATCGATCGGTTCTTCCGCATTCGAGGGCTGTGTCAATCTCACCGCGATCGAGACTTTCGGTGCACTCGAAGATCACGCATTCAAGGGTTGCACCTTCCTCACTTCCGTGACCCTTAAAAATTGCAGGTCCATCGGCGAGTATGCGTTCGAGGGTTGCATCGCCCTCGAATCACTGACCCTCCCTGATACGGTCTTCACGATCGGTTCGTATGCGTTCATGAACTGTACCGATCTCACCTCGATCGACGCTTTCGGCACACTCAAAGATCACGTATTCTACGGTTGCACCTCCCTAACTTCCGTGACCGTCAGCAGCGTGTTGGGAACCATAGGCGAGTATGCGTTCCAGGGCTGCACCGCACTCACTTCCGTGATCCTCGTCAAAACCTGGTTTATATACAGATATGCGTTCCAGGGCTGCATCGCCCTCGAATCACTGACCCTCCCGGATACGGTCGAACTGATCGGTTCGCATGCATTCGAAAGCTGTACCAGTCTCGTCAAGATCGAGGCTTTCGGCTCACTCAAAGATCGCGTATTCCAGGGTTGCACCTCCCTCACTTCCGTGACCCTCGGAAACTGCGGGTCCATAGGCGAGTATGCGTTCGACGGATGCAAATCTCTCGGATCGCTGATCCTCCCCGACTCCCTCGAAACCATCGCTGAGGGTCTGTTCTACAACTGTACCTCTCTCGCCGAACTGACCATTCCCGAAAACGTCAGATCGATAGGTTCTCTGGCATTCGAGAACTGTACCGGTCTCACCGAAATGACCGTTCCGAATAAAGTCAAATCGATCGGAGGGTCCGCTTTCAGGAATTGCACCCATCTGAAAGAAGTCACCGTCCCCGTCAGTGTCGACTGCGTGGGATCCTCCTATTCACCCGTATTCTGTAACAATTTCTTTGTCGAGAAGATAACCTTCACTCCGGGAGACGGCGACTGGAATCCGAACAATAAGGGTAAAAACGCACTCTGGATGATCAGCTCTTCTCTTCAGATCACGTTCATTGTCGAGGGCGGCGTAAAATCCATCGGTGACGAGGCGTTCAAAGGCTGCACAAAACTTACCTCTCTGAGCCTCCCGGATACCGTCACATCGATCGGTTCCTCGGCATTCGAGAACTGTGTCAATCTCACCGCGGTCGAAGCTTTCGGCACGCTCGGGGGTAATGCATTCAAGGGATGCACCTCCCTCGGCTCCGTGACCCTCGGTAATGCTCTGTCCATAGGCGGGTATGCGTTCGACGGATGTGCTCTCATCAAATCATTCATCATTCCGGATACGGTCGCCTCGATCGGGAACGATGCCTTCCGGAATTGTACTTCCCTTACATCCGCGATCTTTCCGAGCTCCGTCGAAAATATCGGATATGAAGCCTACCTGAATTGTACCTCCCTCGGCTCCGTGACCATTCTCGGAGACAATACGTCCCTGGAACGCAGGTCCTTTATGAACTGCAGACTTCTGACCGAACTCACCGTACCCATCAGTGTCGACTGTGCGAGATCCGACGAATCGCCGTTCGTGGGCTGCTTCTACCTTATGAAGCTGACCTTCACCGCAGGTTCCGGGGTGTGGAACCCGGGGAACAACAGCGATACCGCGCCTTGGAAGATCAGCACCGTGTTGACGACAGTCGTCATAGAAGAAGGCGTGGGATCCCTGGGAGGGGGTTCACTGTTCGAGAACTGCTTGGCTCTGAGGTACCTCTCTCTGTGGGTCGGTTTCGACAGCGTCGGATCCAACAGCGCACCTACATTCTACGGCTGCGCCGACATCGAAAAGATAACCTTCACCGGACCCGGTTCCTGGTACGCATACGGGGAACGCGAGTCCGACGGATCGTATTACGGATACACTCCCTGGCATCTGAGCCGCTCTGTCCTGAAGACCGTCGTCATATCCGACGGCATCGAGTCCGTCGGAAACTATGCGTTCAGCGACTGCCAATCTCTGTCTTCGCTGACCGTCTCCGACACCGTCACATCGATCGGCAAGTCTGCGTTCAAGGGTTGTACCGGTCTGAAAAATCTCGTCATTCCCGTCGGTCTGAACTGTGTCGGATCCAACAGCGCATCGATATTCTCCGGCTGCACCAACATCGAGACGATAACCTTCACCGGATCCGGTCCCTGGTACGCATACGGGGAACGTGCGTACGAAGAACCGTATTACGGACTCACGCCCTGGCAGCTGAGCCGCTCCGTCCTGAAGACCGTCGTCATATCCGACGGCATCGAGTCCGTCGGAGATAATGCGTTCAAGGGCTGTACCGCACTCTCCGAATTGGATCTTGCCGATTCTGTCCTATCGATCGGTTCCTCGGCATTCGAGGGCTGCACCTCCATCACCGCTCTGAAATTCTCCGATCCGTCGATGTCGATCGGAGATAATGCGTTCAAAGGCTGTCAATCTCTGTCCTCACTGATAATTTCCGACACCCTCGGATCGATCGGCATGTTCGCATTCAGGGGGTGTATCGGTCTGAAAAGTCTTACCGTTCCCGTCGGTATGAACTGTGTCGGTTCCAACGATGCACCGATATTCTCCGGCTGCACCAACATCGAGACGGTAACCTTCGTCGGGTCCGGCCCCTGGTATTCCTGCAAGGAACATACGTACGAGGAACCGTATTACGGATACACGCCCTGGCAGTTCAGCAACGGCACCCTGACCAAGATCGTCATACCCGACGGCGTGACCACTGTCGGAGATTATGCCTTTTCCTACTGCACCAAGCTTGTTTCGGCGGAACTTCCCGATTCGATCACGGAGGTCGGGCAATTGGCATTTGCCAACTGCCGTTCTCTCGAGATGGACTCCGTTCCGGGTTCTCTGAAGGTCATCGGGGACCAGGCATTCTACAGGTGTGCCAAAATCGGATCCGTGGCACTTTCAAGTGCCGATGTTTCGATCGGGGTCGAGGCGTTCTTCTCCTGCAACAGCCTTGTCTCCGTGATCATCGAAGGTTCTGCCACCATCGGGAACGGAGCTTTCAAAAATTGCAAATCCCTGTCTTCTGTCGATCTCGGTAAGACGAAGATCATAGGAAACTACGCGTTCTGTGCCTGCACGTCCATCACGTCCTTATGCATTCCTGATTCCGTCACCCGTATCGGAATCTGTGCATTCCAAAGATGCGAATCGCTTACTGACGTGGTCATTCCGGATTCGGTCGAATCGATCGGTGCCTCGGCATTCCTGTACTGTTCCTCGCTCGAATCTGCGGATATCGGAAAATGTCTGGCCAAAATCGATGCGGGGGTATTCGGATACTGCACTTCCCTTACCACCGTGGCCCTGTGGAGATCCAATACTTTACATCCGGATGCATTCGTCGGCAGCGACGGCGTCAACATAGTCATAAAAGATTATCTCTACACCATCACCTTCATGAACGGAGATACGGTACTTCAGGAGCTGGAGCTGCCCTACGGGACCGTCCCCGAGTACGGCGGAGCGGAACCGACCAAGGAATCCACGGATCACTGTACCTACAAATTCAAGGGATGGAGCCCCGGTATCGTCAAGGTCGCCGGCGATACCGTCTACACGGCCGAGTTTACCGAAATCTACAGAGACTACACCATCACCTTCATGAACGGCGGGACCGTCCTCCAGATATCCAAGGTGCCCCACGGCACCCTCCCCGAGTACACCGGAGATACTCCGACCAAGGAATCCACGGCGACCCAGTACGCCTATAAATTCATAGGGTGGAGCCCCGTTCTCACCGAGGCCGTCGGTGACGCCGTCTATACGGCAGAGTTTGTCGAGGCCCTCAGAGAATATACCGTCACATTCATGAACGGCGGGACCGTCCTTCAGGAATCCAGTGTGCCCTACGGCACCCTCCCCGAGTACACCGAGGATACTCCGACCAAGGAATCCACTCCCGAATACGCTTACGTGTTCAAGGGATGGAGCCCTATGGTAACCCCCGCCACCGAGAACGTCGTTTATGAGGCAGAATTCACCGAATCGCTCAGGTATTACAAGGCCACCTTCATGAACGGCGGAGAGGACCTTCTGTCGCTGACCCTCCCCTACGGGGCCGTTCCCGAGTACGAGGGGAAGACCCCCGTCAGGGAAGCCACGGCCCAGTACACCTTCGAGTTCAAGGGATGGGACCGCGGGTTCGTTGCGATCGACGGGGACACAGTCTATAATGCCGTCTTTAAAGAGACTCTCAGGAAGTACATCATCACCTTCGTGAACGATGAGGAACCTTTTTTGGTGCTACAATTCAGATACGGAGAAACCCCGTATTGTCCGGGAGACAATCCGTACAGGGAGCCCACCGCCCACTATACTTATACGTTCAAAGGCTGGTCCCCCGAGATCGTACCCGTCACCGGCAGTACCACCTATTACGCCGAATTCACCGAGGTCCCCAAGAATTACACCGTAAAATTCGTGAACGGCGAAGAGACCCTTCAGACGCTGTCGGTACCTTACGGAGACACTCCGGTCTACACCGGACCGACACCCGCCAGGGCCGGGTCCGACGGACATACATATACGTTCGCCGGCTGGTCCCCCGAGATCGTACCTGTCGCCGGAGACACCGCCTACAGTGCCGTTTTCGCCGACTATGACTGGTCCGATAATACATTGACCGTGGAGGCCGACGGCTATGACACCGTCACCGTCGACAGGGATGCGATCGGCAAGATCGATACCGACGGCGGAAACGTAAGGTCCCTGGCGGTAAGGCTGAGTTCCGGGACCGTCACTCTCGGGCCCCAGGCCGTATCCGGAATAAACGGGAATCTCGGTTTCTCCGTGATCGGCGGGAGCCAGTACGCGATCTCCGCCGGGGCCCAGAAAATAATCGGAGACCGTCCGGTCTATGACATCTCCGCATTCTCCGATGACGGAAACATACATCGGTTCGCCGGTAATCTGACCATATCCGTGAAGTACGAACTCCGTGACGGCGAGGATGCGGAGAAGATCTGCATCGTCTACCTCGGTGAACACAGTATTTACGGCATCCTCGATGCGGAGTATTCCGACGGATACGTCACCTTTGTCACCAACCACCTGTCGTCTTATGCCGTTGCGCTCAAGGAAGACAACAATCATGTCATCACCTTCATGAACGGCGGGACCACCCTTCAGGTATCCTTCCCCTCCGACGGAGAGGTTCCGGAATACACCGGAGATGAACCGACCAGGGAACCCACCGCACGGTATACCTACGTGTTCAGGGGATGGGACCGTGAGATCGTCGCCGTAACCGAAGACGCCGTCTACAATGCTGTTTTCGACGAGATCCCCAGGGAATACACCATCACATTCAAGAACGGTGAAACGGTCCTTCAGGTATCCAAGATCCTATACGGAGAAACCCCGGCTTACTCCGGAGAGGCACCAGTCAGGGAAGCCACGGCCCAGTATGCCTATGAGTTCAAGGGATGGAGCCCCGAGATCATCGAGGTCGCCGGAAACGCGACCTATATCGCCGAATTCACCGAGACCCTCAGGAATTACACGGTTGCCTTCACGAACGGCGAAGAGATCATCCTAAAGCTGACCCTCCCCTACGGGGCCGTTCCCGAGTACGAGGGGGAGACTCCCGTCAAGGAAGCCACTGCCCAGTATGCTTATGAGTTCAAGGGATGGAGCCCCGAGATCGTCGGGGTCACAGATGATGCGGTATACAATGCCGAATTCACCGAGACCCTCAGGTATTATACCGTCAGATTCGTGAACGGCGAAGAGGTCCTTCAGACGCTGACGGTATCTTACGGAGACGCTCCGGCCTATACCGGGCCGACACCTGCCAAGACAGGGTCTGACAGGCACGTATATCTGTTCGCCGGCTGGGGCCCCAGGATCGTACCTGTTGCCGGAGAGTCCACCTACAGTGCCGTCTTCGCCGACCATGACGGGTCCGCGAATACATTAACCGTGGAAGCCGACGGCTATGACGCCGTCACCGTCGACAAGGATATGATCGGCAGGATCAACTCCGATCTTGCCGACGGTACCGTCGGATCCCTGGTGGTAAGACTGAGGGCCGGCCCCATCACGCTCGGTCCCCGGGCCGCTTCCAGTATCGTGGGTGATTCCGTGTTCTCCATAATCTGCGAGAGCCGGTCCTCGATCTCCGCCGGAGCCCGGAATCTGATCGGTGACCGTCCGGTCTACGACATCTCCATAGCCTCCGATGACGGAAACATACATCAGTTCGGCGGGGACCTGATCATATCCGTGAAGTACGAACTCCGTGACGGCGAGGATGCGAAGAATATCTGCATCCTCTACC
>CAVIXW010000019.1:0-21741 GCA_963646785.1 Acutalibacteraceae bacterium
TCACAGGACCTACTGATTGCCCATGGTTTCCACACACTTTGTAGCAGAACCAAAAATATGCCATGATTACAAATGCTGTATCCTAAATTGGCGATTTGTATGAGTTACATCCCTCTCCAGGATTATGACGCACGATTCGGGAGTCTTCAATCCGAATACTTTAACAGTTGTTAGTTACAGATTTGTCGAGTTGATGTGGCATGCATCAACCTAATTGTTCGAATTCTTTAAAGTGTAAAATCTGCTTTTTTATTTTTCTAAATATTTTTCCTTAAATTCTGCTATAATTTTACAAATTATCCGATAAGATCCGTTTTTTAACCTAATATTTACACATTTTTTTACACAGTTAAAGCCTTACATTTTACACTCATAAAGTGTAAATGATGAATTACATAGATTGTTTTAAATATTTGTAGGAGTATGCAAGCAACATGAGCGAAAACGCACGGACCAAGTTCGCCGATTGGGTGAAGGCCAATTCAAGCGTCTCCGAGGTCGCAAAAGATCTGAAAAAATCTCGCCCTACGATTTACAAGATGATGGAGCTTTATGATGAGGGTAAAGCAGAGGCACTTCCCGAGGAAGTAGTGGCATACTTCGAGAAAAAACTTGCCGAGGGGGAGTCCAAGACAGTTATCGAGATGAAAGCCAAACTCACCGAAAAAATGATGATGCTTAGCGACAGAATATCATTCCAGCAAAGCAGAATTCCAGAGATCCTCAGAGAAAAGGCTATGCTTGCCAGAGATTATGCCGATCTTTCCAAGAAAATGGATGAAGAATCAGATGAAGAAGCAAAAAAGAAGATCAGATGCGAACAATCGGAACTCGAAGTGAGACAGAAAAATTTCGAGAGCAGGTTAGCTTCCGAAACAATGGAACTCGAGTCCCTTAAGGCAAGCTACGAAGACTGCCGCGAACGTCTTGCCCACTACGACTCTTCGGTGACATCCGTACTTCTTGACAACAAAGAAACATACCCGATTAAGAGCACATGCACCATCGAAGGGTGCAGGTGCATGATCATACACAATGGAAAAACCGAGATGCTTGATTACATGTTCCACTTACAGATCTACGGCAAAGTCGGAGACGATTTTGTTTTCCTCAAGGAGTACCGTTCTAAAGCAATCGCCGAATACGATAACGAATGGGATAGCGAACCGATAGGTTACTACCCATGTAATTACTTCATCATCGACGATTTCCTGTTCAGCGCACCTCTTTACTACAAAATAGTGGAGTATGGCGAGGGAGAATACAATGAGGAGAACACATCCGGAATGCGCCCGCTGAAACAGTCACACTGACCGGAAATCCTGCTTTTGCATACCAACCATCAGCGTAAGCTATGCGGAGGCAGAGAAAAAAGATAGGAAATTGCATAAAGGAGTGATCAAAAAAAGCCGACACAGACCGAAACCTTTTACCGACTTTTCGAAACGCTGTCCCAGCGGTAGCTATCGATCAGTCAGGACCGATAAACTAACTCAAGGAGCTGTAAAAATGAATGTATTAGTTGAACCTATGAAGAAAGAAACCGCCTGCACGTTCATGGACGTAAGGAACATCAGCACGCCGCTGAAGAATAATACGGAGATTTCCGACAATGACTACGAGGCGATGATCCTCTACATTAACAGAGACTACGAGAACCTCGGAGTCTTCGGTTATGATGCCCGCATTGTCGACGAAGGCAAGGTATGGGACAGGGGGTTCCATGAAAAACTCGAACATTCCGGAATCAAGCTCGAACTCAGGGACTCCCCCAACAAGGAGGTAAAGCAGGGATTCATCGATGTGGCAATGTCAAACGATATCCTGCTTGACAAGGTTCCTGCGATCGACCCCGACAGGGTCATCATCATGAGCGGTGACGGCGACCTTATCGATACTGTCAGAAGACTTATCAAGATGGGATATAAGGTCACGGTTTGTGCTTTTAAAGACTGTATGAAGAATGACCACGTGACCGAAGGTGCGGATATCGTATACCTTGATTCGGTCCCTGTACTGAAAATGCCGCTCTCTGCATTGACGCCCGTCGCAACCCCTTCAAAAGCGGAGGCGATGGCATGAGCAGGGAGGTTGCAATAGTATTCTTCGACAGGATGCGCAACAATCTGGCATACGGTTTTTACAACGGACGTCCCGTGTACCAGCACCGCGACTACGAAGGGACGATCGGACCGAACAGCCTGTGGGCCTGTGCTCTCGAACCATCCGGCCTGTCGAATGTCTACTTTGCAATACCGGTCCGCGAGGCTACATTAGCCGACATAATGGGATTAGACAATGCCAATGCGAAATCCGTGGCAGAGTTCCTTATCAGGGAACATTCCGAGGCCGTAGGAGAAATTCTCGAAAAATCCGGAAGAATCGCCAATTCGTCGGTCAATGCCGAACCCGATGACGGCTCTGTACGCTATATGGGTAATGATGTCCTCGAATCTTCCAGGTTCGTTGACGGTTATTACGACGTCTGCGTGAGCCCGGACAATTCAACACTCATGGTGATCCCGAGAAACAGCGGAAGAATCCCCTGTATCGGACAAAGGATCGTGTCGGAAGGACTGGACCAGATTCTCCATTCCAAGAATGGTGAAAATCTGGATGTCGAGGACCACGGCGGATTCCTGATCATTTCCATGAAGGGGGTGGCCGACGCCTGAGTCCAACCAAAATTCCATCGCGGAATGGTCCGCAACCCGATCACGATAGCAAATGAACAACCTGCAGCGGTAGTACTGCAAAATAATCACGAGGCATTAAAATGAATGCAAACAAGACAGAACTGATCTGCCCCTATTGTGGCAAAACACTGAAAATCGACGAAATCTACCTGGCCCAGATGGGCAAGGAATTCGAGGAAAAGAACAACAAGACCATTCAGGACGCCATCGAGTTCCACAAGAAACAGGCCGATGAAGAGGTCGAGAGAAAGGTGGCGGAGGCAATCGCCAACACTAAGACCGAACAGGACCAGCAGACCAAACTTCTGAAGGCTCAGATTGAACAGCTCACCAACATTAATAAGGGCCAGGGGGAGCAGATGCTGAAGATCCAGCAGCAGATGATGGAGCTCCAGCAAAAGGCCCAGAGTGCCCAGCAGGAAGCACAGAAAAGGCTTATCGAACAGACCGACGAACTCTATGAGAAAGCCAGGAAGGAAGCTGACGAAGCCAACGCCACGACTATCGCCGGTCTCAAAAAGCAGATTGAGGACGGAAAAAAAGTTTCCGACGAACTTCAGAGGAAGCTTGAACAGGGGTCCCAGCAGATCCAGGGAGAAGTGCAGGAGCTGGAACTCGAGGAGGCACTCAGATCCGAGTTCCCTGGCGACATCGTCGAAGAAGTCGCCAAGGGAAAGAACGGTGCGGATGTGATCCAGACCGTGGTCGCAAGATCCGGAAGGGTCTGCGGAAAGATCGTCTGGGAATCCAAGAACACCAAAGTCTGGAAAAGCGAGTTCATCAGCAAGCTGAGGAGCGACACTGATATTGTCAAGGGAGATCTCGGGGTTCTCGTTTCCAACGTGTTCGGAAAGAACATGGTTGAATTCACCAACGAGCAGGGTGTATGGCTCATCAAGCCGTGCAACGTCCTTGCCCTTGCAAGGCTTCTCCGCGACGGAATGTTGAAAGCCAGCGAAGCAAAGGCCCTGGCAGAGCACAAGGGAACGATCGAGGATGCAGTCTACGAGTTCGTGACCAGCACCGCTTTCAGAAACAGGGTGGAGAACATCGGACGCCAATACAGGGCCCTGCAGGCGGACATCGTCAGGACCAAGGACTACATGAACAAGCACTGGGCTTCCCAGATAGAACTCCTTGACGGACTTGTGAAGAATACGCAGGGGATGCTTGGCGGCGTAGAGGCATTCCTTATGCCAATAGACCAGAATCTGATCGAGAAATCAGATTCCGAATGAAGCAGTGGGGGCAATCCCCCAAACTCCTTACTGTAAAAATTGCACCAACCGCCGTATCCTCCCCGACACGGGCGGCGGTGCGAGAGGGAAACCGAAGGCCCGGGCCTTCGGTCCCGCCGTATCTTCGTCCGAACCTCACCTTTTCTCCGGATCCTGCATCACCAGTCTGGACCCGGTTCCGACGAAAGTATGTCCGGCAAGATTTCCCGCATTGGGATATATCGCCTCTCCGTCGGCGTTCAGGAAGGTTATGCCGGCGAATGTGGTGTCGTATACCGTTTCGATATCCTTCGACAGGGACAGGTATTCGAGGGCGGTGCAGTTCTCGAGCACGCCGTGCCACATGTCCCTGACCCCGTCGGATACGATGACCGTCTTCAGGGTATCCCTGCTTAACTGCCAGGGTGTCAGCCAGATGTGTATGTCGCCCTCCCTCAGATCGTCGTATTTGAACCACCATCCGGAACCGGCGGTGAACGTGACCTTTTCGAGATGGTTGCAGTTCAGGAATGCGGGGGCATCGTTGAATCCGACGCAGTTCAGACTCACGGGCAGCGTGAGCTCCTTCAGGTTCGTACAGTCCGCGAACGCTTTGGGACCGAGCCATATGAGGGACTCGGGAAGGACGAGGGAGGTCAGGTTCTCGCATTTCCAGAATGCCAGTTTGCCTATGGTCTCGAGCGTGCCGGGCAGCACCACGTCGGTGAAGCCGATGCACATATAGTACGCCCAGTCCCCGATGTTTACGACGGAATCTGGGAGGTAGGGGGAGGCGAGTTTGGAGCACATATAGAATGCGCTGTCGCCTATCGACGTCACCGAATTGGGGATGACGATGGAGGTCAGGCGGATGCAGCGGTAGAACGCTTTCGCAGGGATCTCCGTTATCGAATTGGACAGCATGACCGACCGGAGGTTCTCGCATTCCTGGAACGCCCCCATGCCGATGGAGACGACCGTGTCCGGAACGCGCACCTCGGTGAGGCCGGTGCAGTTATAGAACGCATAGTCCCCGATCGAGGTCACCGAGCTTATGATGTTGATATACTTCAGACTCGTACAGAAGTGGAACGCCCTGTATCCGATCGATCTGACGGAATGTCCGAGGTCCACGGATTCCAGGGACGAGCAGTAGTAGAACGCATAGTCCCCGAGATATTTCGTGACATACGAGATCTGGACGGTCTTGAGGGAAGTACAGTAGTAGAACGCGCCCTCTCCTATGGATTCGACGGAGTTTCCCAGGAATATCGATTTCAGAGAGGTACAGTAGTAGAACGCATAGTCTCCGACGGTGACGACCGAATCGCAGACGAACATGCTCACGATGGACCTGCAATGTGCGAAGGCGTAGGGTTCGACGGTGTTTACTCCGCCGTCCAATAGGACATCCAGAGACGATTCGTTGCAGCGCCAGGGGGTGCATTCCGCCTTTTCGGCACTGTATGTATACCAGGATCCGGACCCGTGCGTGAATCTGATCATCTGTATGCTGGTGGTCAAAAAGAACACCGGCTGGTCGGCGGAACCGACCGCATCGACGCTGATCGGGATCTCGAGTTCTTTCAGGGCGAGACAGTTTTCGAACGCATAATTTCCGAGGGCGGTATCGGGACCCTTGATCCTCAGATAGGTCAGTCCGAAGCAGTTCGAGAACGCGCATCTTCCTACCTTTTCGACGGATTCCGGGATGACGAGCTTTTTCACCGAGGTGCCGCTGAACGCATAGTCGCCGATGGTGACGACAGTGCCGGGGATGTTCAGCTCGAGGAGCGAGGAACACAGATTGAACGCATAGTTGCCGATAACGGTTACGGAATCGCCCAGTGTCACCGAAGAAAGGTGATTGCAGCAGTAGAACGCATAGTCGCCGACGGTGATGACCGAATTTCCGACCGTGACGTCGGTGAGGCCCGTACAGAGTCCGAATGCATACTTTCCGATGGAGGTGACGGAATCCGGAACGACCAGGGATTCGAGTTTCTCGCAGTGGTAGAACGCACGCTCCCCGATGGTGGCGACGGAGCTGCCCAGATTCAGGGTTTCGAGTTCGGTACAGCTTTCGAACGCGTAGCTTCCGATGGTGACGACGGAGTCGGGGATGGTGAATTTGAATACCGCGCATTGGTAGAACGCGTAGCTTCCGATGGATGTCACGGAGTTACCGAAGAAGACGAATCTAAGGGTGGTGCAGTGTGCGAAAGCGGAATCGCCGATCACGGTGGCTGAATCGGGAATGGCCACGGACGAGAGCCAGGTGCAGCCGTCGAATGCGTTATCGCCGATCGACCTGAGAGAATCGTTGGGTATGGTGACCAGACCGAGATCGGTACAGCCGCTGAAGGCAAACGATCCGACGGACCGGGCGGACCTCGGGATGTCTATCGTCTTTATGGCCGTATGGCAGAATGCGGAATCTCCGATCGTTGCAACGGATTCTCCGAGGGTGACATAGATAAGGGAAGTGCATCCGCCGAATGCGGAGGCCTCGATCGATCTGACGGAATTTCCGACGGAGACCGTTGTCAGAGCGGGATAGTTCTCGAAGGCATGCGGTGCCACGGATTCGACGGAATCTCCTATAACGACCGTCTTTACGGAGTCGATGTATTCCGCCCAGGGATAACCCGATTCCGAGCAGTCCCCCATCGGACCGCTGCCGCCGATGGTCAAAGTGCCGGTATCGGGATCGAAATCGAACGTTATGTCCCCGATGTGTTCTGTCGAAAGGGCAGATGTTTTGGTCGCGTCCGGGTGTTCCGGTGCGGCGGTCAGGCTGACCGCAACCGTTACGGATATCGCGACGATCGCCAGGATCAATAATATCTTCTTCATGTTCGTCACTTCTAGGTTATCTGTTTTCATCAAATCTGATGTCCACAAATTGTCTACTATTTGTATACTCCTTGTCAGTTATATAGTTATGTACTAGTTCGGCGGATCGTCGATCAGAATATAGTATCTACACCTGCAGAATATGTCTGCAAACTGCGGGTTTTTAGTGAATATATCAAAAATAATTTCGGGCGGTGAACGTACCGGAGAACCGTTCAGTGATTCCGGAAATCATCGGAATCTCGGATCGAAGATCACAATGGCTTAAAACAGGCCGAATGCCTGTTGCGATCAATCTGGGACATCGGATAAATGTCCGATGCGGGCATCGAAAATACCTGCGCCCGGAACGGCGTCTGCCCGTGAGGCTGGCTTTCTTTACGCCTGATCTTCGTCGGACTTTTCGAGTTCGGCTATCAGTTTGTCGGCATTGCAGATAAGATTCGAATCAAGCTGTAATTCGTTCTCGTCTGCAGTTCCAAGACGTGCACACACCGTTGCCATCAGGACGGCGTAGTAGTGGAATGTCATTGCGTTGGAGCTCATTAAACAAATAATAAACTATCTAGTTTTAAACTTATGTACCAAAGAATATTAATTTTTTGTAGTTACAACTATTTTACGTGACACGATAATTTATATTCTTTAATATATACTCCCTACTCGGAATTTTAAATAGTCCGCGGTCGTCGCGGGCAGTTTTAATTTTCTTCCCAAAGTGAATGAAATGACACAAAGCAGATTTGAGGATCTAGGTATCTCGGAAGACGTTCTGAGAGCCGTCAGATCCCTCGGATGGACGGAGCCCACCCCGGTGCAGGCAGCCGCTATCCCGGTAGGTCTGGAGGGGAACGATCTCCTCGCCCAGGCACAGACCGGGACCGGAAAGACTGGGGCATACGGCTCGATCATCCTCAACAGGACCAAGTCGGGATCCAGCGACCCGACTTCACTGGTTCTCGTGCCTACTAGGGAGCTCGCTTCGCAGGTTTCTGAGGAATTGTCAAAACTCTCGGAATATAGCGGGCATGTCTGCATCCCTATCTACGGCGGAGTAAATATCGAGAATCAGGAAAAACAGCTTAAGAAAGGAGCGGACATCATTGTCGCGACTCCCGGAAGACTCAAAGATCTGATCGAAAGAAAGATGATCGACCTCTCGTCGGTGACCCTCGTGGTCCTGGACGAGGCCGACCGCATGCTCGATATGGGTTTCGTACCGAGCGTGAACATGATCCTTTCCAGGGTCCCCAAAGACAGACAGAGCATGATGTTCTCGGCCACGATGCCGGAGGACATCAGGAAACTGGCCGCCAAGCACATGACCGATCATACAGAGGTCCTGGTTTCGAAGGACGAGCCCACTCTCGACCTCACCGAGCAATACTTTATGATGACGTTCCGCGAGTCCAAAAGGGACGAGCTCGTGCATCTGCTCGAGGAGGACTACGAAAAGATCATGGTCTTCTGTCGCACCAAACACAAGGTCGACTATCTGTCCCGCAAACTGAAGAGAATGGACCACAGGGCCGAGGGTCTTCACGGAGACGTGTCCCAGAATAAGAGGTCCAGGGTTCTGAAGGAGTTTTCCGACGGATCCCTGAGGATCCTCATCACCAGCGATGTGGCCTCCAGGGGACTCGACATCGACGGTGTCGACCTCGTCGTCAATTACGACATCCCCGTGGATGCCGAGACCTACATACACAGGATCGGCAGGACCGGAAGGGCGGGCAACACCGGCAAGGCCATAACGTTCGTCAACGAAGAGGATGTAAAGGCCCTTCATTCGATCGAGAAAGCGGTTTCGAAGAAGCTTACCGAGCTTCCTCCGACCGTGGATCCGGAAGAGGCGAAGGCCAGGGCCGAATCGGCTCAGAACCCGGAACCCGGGCATAAGAAAGAACGCAAGGAAAGATCCGCCGGATCGGAATCGAAGAAACGTTCTGCCAAGAAACAGAATTCTTCCAAAGGCGATCCCGAACAGGCGCAGGCCCGTCCGGAACGTACCCTCGGAGGAAAACTCGACAAAGGCAGGAAGGCTTCCGAATCCATGGCCGATGTGAATTCCCGCCAGAAGAGGACGAAGGAATCGGCTAAAAAGTCCCGTGAGGAACAGCCCTCGTCCAAGAGGTCCGAAAAGCGCAAGAGCCCCGATTCCGAAAAAGAAGGTTCCGCCCAGCAGCCCTCTTCGCCTCCGAGATACGTTCCTCTCGGAGTTCCCAAGAATCCGCGGCCTCTTCATGCGTATGTGGGCATAGTCCGTGCGGCCCCTCCGAAGAAGGACAGGTCTTTCGACCGTCTCGAGATCAATGTCGGTGCCGTCGACGGTCTCGATACCGACACCCTGAAGAAATTCATAATCCGGACCGCCGGGATCGGAGACAGGGATATCGGCAATATCCACATTACCGAAAACAAATCCAGGGTTCAGGTCATGAGATACAGGTCCCAGGAAGTTGTTGACGAACTTTTCGGTCAGGTCATCAACGGAAAACGCGTATCGGTACTCAATCTGAGCGACAAACATTGAAAACATGATTCCGGCCGGGGGGACGCCCCCGGTCGGGATAAAATCATATTTTTACCCGACAGGGCGATTTTTTGTGGATGTATGCGGATTTACTTTCTGCACCCGAGATATGAATAATAAGCGCTTTCCATGGCCATCGCCGCCACGCCTATCGCCAAAGGATCGTGGATGATCAGAGCTTTCTTATATGCCTCTTCATCGTACGTGTTCGGCACTCCGGGGGAAGAGATTATCGCACCCTCCGCTATGTCTTCCGTTTCGATGTGGGCGGGAGAGGCGTTCAGAATGAGCTTATGGCTGCGCACTGCCTCGCGGACGTTTTCCGCGACCTTGATGCGCGGGTAAGCTTTCTGAATCGCATATGCTTTGGACAGATCTATGTCCGTGACGGTGACGTTGGCACTCTTGGCAAGCAGCAGTCTCGCCATCTCGGTGCCGACGCGTCCCGCACCGACGACAAGGACATCCTTGCCGATCAGCATGTCCGCCGCGGCGGAAAGCGCCGCGATATACGCCTTGGCCGTGCTGAACGTGTTGTTGGATGCTTTTTTCGCATCTATGTTGTAGGCCAGGAACTCGATGTCGTCCGCCATGAGGATAATGTTGGGTTTCCTAAGGAGGGCCTCTCTGAATCCGCTGATATCGGTCTTCTCCGTCACGAACGCATTGAATCCGAGCCATTTGCAGATATCGCGTACGGACTCGGAGAAGTTGGATATTATCCCCTCTCCCTGGGTGACGGGAATGACGGCGCAGGTGTATTCCTTGGTGTCGATGGCGTACTCCCACATTCCGACGGCCTCGCAGGCCAGTTTTTTCAGGTTCCTTCCGAGTTTCTCCTTGAGGAAATCGTCGAGTTTTCCGAGGTTTTCGGGCAGGTCTTTAACATCATCATCGGTCAGTCTTGTCATCATATCATCTCCGGGGAGCAGTCCGAGAACTCTTCGAGTTCCAGATCCTCCATTATATTCCTGATAAACTGTTTCTTTTTCCATAAGGCATCCTGGAAGCTGTCCCCGCGGTTGATGACCGTGAACCTGCATTCGGAACACCCCGAACGGTAATCGGTTATCACCTCGTCCGCTCCCATGAAATCGGTAAGGTACATCGGATCTCTGACATGGCTGAATTCCTTCTCTCCGCAGGTCGAGAGCACGGTGCCCCTGACGATGTAATGTTCGTAGATGGCGCAACCGCGGGCGGGGACCTTTCCCGTTTCTTTTCCGGATCCGGAACATACGAGTTCCTCGAGCAGGTTGATCCCCGTGGCCGCATAGATGCAGGCGGGGGTCTGACTCGGAATGCGGGCATCGATCTCCAGGACGCGGAGTCCGTTCCTGGTGTAGATGGCCTCGACGTCCATGAGGGCATCGAGTCCCAGCCCCTCGCCGAGCGTTTTTCCGATCCTGTGAAACATCTCGTCCTCGTCCGCGGGAAGTATGCCCGGTTCGCAGAGGACCTGTTTGCAGTCGTAGTTGGAATCGAGGACGACTTCCGTGGTGACGTATGCTTTGGCCACCTTGCCGTTGCCGATGACCTCGATCGAAACACTTTTTCCGGACACGAATTCCTGCTGGATCGGAACATCGCCGAGTTTCTCGACGGCTTTGAGCGCGCGTTGGCGCTCTGCTTCGTCGGAAACCGCGGAAACTCCGATGCTTCCGCTCTGTCCGGACGGTTTCACGATGATCGGAAATCCGCATTCCGGCCATTTGCGCGGTATGGGTGTTCCCAGTTTCTCCATCAGTTCGTTGGACCTTTCCTTCGAACATGATATCCGGTAGGACCTCATGTCGAACAGCAGACGGGTTCCGCATTTCGGGACCGTGCGGTCAAGGAACTCCAGGACCTCGATATCCTCGACGGCGGGCAGGACCGCATCGCATTCGGAAAACAGTCTCTCGGCACGTTCCGGCTCTTTGAGGATGTCGCAGACCTCCGCCCGATCTGCAAGAGACCGGGCGGGTGCGTCCCTGTTCCTGTCTATGACCATCGACGTATATCCCGCATGTTTGCAGAGGTATACCGCCTCCATCCCCTGGAGGATGCCGCCGACGATACCTATCAGCACCCTATCCTCTCCTGCGGCCTGTGGGATTCGCAGTAGTCTTTGAACTCCTTCAGGGTAGCTTCGCGACGCCCGATCGATTCTGCTATACCGCGTACGTAATCCAGGGAGCGGTGTCCGTCATCTATATCGAATTCCGGCTGGGCCACGCCCGCGAGACCGATGTTCGGGGGAACTATGGAGGTGATCACACTCGCTCCCGCATCGACGCGGCTTTTGAGTCCGCCGATACCTTCGACATCGAGCGACGCGGGGATCAGCGCATCGGGATAGGTGAGCCTCATGACCGCGATCGCCTTGAGCTCGTCCGTATAATCGGTCGGAGGATCGACGTTCTGAAGAGGGGTGCCCTTCTGGGGGATGAAGGTCATGGCGCGGATCTGGTCGCATCCCGTTTCGCCCATGATCCTTATGTGCTCAGCACGGTCGCGGGGGGTTTCTCCGACCCCGACGAGCATCCCGTCTTCCACCAGCATTCCCGCTTCCTTCGCCCAGATCCTCTGGTTCATTCTGAAATCGTAGTCCTGTTCGATCCGGAGTTTGGAGAAAAGTTCGCGGTTCGCGGTCTCCTGGTACACTGCGAAGAAGTCCGCACCTGCCCTTCTGAGTTTCGGCATGGCGGAACGGGAGACCGCGCCGGGAGAGACCATTATTCCCGTATCGACGGTATCCCTGACGTTTTCGACTATGTCTATGATGCCATGGTAGTCATCGGCATACAGCAGGGGGTCTTCGCCCATGGTGAGGTCCACGAGGTTTATGCCTGCGTTTTCGAGTCCCTTTGCGATCTCCAGAATCTCTTCCTTGGTCTTGCGGTAGCGGTTTATGGGGTTCGATCTGCGGAAGTAGCAGAAATTGCAGTTGTTCCTGCAGTAGGTGGAGAAGTACACGAAACCGTACATGAAGATGCTTTTTCCGAAGGTCCTGTCGCGAACCCTCGATGCGGCTCCGTACAGAGCGGAATCGAACTCTGGGTCATTGTATGCGAGTACGGCTTCGGTCTCGTCGACGGTGGGGTGCTGTCCCGATTCCCAGCTCTCGATGATACTGTAGGGGTCCATCTTGCCGCCTTCAGTTTATCTTATACCCGTTGAGGTAGCTGAGCGACCTACCGGTCTTCTTCACGCTCCCGTCTCCGTCGCGCATCATGATGAGCCTTTCGAGTCCGAAGCCCGCACCGCACCAGGGCTCTTTCACGCCGTGGGCCGCATCCAGATAATGGGGTCCGACGGTGGCGGAACAGACCTCTTCGCCGTCGACCTCGACATCGATGGTCTCTTTGTACACGTCCGAGGTCTCGCGGACGAGTTCGTATTCCAGGCCGACCGTTTTCATCACCACGTCGATGTAGTGCTTAAGTTTTTCAGCCGTATCACCCTGCGGACCCATGTCCACCAGGTTGAGCATGGTGAACTCTTCCAGGTGGTCGTTGCTGTGGGATTCGGCGCGGAAACACGAACCGATCTCGAAGAACTTCACGGGTCCGTCGGTGTGTTCCCTCAGTTCTCTCATGATGTTGTAGAGGTTGACCGCGTGCATGGGGCGGAGACAGCGTTTTTCGTCGACCCAGAACACCTGCCTGTAGAGCGGATGATTTTCGTCGATCGTCATTTTGGCGAGTTCGGATTTCGAGATGATCGTAGGGGTTTTCACCTCGATGAATCCCTCGGCGATAAGGGCGTCCGAGAGGGCCATCTCGAGCTTCATAAGTCTGTGGTGTCCGGGTGTCTGGAACATCGACTTTATGCCTTTTTCGTTTTCCTTTTTGTATTTGGACATCGTCTTTGTGAAGACCGCATCCCTTTCCGCTTCGTTTTCGAATTCCGTATCGTTCTTGGGATCGTGCCCGAATTCTCTGAGACGCTGGACCTGTGCGTCGGTCAGTTTGCATGTCATAGTGTCAACTCTGATGATTGTGAATGTAATGGCGAGAGACCGGGGCGTCGAACCCCGCTGGCTAGGTTTTAGAGACCCGCTGATCGCCGGATCGTCCCCCATTTAGCGTTTGGGTTTAACCGAAAAATCAAGATAAGAAACGCTAAGCCGCCATCAGAAATCCTCCCCGAAGAGAAGTGGCGGTCTCGATAGCGGAACCGTTTGCGCAGGTTCCGAAGCATCCGCTGACAGTAATGCCAAACCCTTCGATGAGGGAACGCGACGTACCGTACATGCCGAATGCCATAGGTAATTATCTGTGATAAAGTATATAACGATATACCCTAACCAATGTAATTTTTATGAATCCGGACAGATGAAAAAACACCATGTGCCAGATCAGAAATAAAGGCCGCATTCCGAGATGGTTTTTATCGCCTGGTCGTAGATATCGAGATATTCCTGCGTAGGGACCATTTTGTTGACGTCGTAACACTCGTCGAAACGTTTTCCGATCGGAGCATTGGCGAAGTTTCCTTCGTACTTCTTCAGAAGCTTGTCCACGATCGCGTTGACCTCTTCGATGTTCCTTCCGCAGATGGCAGAAGATGCCTCGCCCATCATACGGGCTTCGAGTCCCGAAACGTAATCCGTCTGCACCCCCTTGGCCGAGGCGACGCCCGAGATGAGCTCTCTGCCCGATGCCGTATCGACGATGGCCTGGGCTGCGATCTCGAGCAGACACATCTCTGTGCAGGGTCCGGCAAGAGTGTAGTACTGGTTTGCGATCAGGATATCCGTGTTGGCATCCAGTGCGGCGGCCGCATGTGCGGCGACCTGAAGACTCTGCCTGTTGGTGGTATTCCCCCATCTGACATGGATCGGACCGTCGAGGTGTATGTCGCAGTTGAACGCAACGAACGAGGCAAGCGTCGAAGCGACATCGCAGATGGCCGTCTCTTCCACCGTGCTGACATATCCCCCCATGATGGGCATCTGCTCCACCACGATGATATCTCCGGAAAGATGCCATCCCGCGATCATGTTCAGGAAGGAGAGGTTGACCTTCAGTTCGTTAAGCTGCGAGCATTCGTGAAGATCGATATTGCGCATTCCGTTGTTGACCAGGCCTGCGGCAAGACGTCCGGTGGCGGACAAAGGTGTCTCGGGCCCCTAGATGCACATACCCGGACGTCCGGCCATGCTCGTCGCTTCGCGTACGTGGCGGATCTCCGCCATCGTGGCCTTGATCTCCCAGGGGCTGTTGGTGGATGCGGCATTGCCGTGGATGGTGCTGATGACGCCGGAAACGATGCCGTTGACCATGGGCTCCTGCGCATAGGAGGTTATCACCGATTCGAACAGTCCCTCCGAAACGGGTGCGCCCGTGGGGCCGCCGATGATCGCCGGCATGCGCACATCGTTTCCGACACGGGGTTTCAGGATGTATTTTTCCTTTCCTTCCCCGAGAACCAGTCTCTTGGGGGCCATTTTGAGACCCTGGTAGATCTCCTCCTCTTTGAAATTCATCACGCGTCCGAGGTCCGGATTGAATATCCCGCAGGTCAGAAGGATGTCCATGCCCGCAAGGAACAGATTATCGATCTGTTCCGGATCGGTGGGGATGATCTCGTTCTTGAAATCGAGGCCGTAGGCCTCTTTGAGCATTTTCGCTCTTTTGGGTATTATCTCGTAGTCCCATTTCTGTTCGGTCATTTTAGGGCCGTTAACGAAGCGTTCGTAACTCTCAAAAACATCGACGCCCCTTCCTATTGCCACTACAAACGACCCCTTGCAACTACAACCTTATCTACGATAAAAATATGTTCTGTATAATCCCGCCGATATGGAGGAAAAGATAGTAGCGATACTATTCGGCGGGATTATCCCGGCACCGGATCCTTGTTCCGGTACCGGGGAATAAACCCCCGTGGGTTTCAGTGTTTGATGTCGAGACCGCAGTCCCTGATGGTCTGCAGAGCCTTGTCGTATACCTCGAGGTATTCCTTGGTGGGCCTGACGGTCGTTACGTCGTAGCACTCCTGGAACGTCTTGCCGATGTCCTGCTTGGCAAAGGTGGGCTCGTAGATGGTGTACAGGTTCTTGATGGTCTCGTTCATGTCGGAGACCTTCTGTCCTGCGGCGCAGCGGGCTGCCTCTCCCATGACACGGGCCTCCATTCCGGTGAACCTGTCGAGGATAACTCCCTTTGCGGCCGCGGATCCGGAGAGAAGTTCCCTTCCGGAGACCGTATCGGCGATGGCCTGGGTGGCGGTCTCGAGGAGACACATCTCGGTGCAGGGCCCCGCCATCGGGTAGTACTGGTTGGCGAGGAGCAGGTCGGTGTTGTTGTCGATGGCCGCCGCGGCGTGTGCGGCGATCTGCAGGGTCTCTTTGGCGGTCGTAACTCCCCACCTGATGTGGATGGGTCCGTCGAGGTGGAAGTTTCCGGAGAAGAGGGCGAAGGATGCGAGGGTGGTCGCGACATCGGAGATGGCGGTTTCCTCGATACCTCCGGTGTATCCTCCGAAGATCGGCATCTGCTCGATCATGATGGTGTCGCCGGAAACGGTCCAGCCCGCGAGCATGTTCAGACCGCAGAGGTCCATCTTGAGTTCGTTGAGCTGGGAGCATTCGTGGGCGTCGGTGATCCTGTGACCGGCGTTGGGACAGTCGGCGACGAGACGTCCGCCGACGGTCAGGGGGGTCTCAGGTCCCTAGACACCGAGTCCGGGCCTTCCGGCACGGGTCCTTGCTTCCTTGGTCATCCTGAGCTCCTGCATGGTGGCACGGATCTCATAGGGGGTTCCGGACTTCGCTTTCTTTCCTTCGACAGTGTCCATGACACCGTCGACAAGGTCGTCGACGACGGCCTCCTGGGCGTAGGACTGCATGATCTTGATGAACATCTCTTCGGAAACAGGGGATCCGGTAGGTCCTCCCTGGATGATGGGCTTGACCGGGCTGTTTCCGTGCCTGGGGTAGAACCTGGCGATGTCCCTCCCCTCACCGAGGATGAGCTTCTTGGGGGTCTTCTTGATGCCTTCCCATACTTCCTCTTCGGTGACCTTCATCACGCGGCCGAGATCCTGACAGTAGAATCCGACGGTGGTGAGCATCTCGAGTCCGGCCTGGAACAGGTTGTTCTTGACCTCGTTGTCTTCGGGGACGGTCTGACCCTCCTCGAATTTGAGGTGATACTTTTCCTTCAGAGCAGTGAGGTTCTGCGGAATGATGGTGTAGTCCCACTCGGACTCGTCGACCTTCTTTCCTTTTACAAACCTTTCGTAAACATCGATAACCGTGAGCGGCCTGGTTGCTGCCATTTTTTTTCCTCCTGTTTTTTCATCCCTTGACGAGCTTGTCGCAGAGAAGGATGACTTCGTTTGCGGTTGCGGAGTATCCGTCGGCCTTGATCTCGTCCGCGAATTCCTGTGAGCAGGGCGCTCCGCCGACGATGACCTTTGCGCGGTTCTCCATTTCGTTCCTGAGCTCGACGAGTTCCCTCTGGGACTCGAGCGTGGTGGTCATGAGTGCGGATCCGGCGAGAACATCCGCATCGTTCTCGTCTGCGGCATCCATGAACTTCATTCCGCTTGCGTCGGGTCCGAGGTCGATGACGTTGTAACCGGCACCGCGGAGCATTGCGCAGCAGACGTTCTTTCCGATCTCGTGGATGTCTCCTTCGACGGTTCCGAAGACGACGGTTCCCTTGAGTGCTCCTGCACCCGCGGTCATCAGGGGTTCGAGGATCTTGAGTGCAACTTCCATTGCTTTCGAAGCGGCAACGACCTGGGGGAGGTAGATTTCAGCTGCATCAAACCTCTTTCCGATGACTTCCATTCCCTTTCCGAGTCCCTTTCCGATGATGTCTCCGACAGGGATCTTGGCAGCGACAGCCGCTTCGGTCGCAGACTGTGCGAGTTTGAAGTCCCATGTTTCGATAGCCTTTGTGAGGTCAGCCATAATCTGTTCGTTTGCCATTTTTATTCTCTCCAATTCATCACAGGTTCATTGCCCGGTAGGCTCTTCTGCTTTGTAAGTATGCATCTTCGTTAAATTATTTAAATCTTTTTACATAAATTTTGATTTTATTTTATTGTATATAAATCTTATTATTTTGAAAAATTGGGTATTTAAAACTATGTATTTTATGAAATTTGATTTTTTATATATTCGTATTTTAACCGATTCGTCCGTGGGCGAAATTTTGTTAACGGATATTAACCCGGAGAACGGATATCGGGAAGACAGGATCGTTCCGACGGGGGCAGTCCGGTCCAATCCATCCAATGTTTGGTATTTTCATTATATATCCATAATCGGATTCTATTTCGGAGAAAACAGAGTATGGTCGATTTTGATTTTGGAAATGTCATAAAGTCAATAGAGACCTGGGATCATAGCCTGATGAGGTCATCCGTCAGGGACGCTCTTGCAGCGGGCGTATCCCCCGAGGAGATCTTATCCGAAGGTCTTTCCAAAGGGATGGACACCATAAGCAGACGGTTCGACGAGGGGTCCATCTTTTTGCCGCAGGTTCTCGCCGCCGCCAACGTCATGGACGAGGCCATGGAAATGATCGTCGACAAGATGAACGAAGGCAATAACCAGTACAAAGGCGTCGTGGTTATGGGGACCGTCGCGGGCGATATCCATCAGATCGGGAAGAACGTCTGCTGCGCGATGCTCCGCGGCGCCAGATACAAGGTGATCGATCTCGGACCCGACGTCTCTCCCGAAGATTTCATAAAAGCGGTCAAACAGAACAAAGCGGACGTCGTCGGGGGTTCCGCTCTGATGACCACCACCCTCGAAATGCAGAAGAGGATGGTCCATGAGAAGAATGACGAAAAATGCGACGTACTGATGCTGTTCGGCGGCGCCCCGTGCACTTCCGAATGGGTGAAATCGATCCAGGGGGACGGCTATTCCGCATCGGGGCGCGAGATGGTCCTGCTGGTCGACAAGGTCCTTAAGAAATCATCCGAGAAGCGATAAGGACATCAGAGGAGGTCTCTGATGTCGATACATCTCCCGCCGAGATAGTTGGCAAGCTTGGCCGCGTAATTCACCCTGCGGCTCAGAGAGCCGTTGTCTATTATGATCCACTCGGTGCGGGGGATCTTGATGCAGGCGCAGATCCTCCTGACCTCCGCCTTCGGCTCGGTTCCGACGACGACGGAAGTATCCGCTTCGCCGTCGGTGATCATTATCACATAACATTGTTCGTCCGGATTTTTACGGACATAGTTCGACATGTACTTGTTGAGGGTGAGGAGAGCGCTGCCGAGGGGCGTGGAACCGCCGGTGACCGTCTTCTCGATCGCATCGAACACCGCCTCGACGTTTCTCGTCATGGGGACCGCAAGATTGACGTTCCTCTGTCCGAAGGTCAGCAAACCGACCCGGTCTCTTCTGACATATCCGTCTTCGAGCATCGCCCGCACGGCCTTGATCGCCTCTTCCAGTCTTCCGGTCTGGGACAGCGAACCGCTGACGTCGAGCACGAACATGAAGGAACAGGAACTCGCCTTGGTACGGATGTTCTCCCTGATATCCGACGGTTCGATGACGACGCTGAGTCCGTTGGGTTTCCTGAACTTCTGATACGGTGCGGCCACCCT
Organism: Acutalibacteraceae bacterium; assembly: GCA_963646785.1. Classification (GTDB taxonomy): domain Archaea; phylum Thermoplasmatota; class Thermoplasmata; order Methanomassiliicoccales; family Methanomethylophilaceae; genus Methanomethylophilus. The sequence continues at coordinate 18,873 of CAVIXW010000019.1, forward strand.
GATCGTAGGGCTCAGTGCGGGATCGGAGGTCTTGCCCGTGGGGATCCTGTATCCGCTGGGCCTTCCGTTTCTGCGGCCGCTCATCACCGCACGGGGGATCTGTCCCACGACCTTGTTGAGGTGGATGAGCTCGATACGGTCGATCTCCGCGAGATCGGTCTGCACTTCGCAAAGGATCCTGGTGGTGATCTCCACATCCGGGATATCGGAAGATCCGCCCGGAACGTAATCATCATCGTCGTCTTCGGTGTCTTCCGTATCGACTATCGCCGGTACGTCGGAATCGGATTCCGGATCGTATTCCTCGATCATGGCGTCGATGTCCGTCTCGTCTTCCTTGGACATCCTGATGAGTTCGGCGATCTCCTCTTTGGTGGCCTCGAATTTCTCGGGATCCTCCTTTGCGAATCTGTCTCCTTCGGAACCGTAGGTGTACGCATCCGCGTCCGCAGACGAGATGAGTTTGGGTCTTCTTCTGTGTTGGAGACACAATACGGAAGCATCCCTGATATCGCAGGCATCGATGTGGTCCCGTCCGTCGAGTGCGGCCAATGCTCTTGCGGTACGGGCGCAGGCAATGTCCCCCCTGTGGCCTATGGCGTTCACCTTATTGCAGACGATCACGATATCGTTGATGTCGCGACGGGTGATCTTTATGGTCGGAATTTTAGATCTGGCACATTCGATCTTCTTCTTTATTCCGGCATCATCCTGCGAGTATTTTTCACTGAAAGAAACGGGATCGCGACGGAATTCGAACTCTCTTTCCACGACGTCGCTGCGTTCCGCGACATCCTGCGAGGGAGGGATCAGGACGCAGATGTCGAAACGGTCGGCAACGGAATCGGGAAGGTCCCTTTCCGCCGGATCCATCGTCGCGACCACGGAGGTCTTGCATTCGTATTCGGCGGATATTCCTTCGCGTTCGACCTTGACCTTTTTGGTGCCTATGCACTCCATGACCGTGCTGAGCGTTCTCGGATCGAGGAGATTCACGTTGTCGATGCACAGGATGTTGCCGTTCGCTCTTTCGAGGAGCCCTCCTTTCAGGACGGACCTCCCTTCTTTGACGGCGGTCTCGAAATCGATCCCTCCGAAGATGTCCTCGTCCCCCGCTCCCGCAGGGAGGTCGACGATCTTCTTGTCGGTCAGCGAGGTGAGTGCCCTGACAAGCACGCTTTTGGCGGTACCGGACGGCCCTTTGATGAGAACTCCGTTGAGGCTGTCGTCCGCCAGCAGGCATTCCAGGGCCTTTTTGGCAGCCTCGGTTCCGACCACTGCCGAAAAGGGATAGTTCAATACTCTTCCAGACATTTGTGTACGTCCTCGAGATCGTAATCGGACGTCTTGTCGAAAGGCTTTTTCTTCAGCCTGTGCGAAAGGACGAGCGGAGCTACGGTTTCAAGATCATCTTTGGTGACCTCGGTACGACCTTCGTAGGCCGCGTTGGCGCGGGCGGAACGGATCATGGTGATGTCCGATCTGTGGCCTTCCATTCCGAAGTATACCGACAGGTATGCTGCGGCCTCGATGAGTTTCCGGTCGATTACGACCTTCGGGAGCAGAGCCTTCGCATCCGCGATCTTCTTACGGATCTCTTCGGTCTGGGTCTTATAATTTTCGGTGAAAGCGTAGGGGTCCATGTCGAACTCGAGACGACGTGCAACGACGTCCGTCCTCAGACCGAGTTTCTTCTCTCCCTTTATATCGACGGACATTCCGAACCGGTCGAGAAGCTGAGGTCTCAGCTCTCCCTCTTCCGGATTCATGGAACCGACAAGGACGAATTTTGCGGGGTGGGTGAAGGAAACGCCTTCCCTTTCGACATAATTCACGCCCATCGCCGCCGAGTCGAGGAGCATATCCACGATATAATCCTCTAGCAGGTTGATTTCATCGACATAGAGCAGGTTGCCGTTCGCCTGGGCCAGAATTCCGGGTTCGAATTTCTTTTTACCGGTCTGCAAGACCGATTCGAGATCGAGCGTACCCGCGACACGGTCTTCCGTCGCACTCAGCGGAAGTTCGATCACCCTCATCGGACTCGTTTCGGTCTCGGGGGCGGAACCGTCTGCATATTTCTCGGCACAGTACGGACAATATCTCTCGGGACGGGACGGATCGCAATGGAAGGGACATCCTTTGATATGGGTGACCGGAGGAAGCACCTGTTCCAAGGCCCGGACGGTCGTAGATTTGGCAGTACCTTTCTCGCCTTTGACCAATACTCCGCCGATCCCGGGGTCGACAATGTTCAGAAGTAATGCCTTTTTCATCGGTTCCTGACCGACGATCGCTGCGAAGGGAAACATCAATGCATGCCTGTCTGCCATTTTTGCACCTTATGCATAAGTGAATTAATCCAAAGATATTAACACTTATGTTCTCGGATGCTTCTGAATGCGAATGACCCAGATAAAAAATCAAGGTGCGGCAGCCGGGATTCGAACCCGAGTTCTAACCTTGGCAAGGTTAAGTGATAACCAACTACACTACTGCCACTTGGTATGTGGAGGATTGGCTCAATCGATATAAAGATTTGGGATTTCCGGTTTTATGAAACCATATCCTTTCGATCGATTCCGATACAGTCCGTTCGATTTTGAATAAGGTCCGGGGGGGCTGTCGGACGTTTGCGCCGCGGGTTAACGGAACTGTTTTAGAAAACAATTAATCTTACAGCAAAGACGCGCGAGAGAATATGAGTGAGCTTCGCGGATGCGAGCGAACGAATATTCTCTCGCGCGTGCAAAATCGGCTGTAGATTGATAAAAGAGGATACCTTACAGGATTTGAACATGAACCAAAAGGTATTGGGGTAGGTGACCACGGAGTTGGTGCCCCGATTATGACGGATTGACAAGTGCTC
>CAVIXW010000020.1:0-21322 GCA_963646785.1 Acutalibacteraceae bacterium
GCTGGATGTGGTCTAGCAGTCAAACAGGTTACGCATGAGAACTCATCTTCTTTTTTACCGTTCAGTTATTATACCGTACGCCGTTTCTATATTATGGCTGTCAAAGATCAGATTCTTAACGCTATGAAGGAAGCCGGCAAGCCCTTGTCGGCCGGTGATGTTGTCAAGATCACCGGTATCGACAGGAAAGAGGTTGACAAGGCATTCAAGGAATTGAAAGCCGAAAACGCAATCGTTTCCCCTGTCCGCTGCAAATGGGGGCCCGCCTGATCCTTTTTTCAAACCTTTTTCTTTTTGTTTGACCCTCTGGATTAATCTTTTATACGCTCTGGGTATGTATCACCAAATGGCATACAACTGGTTTGATTGCATTTCTTCCGATCTGGTCCAGGTCGAGAAAGTAATGTCCGACATTACCGCCCGGGCCGACAATCCTCTCCTCAGGGAGATGTGTGATTATGTGCTTTCGAACCACGGCAAGAGAATAAGGCCCTCCATCTGCCTTCTTTCGTATTATGCCCTCGGCGGTACCTATTCCAAACATGTCATTGATCTCGGTGCCGCGATCGAGATCATTCACAATGCCACACTCATCCACGACGATATCAACGACAACGGCGAACTCCGGAGGGGTGCCAAAGCTCTGTACAAGCAGTATTCTCTCGGCAGATCCATCGTCGCCGGCGATTTCCTTTTCGCACTCGGTTTCCAGCTGATGGGGTCCTCCTCTGCGGAGGTTGTCGGCTACGTTATCGATGCAGCAACCTCCATGGGTTCGGGCGAATTCGATCAGAAGAAGTACGAGCACAATAAAGCCGTCACCGAAGCGGAATACATCGACATCATTTCCGGAAAGACCGCCCGCCTTATCGAATGCGCCTCCAAGTGCGGCGCCTATGTTGCCCGCCCGCAGGACTTCGATGCCATCGAAAGATTGGGCAATTATTCTTACAATCTCGGTCTGGCGTTCCAGATCATCGACGATCTCCTGGACGTGATCGGTGATTCGAACAATACCGGTAAATGCGTCGGAAACGACCTTGTTGAAGGCAAACCTACTCTTCCCACCATATACGGCATGGAAGATCCCGTTCACGGCGAGCGTATCAGGCAGATCTTCGAAGACGATCGCACCGACTACCCTCTTGCCCAAGAGGCCATTTCTCTGATCAAACAGACCGATTCGATCGAGCGCTGCTATGCTCTCGCGAACCGCTATGCGGATACGGCGCTCGGATATCTCGAACCGCTCGAAGACTCGGTCTACAAACAGGCCCTCGTCGATTTTACAAAATTCATTGTTTCCCGGGACCGGTGACCGTATGACCGAGAAGATCCAGACTGACGTTCTCGTTGTCGGTGCGGGACCTGCAGGAAGCGTGGCCGCACGTTACGCCGCGGAAAAAGGTCTCAACGTCACCATGATCGAATGTCGCCCCGAGGTCGGAGTCCCGGTCCGTTGCGGAGAGCTCATGCCTTCCCAGCAGGAGATCGTCGATATGTTTCCGACCCTTGAGGATCCCGATGAGCTTTTCGATCTTCCCTCGTCCCTTCAGGTCGGCACCGTGGAAGCTATCCGCCTGTACGATCCCAGATCCAAGGTCTACGAATTTCCGTTCACCGGCTACACCACGGACAGGGACCGTTTCGATCAATACCTGGCCGAACAGGCCGTCGGTTCCGGGGCCCGTCTGATAAAGTCCTGCAGATTCCACAGGACCGACGGGAAGGTTGCCCATACGAATCAGGGGGACATCGAGTTCAAGGTGATCATAGGTGCCGACGGACCCTCTTCGCGTGTCGCCAAGAGTCTCGGACTTCCGGCCAACCGGAATTCCTATCCTGCCGTTTCCGCACAGGCCGAAGGCGATTTCGAACCTGTCGTACAGATGTTCTTCGGCGATATCGCACCCGGTGCATACGGTTGGATCATGCCTAAAAACGGGCACGCGAACGTCGGTATCGGATTCTCGCCCAAATTCTCCGACGGTTCGCTGAGCGGATATTTCCGGACCTTTTCGGAGAAACGGGGGCTCGATGTGAAAACCCCGATCCACGGGAAATTTGTTCCCAGCGAAGGTCCGGTGTCGAAGACCTACACGGACGGGACCGGAATGGTCATCGGAGATGCCGCAGGCGTCGTTATGCCGGTCAACGGAGGCGGCATTCCCCAGGCAATGATAACGGGCCGTATCGCAGGCAACGTGGCCGCCGAGAACATCCTTCACGGTGGTTCCTTGGCACAGTACGAGGAATCCTGGAGGTCCGTCCTTTACAAACCGCTCAGGATTGCCGCCGGCAACAAGAAGCTGGCCGATACTTTCGCGTTCAAGACCGAGTTCAGGACCTCGCTGTGCATGAGAATGCTGGGTACCCGCAGGATGGGCAAACTGATCCGCTGCAAGCGTCTGTTTCCGTGATCGGTGCTTCCGGTAGGAACGCATGGATGAACCGCAGATCGGGCATTCTTCCATTTTTTCCTTGTACCATTTGCCGCAGCCGTTGCACCGGTAGTTCCATTTCTCCACTTTTTTGATTCCGTTCTGCCCGACGGCACGGTACGGAATGCCCATTATCCTTGCCGTGTTCTGGATGGAATAATCGTCCGTGAGAACGGTGCCGTTCACGTCGAGAGCGAGTGCCAGGACCGTTATGTCGACGGGAGAAAGCCGTCCGAGGTCCCCGCTTCTGCGTGCGGCCTCTTCCACCTTCCTTACCGAAGCAGATGTGCAGTCCGAGACCCTGAGAAGGTCCCCCCAAAGGTCCAGGCGGCGGTCTTTGTATCTGGTCAGTTCGTCTATGACGCCCGGGGGGCAGACGGATTCCTCCTCCGGAAGCTGTTCCATCGAAAACAGGGCAGAACTGTCCAGTACCAACATATCCCTCCGTATGCGGTCGGAGATATTACTGTTGCGCGGGCGTAAGGATTATAGAACCTGTCCGCATGTTCGATATATGGACGCCCTAGGTGTCATCGCTATCATCTTCACAGGCCTCTGGCTGTTTTTACCTGCCATGATCCCCAACTCAGCGGCCGTCGTCTTCGGAGGAAAGACCAAGATCGATTTCGGCCGTTCCTGGCACGGAAAGAGGATCTTCGGCGACGGTAAATCCTGGAGGGGATTCTTCGGAGGAGCATTCTCCGGCATCTTCCTGGGACTCATCCTCATCGGTATCTCTGCCCTGTTCGGTTCGGAGGATTACTGGGGATACGGCGGATTCTGGGGCAACGTCGGCATACTGACCTGTCTGTCCTTCGGGGCGGTGCTCGGCGACCTGACGGCCGCATTCGTCAAACGCCGTCTGGGTCTCGAGAGGGGAGCGAAAGCGCCCATTCTCGATCAGTACGATTTCGTCATCGGCGCGTTGCTGGTGACCGCATTGTTCTATCCAGATTGGATCTATGCGACATATATCGAAGGATGGCACGTCTGTGCGTTGATCTTTCTGCTTCTGATCATGTTCGGCATTCATCGTGCGATGAACATAATCGGATACAGGGCAGGTCTTAAGAAAGAACCTTGGTGATTTTTATGGTCGATCTCAAAAAAGCATTGGAGGACTGCGGTGCACTGCAGTTCGGGGATTTCACTCTTGCTTCCGGAGCTAAGAGCAGTTATTATATCGATATCAAAAAGGCCAGTACCAAACCTGAGGTGCTGGGCGCCATCGCCCGCACCATGGCCGAGAAGATGAAGGAGCTGGGCCTCAAACCCAAGCGTGTCGCAGGTGTCGTACTGGGGTCCATCCCCCTCGCAACCGCCCTTTCGCTGGAGACAGGCATTCCCCTGCTCATGGTGCGCAAGGAACGCAAGGACCACGGTACCGGACGTCTCGTCGAGGGAGATCTTGAATCGGGCGACGACGTGCTGGTGGTGGAGGACGTCATCACCACTGCCGGCTCCAGCATGAAGGCCATCAGCGAGCTTCGCGGAGAAGGCGCGAACGTCTGCAGGGTGTTCTCCGTCATCGATCGCGAAGGCGGAGGCAGGGAGAATCTTGCCGGCATCGGCGTGGAGCTCTTCGCATTGGTGAAGGGCTCCGAACTTCTCCGTGATGCCGAATGATCTCTCCGGACCCGGACTGCAGTTTATGCGGACTATGCAGGGGCCGCACCAGGATAGTTCTTCCTTCGGGGGACCTCCGGTCCCCCGTGGTCCTTGTCGGCGAGGCCCCCGGGGAGAACGAGGACCTGTCGGGGATGCCGTTCGTCGGACGTGCCGGGAAGATTCTCGATACGGCCATGGCGGATGCGGGTCTCGACCGCTCCAAGGTCATGATAACGAACACGGTCAAATGTCGCCCCCCGGACAACCGCAATCCGGAGCCGGGGGAGATGGAGGCCTGCAGCAGGTTCCTGCACAGCGAGCTCGCAGGACGCAAGGCGGTCATCGGGCTGGGCAGGTCTGCGATCAGGGACCTCCTGGGATACACGGGACCTATGGCATCGGTCGTCAACACCAGGCAGTACATTTCGGTCGGAGGGGAGCGGATCCTTTTCATCCCCACCTATCACCCTATGGCCTGCGTCTACCGCAAGGCGGCACGGGAGGAGCTGAGGAGAACGCTGCGCACGGTCAGAGAGGAGTTCGGATTATGATCGGTTTCGCATTGGATATGGACGGTACCGTATATCTCGGCGAACGCCCCGTTCCCGGCGCCAGGGAGTTCATAGATTCCCTGCGCGATTCCGGAATACCGTTCCGTTTCATCACCAACAATTCCTCCCATCCGCGCGGATTCTACGCAGAACGGTTGGTCCGTATGGGATTCGACGTGGGGCCCGAACAGATCCTCACTTCCGCTGTCGCAACCGCCTCCTTCCTTAACGACCGCCGGAAAGGGAAGAGGGTCTATGCAATCGCAACCCCGGATGTTCGCAGGGAGTTCTCCGCGAGCGGTGTGGCATTGTCGGGGCCGGGGGAAGAACCGGACATAGTTCTGCTGACCTTCGATACCACCATCGATTATGAAAAACTGAATCGCGGCTATCATTACCTCAGGGCCGGGGCCGAGCTTGTCGCCACCCACCCCGACGACGTATGCCCTACCGAGTCCGGGTACGATGTGGACATCGGACCGTTCATACGTCTGTACGAATCGCTGGCGGGTATCGAAGCCACCGTCGTCGGAAAACCGAACCGTCTGATGCTGGACATGGCCGCCGCGGACATGGGCATCCCGTCGGAATCGGCGATCATGGTCGGGGACCGGCTGACCACCGACATCCGTATGGCGGTAAATGCGAACATCCGTTCGATCCTCGTACTGTCCGGCGAGACGGATCTCGCGATGCTGGAACGGTCCGACATAAAGCCGACCTTCGTAAAGAATTCGGTGGTCGACATACGCATCCAGGATTACATCTGAGCGCCGATTCGATAGTTTATTATGGCCTGGCTGAATATCCGGGGGCAGTGAGGCCCATATGGAATTCAGCGTCAGGATCTCCAAAAAACGCATAGTGACGATCGTCGCGGCCATCGTCGTAATAGTCGCCGCGCTGTTCGTGTTCTATGATCTCAACGGGCATTCTCTGGATCCGACCGACCGGGATTACCGCGTCGTGGTCACCGGCTCCATGGACGGAGATCCGCAACCTTACGAGATCCCGACCATTCCCGTGAATTCGCTGATCGCCATCAAGCATCTTTCCGGCGGCGAGTTCAAGACCGTAAAGGTCGGTGACGTTCTGGCGTTCAATTGGGCCGAATCCGGTATGTCGGAATCCCGTCTCACGGTCCACCGCGTAACCGAGATCCACACGGATTCCGAAGGCAACGTGACCGGATTCACGACCGTCGGAGACATCTATAATGATGAGTATCCCGACTGGCGTCATTACGAGACCCCCGATGTGGAAAATGTCGTCGGTGTCGTGATCGGAGTATCTCCCGCCATCGGGAAGGCCGTGCATTTCATACAGACCAGTCCCATCTATGTGGTCATGATCATCGCGGTGATCGCGGTAATCGTATCGGTCGTCCGCGATTTGCTTCGTGCCAGGTGGACGGAAGACGGGAACCGATGAACGTATTTTCCCGGATAAGGTTAATACATGTCCGGTTATATCAGAACGGATACCGGTCGGGATTCGGGCATTTCCGATGAAAGTATGTATCAAACTCCGTATGTATGTATTTTGTCGGCAAATGCTTTAAATCATCTGACCAGTTGGAAACAGTGATTAAGCAACCGAATCCGATTGCAGATACATTAGATGAGGTAAGTACATGGAGCTTGCAAACATTTCGAAAAACAAGGTCAAAGTGCTTTGTGTCGTGGTAGCACTGGTGGCGATATCCATGATTGGTGTTGCTTATGCATATGCCACCCATGTTATCGGCAACGGAGACATCAGCGGACAGTACTATGCCGTCGATATCTACGAGGGTGCCACGGATGCGGATCCGACCCCGTCAACCACGAAACTTAACAGTTTGATCGATGAGGGCAGCGGAGTCTACAAAGAATACTCGTATACTGACGGTGACACGAAATATTATGTTCATATCGAGAGCAACGCGATCAAGACAGCGTGGCTGTATGGGTTCTTTGAGTTAAGTTCCAATACGACGGATAAGACGGGAATACCCATAGATAACATATCCATAACTTTAAAGAATGGTGAGACGGAAATAACAACTACTCTTTACAAAAATGCTTACAAGGACTCAATCCATGCTGGTGAGGTTGCGGATTCATCTTTGATTTCCGGTGAGAAGCCAGTGACAACGAACTGGCAGATCACAAACATTAAGGTTACTTTCATTGATGGCATTACCGATGATCCCATGACCATCGGCGATCAGACTGTGACTCAGGCCGTGGCCAAGTCTGTCAGTAAGCTGTCCTTCGTGTTCTGGGCTTCTTCTGACGCTCTCTTGACCTCGAAATCTTGAACCACGTCGAGCGCAGGCACAATATAGAAACCGTTTTCAAATAACTCCGGCGGGGCCATCCCGCCGTAATTCTCTCATCTCCGCTTCGGACAACATCCGTATTATGGACCGAGATCCGTGCGAGAACGATCCGTCGGACTATCGTCCGAGATTCCGAAGGTTCCTTCCCTGAAGCAATTATCGGTTTCGACCGACCTCCTGCCGTCCGGTGTGTTCAGAAGATATCCGCATCTGCAATCGATTCGGAAATCGCGATATTTTAGGGGACTTTATATATGTGCCAGACATATAACTAATTGCTTATTCGCGCATTTATGCCAGCTCCCCATCAGGGCGGATTGATGTACGGAGGGTAATGGGATGCACAGCGGGTTATGCCCGTATCTGTCCCGAATGGGGAATCGGGATGTATCTAAGACAGATCGAGCTTGAAAATTTCAAATCGTTCGGCGGCAAAGTAACAGTTCCGCTGATGGAAGGGTATATGGCAATCACCGGTCCGAACGGATCGGGAAAATCGAATATCGGCGACGCCATCATGTTCGTATTGGGACCGAAGAGTCCCAAAGCGGTCAGGGCCGGAAGGATTACCGATCTTATCTTCAGCGGCGGCGCATCAAAGTCGCGCGCCAAGTCGATGACCGTTTCGCTGGTCTTCGAAAATTCGGACCGCATACTTCCCTGGGACGACGACACCGTCCGTCTGACCCGTTACGTCAAACTATCGGACAACGGAGAAGATTACACTTCATACTTTTTCATAAATGATAAAAAATCGACCCTTACCGAGTTCGATTCGCTCCTCACCAAAGCGAGGATCAGTGCCGACGGGTACAATATCGTCCAGCAAGGCGACGTCACGCACATCGTCCAGATGAGCAATATGGAGCGCAGGCGCATCCTCGACGGCATCTCCGGCATATCGAGCTTCGATGCGGATATCGCAAAGGCCCAGGCCGAGAAGAAGGACGCCACCGATAATCTCGGTATCATCGATGTTCTCAAAGAGGACAAGGAGAAACAGCTCAGGGCCCTGGAAAAGGACCGCGAGCAGGCAAGGATCTATCTTCAGACCAAGGCCGAGCTCGATACCGCCAAGGCGCAACTTACGGTCAGGCAGAGGGACCGGGAGGTCTCCACCCGTGCGAACCTCGCGGAGCATGTGACAAAACTCGAGGGCGAGTTGGAGGCTCTCCGCAAAAAGAAAGCCGAGCTCCGCGCCCAGTACGATCAAAACGAGGAAGCGATCGCCGCCAAGGACAAGGAGATAGAGGACCAGGCCGGCCCCGAATACCGCAAGGTCAAGGCCGACATCGAACAGACCAGGATAGACCTGGCAACCGAGAAGGACAGGGTGGAAGCGGCGGAAGAGGAGATCAGAAACCAGACCGACATCAAGTCCGGCTTCCTCGAATCCGTGGAACAGAACCGCAACACATACAGCACGGTGTCCGAAGGTCTGAACGATCTGACCATCCAATACGATGCGGCATCCGCGGATTTCGAGGAGGCGAAGAAGGAGGAAGCCCGCGTAAGCGAGGAAACCTCCAGGCACGGCGGGGAGATTACCAAGATCCAGGAAAAACTGCAATCCCTCGTGAAACAGATCGACGACGCCAGCGACAGGGAACAGGTCGCGAAGGTGGCCGAAGCTTCCGCCAAAGCGGTCATGGAGCACGCCAAATTGACCCGTGCCGATGCGGAGGAAGCGATCCAGACCGCCAGATTCGATGTCAAGGATGCCGAATCTAATTACAAAGAGATCGAGAAGGAGGTCGGGCCGTCCAAAGGGAACGATCTTTCCAACAAGATCCTCCAGCTCAAAGGCGAGGAAGGCCGTCTCGAACTGAAGGAGGCCGAGCTTAAGAGGGCCCTGGAGGCACGCAGCGCCGAGTACAACAAGCTGTCTGCGGAAAAGAGGGTCTCCGATTCATACAACAGTGCCGGGGAAGCCGTCAACCGCATCATGGAACTGAAGAACACCGGCGAGATCCAGGGGATCAGAGGGACCGTCGCCGAGCTCGCCAAGGTAGAACCAGGTTTCGAAACCGCATTGGGTGTCGCCGCCGGCGGAAAGATGCAGGCGGTGGTCGTGGATACCGATGCCGTGGCCGCAAAATGCATTCAGTATCTGAAATCGAACGGGCTCAGCAGGGTCGTGTTCCTGCCCCTGAACAAGATGATGCCCGGCAAACCCAGGGCAAAAGCGATCATGGTCCTCAAAAGGACCGAAGGTTATGCCACGGACTTCCTGGACTTCAAGCCCGAGTACACCAATGTCTTCTGGTATGTCTTCCAGGACACCCTGGTGGTGAAGAATCTCGACACCGCCCGCGAGATCATGGGCGGCATCAGGATCGTCACCCGCGAGGGAGAACTTCTCGAAGCGTCCGGTGCTATGGCCGGAGGTACGATCAACAAGCGCAACATCGCCAAGTTCGGCCCTACCGCCCAGGGAGCTCTGGAAGAGGCCGCGGAAGCCGTCAGGAAAGCCACCGAGGCATTGGATGCGATCCGCAGACAGCTGAAAGAACTGAGGGACACCATCCGCGCCACCGACGACGAGATGAGAAAAGTATCCTCCAGCGATGTCGAAGGCAGGGGCAGACTGGCCGCCGCCCAGGCCGCCGCCGATCAGGCGAAGAAGAACCTTCGTGCCGCAGAGGATGCATTGACCAGGGCGGTCAAGGACGACGAGGCCGCCGAAAAGGACTATGCCGCGAAATCCTCCGCCTCCCGCGAGGCCGAACGCGTATTGGAAGGTCTTCGCGAAGAACGCAAGCAGGCCAACGACCGTATGGCAGCCATCGCCCCTGCGGGACTGCAGGAGAAGATCCAGGCCATCCGCGACAAGGTATACGCATGCAATCAGGCCGTGTCGGATTTCAATACCCAGATCCTTGCCGCCAAAGCCGAACTGGCAGGTCTCGACAAGCAGAAAGAAGCTCTCGATATCCAGGTTTCCGAGGCCGACAGGAAGATCGCGGCCCAGAATGAATCCATCGCAAACCGCCAGGAGTCCATATCGAAATTGACCCTGGACCTGGCCGCATTGAAGAAGATCGAGTCCGAACTGGAGTCCGGATTGCAGGATCTGAAGATCCAGAAAGATGCGCTTGTAGAGAAGAGATATTCTCTCGACTCTTCCGTCCAGGGCGCGCAGGCCGGCATCGAATCGAAGGAGGGGGTCATCGAATCCCAGAGGGCGCAGATCAAGATCGTCGATCAGAACATCGTCCAGCTGGAGGCCGAGGTCGCCGCGATAACCATCGATGTCCCCGAACCCATTCCTTCGGAAGAGGCGCTCAAACGGACCATCCGCGAACGCGAGGAGAAGATCGAATCGCTCGGACCCGTGAACATGCGCTCCATCGAGGATTACGACACCCGCAAGCAGGAATACGATCTCATGCTCGAGCAGATCGGTCGTCTGAACAAGCAGATCGCCGAACTCGACAAGCTCACGGAAGATCTCACATCCAGGAAGAAGGGCCTCTTCATGGAATCCTATGACAAGGTCAACGAGAACTTCCAGAAGATCTATTCCGAACTCTCCGGCGGGGGAGAAGGATTCATGAAACTGGAGAACGAGGAGAACCCGTTCGAAGGCGGACTCCTCATCAATGCCAAACCGAGGAACGGAAAGCTGCTCAGGCTCGATGCGCTGTCCGGGGGAGAGAAGTCTCTCACCGCGCTTTCCTTCATATTCGCCATACAGGAATACCAGCCGTCCCCGTTCTATGTGCTGGACGAGGTGGACATGTTCCTCGACGCCGTCAATTCCGAGATGGTCGCCAAGAGGGTGAAGGAAAGCTCCAGGAAAGCACAGTTCATACAGGTCTCGCTGAGGAAGGTCACCCTGACCATGGCGGACCATCTCATCGGAGTCACCCGGCCTCCGAGCGGGATCAGCAGGATCATAATGCAGCCGGACCTGAACGAGGTCTCCAAATACGAGGAAGAGGCTTTGAGAAACCAGAAGAAATCTGAGATAGAGGGATGAAAATGGATGCGAGCATGCAAATGGAAATGATGGAGCAGCACCTGCTCTTCCACAAGGCACTGGCCGAAGACGAAGAATCGCTGAACAAGATAAACGGGTACCTGGCGCTCCTGAGGGACGAGGCCCCCGGAGAGAGGCTCACCGACCAGGTGGACGAGTCCATCAGGGCGGTCTTCAGTCTTGTTCTGGAGAGGGGTATCGACCCCTGGGAGATAAATCTCGAGGAATTCGCCAGGATGTACTCCGAGAAGATATCGAACGACAGGTTCGACATGCTGGTGGCCGGAAGGCTTCTGCTCATGGCCTGGAGGATCCTGAATCTGCAGTCCCAGGAGACCAGGGCTTCGGCCGAATTCGTCGAGGAGATCCCCATCGAAGAGGAAGACTTCAGTTTCTCCGACGAGGACCAGCTGGTGATCCCCGACGTGGTGATCGGTACGACCTATTCCCACACCGACCCCCGTTCCGTCACGATGATAGATCTTCTCGACGCATTCGAAGAGGCCCGTGCCGAGATCGAGAATTTCAACGAGGCGCAGAGGACCATCATCAAGATAAGGAACAAGGAACCCGTTTCCAGGTTCGATAACAAGGCCCACCGCGAAGACGACGAGCAGGTTGTCGAGAACATCTACCAGATGATTTACTCCATGGGAATGGACCCTATGCCCATCACCGAATTCTACACCAACGACAAGGAACACAATATTTCCGTGTTCGTTGCCGTTCTGCACCTGGTCAGGGACGGAAAGCTGGAAGTGTCCCAGGAGACCCTTCCCTATTCCGAGATCCTCGTACAGATCAGGCAGCCGGACAACAATGTGCCCATGGAGAATGTTGCGGCGGTGAACTGAGTTGGAAGACAAGACGATGGTGGAGGCAGCGCTGTTCGCCGCTACCGATACTCTGCGGGTAGCCGACATCGTCAGCCGCACCGGTCTCGATGAAGCCTCTGTCAGGTATGCCCTCAAGGACCTGAGGATGGAGTACGACATGAGGGACTCCGCCATAATGATCTCCGAGGCCGGCGGAGGGTACCGCATGGTCCTCCGTCCCGACTGCAAGAAGTTCACGGGACTGTTCACGAGGCCGGAGCTGCCCGCCGGGGTCATGCGCACGCTGACCACCATCGCGTACAACCAGCCCGTTCTCCAGTCCAAACTGGTCTCGGTACGCGGGCCGAGGGCCTATGAGGACGTTCACACTCTGGTTGAGATGGGTTTCGTCAATGCGAAACAGTCCGGTCAGAGCAAGGAGCTTACGACCACGCCCAAGTTCTCGGAGCAGTTCGGCATCGGGAGCACGCGGAAGGAAGATATCCGCAAGTGGCTGGAAGCCCAGGTCAGTTCCAATAAGGAAGAATGACCGTAAAACAATTAATCTCCGTCCCGATTGTCCCCTATATGCGGGCCGGTCGCCCATGGGTGACGGCACGGAAGGATTCATTATGACTAAGATGTTCGGTACCAACGGAGTTCGCGGAGTAGTCAACCAGGATATGAACGCATCACTTGCGCTGCAGATGGGAAAATCCATCGGAACCGTGATGCCTGGCACTGTTGCGATCGCCTGCGATACCAGGGATTCCTGCGCCATGCTGAAGTCTGCGGTGTCTTCCGGATTGATGGCGGTAGGGTGCGATGTTCTCGATCTCGGTATCGTACCGACGCCCGCGATCCAGTATTATGTGAAGACCCACGATGTTTCCGCGGGAGTTATGATAACGGCCTCCCACAATCCTCCCGAATTCAACGGGATCAAGGTGATCGCGGACGACGGTACCGAAGCATCCCATCAGCAGGAGTCCCAGATCGAGGATACGTACGACACCAGGATCCCGACGGCGGCTTGGAACAAGGTCGGCAAATTTGCTATCGTGCCGGGTGCCGCAGACGAGTACGTGGATGCGGTGATCTCCAAGCTCGATGCCGCCGCCATCAGGCGTGCCAATCTCACCGTGGTCCTGGACTGTACCAACGGTGCGGCATTCTACACCTCTCCTCTTCTTCTGAAAAAACTCGGTGTCCGGGCCATCACGCTGAACAGCAATCCTCAGGGAGAGTTCCCGGGGCACCTCAGCGAACCTACGGAGGACAATCTGCAGGATCTCATGAAAATGGTCAAGGCCACCGATGCGGTGCTGGGTATTGCACACGACGGAGATGCGGACAGGTGCGTTTTCGTCGACGGCGACGGCAACTATGTTCCAGGCGACAAAACGCTGGCGATCCTCGGAAGGGCCCTGGTGGCCGCCAACGGTGGTGGAACCGTCGTCACTCCCGTTGCCACTTCGTCGGTGGTGGACGAGATCGTCGCTGCCGCCGGAGGGTCGGTCGTCCGTACTGCGGTCGGATCGCCTGTCGTCGCACGCAAGATGAGCGAGATCGGCGGCATATTCGGCGGAGAGGAGAACGGAGGGCTGATCTTCGCCGATCATCAGTTCTGCAGAGACGGTGCGATGGCGATCGGAAGAATGCTCGAGAACATTCTCGCGAACGGACCTCTCAAAGACCAGGTCTCCTCGCTTCCCGTGTATTACACCGTGAAGAAGAAAATGGTGTGTCCCGACAATATGAAGGAAAAGGTGCTCCAGTATCTCGATAACGAGACCGTCGATATAAAGAAGGACCGTTCCGACGGGCTGAAGCTCCTGATCGGCAACGACTGGGTCCTGGCGAGGGCTTCCGGTACGGAACCCATATTCCGGGTTTATGCCGAGTCGAAAGATCAATCCGTTGCCGAGGACCTCGCATTGAAATACCAGCGGATGGCCCAGGAATACCTGAATCAGTTCAGTTCCTGACGAACCGCATCATTGTCTGCAGTGCTTGCCGTATACGGCAAGAGCCTCGTTGATCAATCTTGCACCAAGGACCGACGTGATCCCGGAGTGATCGGCCGGGGGGCATATCTCCATGACGTCGAATCCCGCAAGGCGATCGCCGACAAGGTCGATCGCTTTCTTGACTTGTATCGGAGTGAGTCCGAACGGTTCGGGAGTTCCCGTTCCCGGCGCATATGCGGGGTCGATCCCGTCGATGTCCACGGACAGGTACACCTTATCCGCTTTGAGCGAATCAAGGGCCTTTTCGATAGCCCATTCGATACCGTTGTCGAAAATATCGAAGGAGGTTATGTGGG
Organism: Acutalibacteraceae bacterium; assembly: GCA_963646785.1. Lineage (GTDB taxonomy): Archaea > Thermoplasmatota > Thermoplasmata > Methanomassiliicoccales > Methanomethylophilaceae > Methanomethylophilus. The sequence goes on from CAVIXW010000020.1 coordinate 14,047, forward strand.
GAACGACATCGTCCCGTTCGAGTTCCTCTCTTCCGATGGCGCGAACGCCCACAGCAAACACGTTGTTCAATCCGTGTGCCTCGGCGGCCCTCCTCGTCACGCATGCGTGACTGTTCGGAGTTCCCATATATTCGTCTCTCGAATCGAGGTGGGCATCGATGGTCATCAATGCGATCTTTCCCTTCTTGAAAGATTGGATTATGGGCACCGTTCCGGTGTGTTCTCCGCCGATCGCGATCGTGAATTTGTTATCGCGAATCGACGGGGCGACCGCGAACTTCACCTCTTCGATCATATCCTCGGGAAGTATGAAATCGTCGCAGTTGCCGTAATCGCAGACAGCGGGCCTGTATTGGTCCAGTCCGTGCTCGAAATGGAACTCTTCAAAATTATAAGATGCCTGCCGGACCGCCGTCGGGGCCTCGCGGGCCCCGGCTTTGAAACTGGCAGTGTGGTCATACGGAATGCCGAAAATAACTGCCTCCGCATCGCCGTATTCGGCGTCTGCATCAGCATAGGTCACTCCGTATGCCATTAAATGATCCTCACATCAGTTTCATTCTGTCCATCGCGACGATGTACATGACCTCGGCGCCGTCCGTAAGAACGCTTTCGTGGTCGTCGTTGATGGGCATGGTAAAGGTTTCAAAGGTCTCAAGATCCATGATCTGGACTTCGTTGTTGGCCTCGTCGATGGAGATGACCTGTCCTTTCCTCTTGTCGATGATGGGGACCTGGACCTTTGCGCTTACGGGTGCGTTCAGAGATTTCTTCGCACCGGTGAAAATGTCGGTCGCTTCGATGGATGCCTTGGCGGATCCGTGCTTTCCAGGTTTGGAGGTTGTAATAGAAATAATCTTACAAGGTGAATCGTCGATGTTCACGTACCTTCCGATTTTGAGCTCCCTGAGCTCTTTCATCTCCCACTCTGCCATATCAATACCTTCTTAATTTCGAGAGGCTGCGCTCACAGAATCCGTTTGTTCTTCTCCCTGTCGTATTGGGGTTCCGTCTGGATAATGACCGCGTAACGCATCCTAATCATAATCTGGATTAGGACAATGGATATATAACTTGCCTTTAACCGCGGGTCCGAAGGTTCAATGCCTTTTCTGATTTTTTCTTGGCCCTTTTCCTTTGAAGCCCTTGTTTTTCGTGCCCGGAACCCTTTCTTTTTTCTTCGGAGGGTCTGGGTATCTGCGTTTTATGTCTTTGATGCGGGCTTTGAGCTCGGCATTTAGGCGTTCTCCGCAGAACTCGCCCCCGTACTGGTCGACCTTGGCCGCTATGAGGACCTTTCCGGCAAGGGCCCTGGCGATGTTGCCTCTCTGCCAGTAGGGTGCGTTTCTGAGGTCTGGGTATTGATAGATCACTCCGTGTTTTGGAGGATTCTTTCCGGAACGGAGGTGTCTGAACATCGCTTTTTCAGCACCGAGGAGCTGAAGGGTGGAAGAGGGTAACGAGGCAAGCCTTTCGAGACCTCCGGATAGGGAGATCAGCCTGGCCGACAAGGGTCCGCCCAGGATGGCGCACATGTTGGGGCACAGCGATTCCACCAGGGAGGTGATGTATTCTTCGGTATCGGCCCTGTCGTCATAGATCCTGCAGAGGGTGTCGGCGAGGTCCTGTACGGCCCTCATGTCCTCCGGATCGAAATCGGATCCCACCGATTGGATATCGAGGCCGAGTTCGTCGGTTATTCCTTCGCGGTCGCCGTGCTTTGCTATCAGAAGGGCATATTTTTCGTCATGTGCCAGATCGGCAAGCTCGGGGAAATGGAGCCCGTACCATTCATGCAATCTTTCGCTGAGCAGATTGGAGATCTCGATGAGATTATCGAGGTGGCGGATGGCCTGAACGAGACATTTGTCGCGGGAGATCGGTTCCGTCGTCCGCAGTTGTCCCAGGCGCACCATCGTATCGTGCATGAACACGTCATCGTACCCGAAATCGGATGCTTTGATGTAGGACGAATCGTACATCTCGGGCCTGCCGAGTTCCGATTGCCTTCTGTCCGCCACGGCAAGTCTGGTTCTGTTGCCGGCAAGTTCTTTCTCTTCGGGAAGGAGACCTCCTCTCTGAATCTCCGCAAGTTTCTGTGCGGTCTCCGTCGGGTCTTTGGGCATCAGGCGTTTGTCCATGATGCGGTTCGATTTCTCGTCGACGAGGAACACCCCAAACCATTTCGTCACCAGTATGGCCATTTCATCTCATCTCGCGCAGTTTCTGTACTTCGTCCGCAGGCAGACCTTCGGCATTTCCGGCGAGAATCTGGAGGTGCGCCTGGAATTCCAGTTCCTCCATGCGGTTGAACGCCTCTTCGAGGGTCCTTCCCTGGGTGATCGCACCGTGACGGTCCATCAGCATGGCCGGGGCCTCGGCATATTCGAGCACCGCATCCACGAGTTCTTCGGACCCGGGCGTCGCATAACGGCAGACCGGCACCTCGTCCAGAAGCAGGACCCCTTCGGGGGTCAGCGTGCTTCTGAGCCCTTCGTTTCTGGTCATGATGGCCAGGCAGTACAAGGGATGACAGTGGATGACCGCCTCCGTACCTGGGTTGGCTTTGTAGATCCCGATATGGAACCTGTGTTCGATCGACGGTTTTCCTTCGGACAGAACATTGCCGTCAAGGTCCATTTTCACCAGGTCGTCCTCGGAGATCAGGCCTTTGTTGACCCCGCTGGGGGTGATCAGCATCAGATTATCGCCGATACGGACGCTCATGTTCCCCCCGGCGGATACCGTCAGGTTCCTTTCGTAAAGAAGGTGGCAGCATTCGACAAGACGTTTTCTGGCATAATTCTCGTTGATCATTCTTTCATCCCGGAAATCTCTGACGGTCTGAAAACACCTTTCTCGGTGATGAATCCGGTGACCATTTCCGCAGGAGTGACATCGAAGGCGGGGTTCAGGGCTCTGGATCCGATGGGGGCGATACGGATGTTCTTCACCATGGTGACCTCCTCCTCCGAACGCTGTTCGATGACGATGTCTTTCCCGGTTTCGGTGGAGAAGTCGAATGTGGATACGGGGGCGGCGACGTAGAACGGAATGCCGAAATGCTTGGCGGCGATGGCCTTGTCGAACGTACCTATCTTGTTGGCGAAGTCTCCGTTTGCGGCGATCCTGTCCGCACCGACGATTATCATGTCCACTCCCTGGGACATGTAGTATGCGGAGGCTCCGTCGGGAATGATCGCGTGGTCGATTCCCTCCTGATTGAGTTCCCATGCGGTGAGCTGCATACCCTGGAGACGGGGGCGGGTCTCGGAAGCGTAAACGAAGAATTTCTTTCCGGCGTCATGGGCGTTCCTCATGGGGGCCAGTGCGGTACCTATGTCGACCGTGGCGAGGGCTCCGGCATTGCAGTGGGTCATCAGTTTCATCCCGTCCCTGATGAGTGCGCCGCCGTATTCTCCGATGGCGCGGCATTTGGAGACCGTAAGCTCGGCGTATTCTTCGGCCGCATCCACGGGGTCACTGCCGTTCTTGAGTTTCTCGTACATCCAGTCGGTGGCGTAGAAGAGATCGTAGGCCGTCGGCCTTGCCGCCTTTATGAATCCGGATGCTTCGTCGAGGTTCTCGTGTTTCAGACCTGCCAGGCACATCGCGTATGCGGCACTGGCGCCTATGCAGGGGGCTCCCCTGGTTGTCATATTCCTGATCGCTTCGGCGACATCTCTGTAATCCTCGAAATCGACGATCTTCAGTTCGAGCGGAAGTTCTCTCTGGTCGATCATTCTGACTTTTCCGTTTTCGAACCATACCGCTTTGATATCTTCCGTGCTGCCGTTTTTCATTTTTGCTTTCATCATATGCCCCTCGTTAGGTCATGGATTGAACTGTTCGATAAAATCCCTGTGTTTCACGGGACTCGGTAACGGGGGCTGAATGTCAGAAGCGCCCCGTTTCCCAAGATCTCGACGGAATCAAGGTTGAGTTTCACTCCGTCCGGTACGACCCAGCCGTCGCCGTCTGCGGGAGTGGGTGCGTTGTGGCCTCCGATAATCAGGCCGCCCACGAAGACCGAATATTTATCCACAAGCTTGGACCTGAAGAACGAAGCTATGGTCTCCCCGCCCCCTTCGACGATCATATTCTCGATCCCGAGATCATGTGCCAGGATGTGAAGGACGTCGGGCAGGTCGATACGACCTTTCCCTCCCCTGATGACTATGGTCTCCGGCCCCCAGTTTTTATCGCATTCGCTGTCGGTCACGATGACCGTGGGTGCGGAATCGTCGAGGACGCGTGCCGTTGCGGGGATGCGTCCGTGGGGGTCCAGAACGATCCTGACGGGGTTTTCCTCGTATGTTGCGTTCTTGACCGTAAGGTGGGGGTCGTCGGCGATCACCGTGCCGACACCGACCAGGATCGCGTCATACTTTCTGCGAAGGTTTTTGACCCGGGAGATGTCCTCGTCTGAGGAGATCCTGATCTGCTTTCTTTCATCTCCCGCCAGTTTTCCGTCTGCGGACATGGCGCAGTTGACAAGGACGAAAGGCTTCATTCGTATCCCTTCGGCGTTACGGTGAAATGGTATCCGTCGGACCTTCTCTCGACGCCGAACTTCACCTCGAGGAACGATTCCAGAGTGTCCATCTGACTGAGAAGGTGCTTGCTGATCTTGGAGACCACGAACGTGCTTTTTCCCTCGGCCATCGCCATGTACGGGAGGATCTGGTCCGCGGTGTGGATGTCGATGGTGGCGCCAGAGGACATCTCCTGGACGAGGTCGCTGGCAACATCGAATCCCGACTGCTGCGGGCTATGTCCTTTGCTGGTGAGCACGTTGCTGGAAAGGATGCCGTTCTCGTATTCCGCGACAAGAACGATTCCTGCGCCGCGTGAGGTTCCTTCGGTCTTCTCGACATCAATCCGAAGGTCGTATTTCGATCCGAAGACCTTTTTGCACGAGGAGATCATATCCTCCGCCACCTTATCGGAAAGGTGCTGCGAGAAACAGAGTCCGTGAATGTTCTTCAGTTCGCCCAGGTTGCTGAGGTCCAGAGGTTTCAGTCTGCCCATGGGCTGGAGCCTGAGGTCCACTTCTCCGCCACCGATGGGATAGAATCCTCTTTTCACCACATCCAGTTCGGCCTGCACTCCCATTTTCTTCATCAGAGGGAACAGGACGAGGGGATAGGTGTCTATGGGGGGCGCCCACATAACGTTGGTCCCGCCTTTGAGGTTGAGATGCAACGGTTCGGTGTAGTTCCTAGCCGCCAGAAGCGTGGCCTGTACCACGAGGCTGATGCTGCCTGCAGTGCCGATGTCCATGCAGATCTCGGTTACCTGTCTGCTGCCGGGCTCGATCAGAAGTTCGGACGATCCGATATAATTCCCGGTTACTTCGGACCCGGTCATCTGGGCGACGACCTTGACCGCGGTGGTGTGCTGCTTCGACAGTCCGTTGGTGGGACGGTTCTCCCGTATGCGGGTGAGGCGCGTGGTGGTACCGGTGAGCGTGGACAACGCTACCGATGTGCGGACCATCTGTCCGCCACCCTCTCCTCTAGAACTGTCGATTTCCAGCACCATATCCATCACAATACGCTTGATTTATATTATAGGTTCGCAATTCGGAATTTCTCTGAGCGACCTACAACCGTCTAATAATAAAAGATATGGTGCGACTGCCGGGATTCGAACCCGAGTCAATGGCTTGGGAAGCCACCGTCCTAACCACTGGACTACAATCGCTTTGTGCACCTACATTGTTTTCTGCCATATAATCATAATGACCGGAAGGTCCGGAGAGGCTGACTTTTAAATATTCTACACTCTTGGGGGTAGATAGGGACTTGTGGTCTAGTGGTTATGACGTCGCCCTTACAAGGCGAAGGTCGCCGGTTCGATCCCGGCCAGGTCCACTCATTTATGTCCATTCTTTTTCCTTTTGGGTATAGTTGTCTTTGTCTTTGACCGTCGACTCGGGCCCTTCGATCCTCATATCCCTTCCGCGTGCGATGTGCGGGGTGTTGGTCAGAACGTCCATCACCTGACTGAACGGGATGTCGAGCTTCAGGGCGATGGCGGCTGGCTGCATACCGTTGTCTTTGAGGAGCAGGATCTTGGACGTGATCTCGTCCACGTTGTAAAGGGTGGCGACGGATTCGACACGTTCTTCGGGGATCTTCTGCGTATACTGTATCTTCGATACGGCCTTTTCGTACAGCGGTCTGAACGATTCGTCTTTGAATGAATCGGAACCGAACTGCAACCCCTGGGACTTGCACAGGAGATCGAAATTGATGTCTCCGAGGAGTCTGCCTTTGTCGTAGAGATATGCCATTCCCTGACCGTTGTCGAGGTAGCTTAACGTCAGGCCGCGGTTATCGCTCCACAGACGGATCATTCTGCTGATCCCGGTGCATCCGCCGCCCTGGGCCTGGGGTTTGCGGTTGTTGTAATTGTCGCAGATCGGGCATCTGCCGGTGCGGCTGTTAGAACGCAGGGTACGGGTGTTCCCGCATTTGGGGCAGGTGAACGTCTTCTTCTTCGCACTCCACATCGAAGAATGGCACATGGGGCAGTATTTCGGGATCTCCTCTCCCCGCTGGACCCATTCGGCCTTACAACGCTGGCATTTGTCGATTATAACTTTCTTGTCCCATCTGGTCGATTTGCAACGGGGGCATCTCACCGGATAATCGGACCTTGCGATCCAGGAATAGTCACATCTGAGGCACGTATATTTCATGCTAAACCTCTGCCTACATTCTATTTATGAATGTTGGATATATAATCCTACAATCCGTGTACAGTTATTAATCGTTTGGTACGTCCGCGATTATTTTTTGCGGAATCGGGTCGGAACGGGCACGGAAAAGGTTCCGACGGAATAGGGCCGTTAATGTCCGATATGGCCCGAAACTGTTGTTGTAGGATTGATTTGTAACATGGGAAACAAACGGGTTTCGGTTTGTCTCCGGGGATACAAGGGCTTTCCGGGAGCCAGGGGATATCCTTAAAAACGAGAATCGGTGATTGTATTTTGCCCTTCAACAGGGTCGAAGAGGGATAGACATGTATTCGATGAGTCCATACTCCGGAGAACTGCTCAGCGATGAGGAAGTGATCGCCAAGTTCAAAAACGAAAAGCAGTGGGGTCTCGAGGTCAGCATAGATCTCGGGCAATGCGATCACGACAAGATCTCTGACGGGGATTATATCTGCCAGTTTGCCAAAGATCTCGTAGACGAGATCAAAATGAAACCTCCTAAGCAACCACCGTGTTGATGAAAATTTTAGGCATGCTTTAAACTACGGT
>CAVIXW010000021.1:0-20675 GCA_963646785.1 Acutalibacteraceae bacterium
AAAATACTGGTATTAATTATCGCATTGGTCGCACTCTCCGTGAGTCTGCTGGCCGTTGGAACCGTTCATTCGGATAATTCGAACGGACTGAGTGACGAGTCACCAGTGGCCTATTTCGGAACTTCAGGAAATATCACCTGGGAATACACCCCGTCCACCTACACCCTGTTCATCAACGGAAGCGGGCCCATGGACGATTATTCTTCGTATAGTGTCCCCTGGTCACAGTACTGGTCATCCATAAAATATGTCAGGGTCCAGGGATCCGTCACCCACATAGGGGATTACGCGTTCGCTCATTGTTCGGCCCTGATCAGCGTGGACCTCTGGAGCACGGTCGCATCGATCGGCGAATGGGCATTCGCCGACTGTGATTCTCTCGAATCCATCAGCCTCCCCGATGTCACTTCAATCGGAACCGGTGCGTTCAGCAAATGTTCCTCGCTCAAGACGATCGATATCCCAGACACCGTCACATCGATCGGCGGCAGTGCGTTTGCGGGATGCGCATTCTCTTCCATAACCGTCCCCGATTCAGTGGAGTATATCGGCAATGCCGCATTCGAGCATTGTACTTCTCTCGTTTCGATCACCATCCCCGATTCCGTCACCTCTTTCGGCTGCAGTATGTTCGAGTGCTGTACCTCACTGACCTCGGTCGTCATCGGCAGTTCGGTCACCGTTGTCGGCACGGGTATGTTCCGCGGCTGCTCCTCCCTTGTTTCGGCGGAGCTGAGGGGACAGGTGACCCAGATAGATGGTTTTGCGTTTTCCGGATGTTCCTCCCTGACCTCATTCGTTATGCCCGACTCCGTGACCTACGTCGGATACGAGGCGTTCGCCGAATGCACCTCCCTTGCCTCTCTGGTCATATCGGATTCTGTCGTAACTTTAGGCGACAACGTCTTCAGAGACTGTACTGCTCTGAGGGAACTAACCGTCCCCGTGAGCCTCGACTGCGTCGGATCCAATTCCTTCCCCATCTTCGGAGGCTGCGCGAACATCGAAAAGATAACGTTCATCGCCGGATCAGGATCCTGGTACGATTACGGCTCGGATCACTCGCGGGGCCGTTCCTATTTCGGACTTACTCCCTGGCAGCTCAGCAGATCCGTTCTGACCACTGTCGTCCTGCCCGAGGGTATCACCTCCGTCTATGCGCACGCATTCGACGGATGCACGGCCCTCAGCGACATATCCCCTCTGACCTCGGTCGATACCGTGGGGGATTATGCCTTCAACGGCTGCTCCTCGATCGTCTCCGTCACCCTCGGCCCGGAAAACGTCCTCATCGGCAGATATGCGTTCGGGAACTGTCATGCGCTCGAATCCGTGGGTATGAAATCGGCTCGGTTCGTCGGCGAGGGGGCGTTCTGCAACTGCTCGGCCCTCGTTTCTCTGGACCTCGGCGACGGGATCTCTTCGATCGAGAACTGTACGTTCATGAACTGCTGGTCCCTCCGCACGCTGAATGTTTCCGGTACCGTCGTGAACATAGGGGACCATGCTTTCTACAAGTGCGCTCTGCTCGATTACGTGGAACTCGGATCCGCCTCGTACATCGGCAAATACGCGTTCTACGGCTGCGAATCCCTGTATGCGGTCAACCTTTCCGATTCGCTGGGATTCATCGAAGACTATGCGTTCACGGGCTGCCGCAGCATCACCTCCGTTAATATTCCCGACACGGTCACCTCGATCGGGGACCATGCGTTCCGGAACTGCGATGCACTTTCGGACGTGCACATAGGAAACTCTGTCCAGTACATCTGGAGCTATACGTTCGCTTACTGCACATCTCTCGTTTCCGTTTTCATTCCGGATTCCGTCATCTATCTCGGAAACGGCGTTTTCTGCAACTGCGAAGCCCTGACGTCGGTGAACATCCCCGGCGGGGTCACCGTGATCGGAGACTATCTGTTCTACCAATGCACCTCCCTCTGGACCGTTAAGCTCCCGTACCTCGTCGACTCTATCGGCAGATGTGCCTTCTACGGCATGCCCATCGTCTCGATCAACATTCCGGACCCCGTGACCGAGATCGGGGACTATGCGTTCGCGGACTGCGTAAATCTTGCCTCGATAGTGCTCAGTAAGAATCTGAAGTACCTGGGAGAACATGCGTTCGCGGACTGCGGGGACCTTGCTTCGGTGGAATTCGGCGACAATCTGAATTACGTCGGAGATTATGCGTTCTACAGATGCCCGATCGGTTCCGTCGACTTTCCGGAAACTCTCGAATACATCGGCGAAGGCGCGTTCTCCCAATGCTCCAACCTCATGTCCGTCGTGATCCCGAAAAACGTCACGACGGTCGCGGGCTATGCGTTCTCCGACTGCTCCCGTCTCGAGTTCGCGGATCTCGGCAACGTCGGGATCCTGGGAGACGGCGTGTTCTACCAGTGCGGTTCGCTTACGTTCATCGCGATCCCCGATGCCGTCACTTCGATCGGAAACTGGGAGTTCGAGAGATGCTACAAACTCGAAACGGTGATCATAAACGACAGCAGCAGCCTGACATACATCGGGGAATACGCATTCCACACCTGCTATTCCCTCACCGCGGTAAACATACCGCCGAAACTCGTCAGGATCGGAATGGGTGCGTTCGCGGGATGCTCGGCCCTTACCAGCATCGTGACCCCCGATTCCGTCGAATATATCGATAACGATGCGTTCATCTGCTGTTCTTCCCTTCAGTCGTTCACTTTCAGCAGATATCTCAGCGCGATCGGTTTTTCGGCGTTCGCCTACTGTTCGTCTCTGACGGAGGTGGTTATTCCGGACTTAGTCGAGAGGCTGGGAGAGTCCATGTTCTATGAATGCACTTCGCTGAAGACCGTGATCCTTGGCAAATCGGTACGCTCTCTCGGAGATCACGCTTTCTGGGGATGTCCTCTGGACTACTTCAAAGTCCTCAACTGGTCGATGTTCATAGGTTACGAACAGGTCCGCAACGATAAGATCTTCTCCGAAACCCTGTACCATTGGGTATCCAGGGCGGTACCCGGCGAAACATATGTCATAAATGTTCTGGAAGAGTCGGGAGTTTACGGCGGAAATCTGTACTCAAGGAATAATCCGTCGCACCGCCTGATAGCCGAATCCTGTGTGTCCGTTTCCGATTCCTGGAATTTCGAATCCGGCTCGGGTACGCTGACGATAAACGGCAGCGGACCTATGGCGGATTATTCTCCGACGGACTCCCCGTGGTCGGGGTTAAGGCAGTCGATCAGGTCCGTCGTGATTGAAGACGGCATAACGACCGTCGGTGACTATGCGTTCTACGGCTGCACTTCCCTCGGAACCCTCGTCATTCCGGAATCGGTCATTTACATCGGAGACAATGCCATCGAGGGAAAGGTGTATGACGAGGACGGCAGGACCGTCCTGGAACCTACCGCCGAAAACCTGTCGGGTTCCGCATTGGAAAAGATCGGGGACGGATGGATAAAACACGATCTGTCCTGGGTCGATAAGGGAAGATCTCCGACAGAGAGCGGTGTCGCTTCCGTTCCTGATGCGTCGCTGATCTACATTCTCGCTGTCGTCATCACCGCGATCGTCGTCTCCGCAGCGGTCATGTGCGTAAGAACGTACAGATCCTGAGATCCGATAGGCGGTCGGCGGATCGTCCGCCGACCGAATTCTCAAATTTTTTAACGGATCGGGGATCAGTAAACGATTGCCTGTCCGTCCGGACAGATGTCCGAATAATCCCCCTTGCCGAGCGCATCGAAGACCGGGTTCCCGGAAAGACCGATCTCCCGGACTTCTTTGGTACCGAGTTCGAGGACCTGTCCCCTCATATCCTCCGGAACATACCGGTAGGCGAACCAGAAGCAGTTCAGGAACAGGGAGTTCAGAAGACCCCTCCTGTTGTCCCATAGACCTTTCTCCTCGGCGAAGCGGTAGATCTCGGGACATATCAGAAGATGCTCATGGCGCGCCTGCACCCCTTGAACGTCTCCGCCATGATGATCCAGACCTGCGGAGATAGTTGTATTTGAATTCGGGGATGAAATACGCAGTACGGCAGACCAGAACATATCTCCAGTAGAACGAAAAGTCCTCGTAGAGCTTCCCCCCCCCCGGGAATTCCAATCCGTGTTCGCGGACCGGTTTCAAGGAGAAAAGCTTGTTCCAGACGGAAGAATCGGTGTTCAGCCTCATCTCGTCGGTCAGTTCCTGCAGCCCGCCGTACTTCACGCGGAAGTACTCGGTGTCCGACCTCGACATGGAATGTGGCACGGCATACGGGACGTACGAATCCAGATGGCTCATCGAGCTGTTCTTCAGGAGGCAGGAGAAACGATGGGGCAGGACGACACGAGGGAGCATTCCGATTACAATGTGATCGCCAGCAACTTCATCGACTACCTGTCGTCGATCATGGTCTCCCGCATGCTGAGCTTCCTCGACGGGAACGGGCTCCTGGACAACAACACGTACGTAGATCTCCCCAACCTGATGCTCAGGGTGAAGATGACCCGCTTGGGAGAAGGGGAATGGAGGGTACGCAGGATAGCCGAGAAGGATGCGGCCCTGCTGGAGAAGCCCGGGCTGCTCCTCACCCGTAGTGCCGAAAGAGGTCAAGAAGCGCGGACGCCCCAAGGGCTCGGAGGACTCCAACCGAGGAAGAAGAGGTCGAAGAAAGGAGACCCCGGCCCCGCATCATGATATCGTGTATGGTACCGAAGTCGGGAAAGTTATGTTTTATACCGGCGATACATATTCTGAATCGGTGACAAAATGGAATCCTACACTTCTTCGGAAATCTACAAGGCCGGCATCAAGAAGGTCGGACCCGGTTCTAAATTCTATTACAGGTGTATTTTCGACCCCGTCCCTTCGAGCGATCTGAAGTGTCCGGAGAAATACGGCGCAGAGGTTCTATCCGATGACAGGTCCTGAAAAGAAATTGCTGGTCATCGCCGGACCCAACGGGTCGGGAAAGTCCTCCTTGGTCTACAACACCCAGTTAAGTGTTTCACTTGATATGATCATCAATCCTGATAACTATGCAAGGGGGTTATCCGAGCAGATTCCCGATGTTGTGGAAAGGTACAGGTATGCGATGGAGTCTTGTGAAACATTACGTAATACTCTTTTGTCTCAAGGGGCGACATTCGGTTTCGAGACCGTTGCTTCCCGTGAAGACAAGCTGGATTTTGTCCGCAAGGCAAAGGCTGCAGGGTACTACATCGATTTTATCTTCGTTTCAACAGGTTCTCCTGAACTTTGTTACGAGAGGATCCAGGAACGTGTGAGGATGGGAGGTCATGATGTGCCCCGTGACAAGGTGTTCTCCCGTTATGAGAGAACCATTACGTTCCTTCCCGAATACATCAAGATTGCCGATCACGCACAGGTGTGGGACAACGGTGGCAGCGGACTCGTTCTGATGTTCGAAAAAGACAGAGATACATCTGAAATCACCGATGCCGGACAGGGCACAGAATGGGTCAAGAAATACCTGTTAGCACATCTCGGTTGAAGAACGGTATTCTTTTTCGAATACCCTATCGCGGATTACGATTAGCCGAGGCACTAATAGATATTGGGAAAATCTGGCGAATAAGCTGGTCAGTCAGGCTTTAGTTCCCCTTCCCTGCCAGTATTCTATATTGAGCGCGTCCCTAAGCATACCTTGCACCCCAAATCTTCGGGTTTGTGTGGCTACAGATCAGGATAGCAGAATCCTCTCCGCTTCGGGCTCCTTCAGCCCGAACAGCGCGAATATCTCCCTCACAGTCTTCGACGGAGGCGTCAGACGCTCGTAGCCGGGACTGACGATGACAATCAGCGTTCCCAGCATCCTCATCAACCCGCTAACGGTCAGGCCGCATACGTTGTCCTTCCTCCTCTTGCTCGACAGGATCTCCTTCTCGTGGTCCCTCAGAGCGTTCTGGATGCGTATCCTCATGATCAGGGCGATCATCTTGATGAAGAATCTTGCACGCACCCGGTCCGGATCACCTGTCCCGGTACGGTCCCCGTCCGCATCGGTCTTGTAGACATCGAACGCCTTCTCCACCCGGCCCCTCGTATCGTACGAGGACATCATCGTCTCCCAGTCCGTGCCCTCGGAGGCGAACATGATGAACATGCCCGCCCTGTTAGAATCGTAGGAGAACGAGTTCTGCAGCCTCTGGATGTGCATGATCCCATTCTCGTCCACGCTCCATTCCAGATGGGTGCGGACGAACGGAGCAAGCTCGATCTGATCCCCCAACTGCCGGCGAAGAAAGGGCCGGGGAGACCGTGCAAATCGGATTCGTGACTCTTGCAGTACAGAGTTTTGGGAAATCGTTGGGTATACAAGTCAGAAATCAGGCACGATCGTGTAACCTACACGATGCCGAAGATTTAGGATAAAACGGGCCGGATCGGGGATCAGTAAACGATCGCCTGTCCGTCCGGACAGATGTCCGAATAATCCCCCTTGCCGAGCGCATCGATGACGGGGTTCCCGGAAAGACCGATCTCCCGGACTTCTTTGGTACCGAGTTCGAGGACCCGCTCCCTCATATCCTCCGGGACATGCCGGTAGGCGAACCAGAAGCAGTTCAGGAACAGGGAGTTCAGAAGACCCCTCCTGTTGTCCCACAGACCTTTCTCCTCGGCGAAGCGGTAGATCTCGGGACATATCAGAAGATGCTCTATGGCGCGTCTGTAGCCCTTGAACGTCTCCGCCATAACGGATCCGGACCTGCGGAGATAGTTGTATTTGAATTCGGGGATGAAATACGCCGTACGGCAAACCAGAACATATCTCCAATAGAACGAAAAGTCCTCGTAGAGCTTCCCCACCGGGAATTCCAATCCGTATTCGCGGACCAGTTTCATGGAGAAAAGCTTGTTCCAGACGGAAGAATCGGTGTTCAGCCTCATCTCGTCGGTCAGTTCCTGCAATCCGCTGTACTTCACGCGGAAGTACTCGATGTCCGACCTGCGGTCGCCGATGGTGGTGTCCCCCACAAGCCTGGTTCCGAAACATACCAGGTCGGCCTCTTTCATCGCATTATAGGCTGTCTCGTAGGTATCGGCTTCGACCCAGTCGTCGGGATCCACGAATCCCAGACATTCTGCGCGTGCTACTCTGATGCCGGCATTCCTGGCGAGGGATATGCCGCTGTTGGGCTGGGTTATGACCCGGATACGGCAATCTTTTTCCGCATATTCGGCCAGCACCTTTCCGGAATCGTCGGTGGAACCGTCGTTGACGCAGATGATCTCGATATCCTTCAGGGTCTGGCTCAATAGGGAATCCAGACATTTGGGCAGATATTCCGCCACGTTGTAGATGGGTATGATCACCGAAACCAGGGGTTGTGCGTTGTTTTCTGAGCCAGGACAGGTCATTGTCGACACCGGGTCTGAGGTCCGATATCGGAAATCTGGAGTTTTCGGATATCGGAAATACAGTTATGTGTATGATTCAAACTAGGATGGTATTTAGACCTATGTCTATAGGAATGAAGGGAAGCCTGCAGGGAAGGAGAGATAATCTGCTGATTCGGTCGGCCGGTCCTGAAAACCGAAGCCGCCCGATCAGTGTTTCTCGTTACGGCTTCCGAACGGACCGTTCCATCGTCGACGGCCCCGACCGGATCTGAGTTATGATTATATACCGAGTCGGTAATATTCCATTACGGCTCGTGGCCTTGGATTTATGAGGTCCACCGTGGAGCGTATTTCTCGCTCAGGCCGCAAGGGACCGAAAGGCGGACTTGCGGAAGGATTCACAGATTTCGTCCGTATCGTTACAGACCAACGTTTTTATATCAGCTTCAGCTATGGCGCCATACAGCCGTATCGAAGATTTTCTTCACACGGCAGAAGGTATCGACAATGGTAACAGTCTACGACGTTCCCGCAGAAGCTCTCATCCTCAAAGTGGCAGAGAAGCTCAAAGAGAACGACAAGATCGTTCCCCCGGAGTGGGCCGAGTTCGCAAAGACCGGCGTTCACACCGAGAGGGCACCCGTCCAGCCGGACTGGTGGTTCAACAGGGCGGCATCCATCCTCAGGAAGCTCTACGTGAAGGGTCCCATGGGAACCTCCAAGCTTTCCGCCGAGTACGGTGGATTCAACGACAGGGGCAGCAAGCCCAACAAGGCGGTCAAGGGAAGCCGCAACATCGTCAGGAAATGTCTCATACAGCTCCAGGACGCGGGACTTCTCGAAGCGACTCAGAACAAACAGGGACGTAAGATCGCTCCCAAAGGACAGAGTCTTCTTGACAACTGTGCCAAAGAGGTCGCTGACGCGATGAAGAACTGAAGGGATTCGGCATGGAAGACGATCCTGAATTGGAGATGTTGAGGCAGAAAAGGATGGCAAAACTGCAGCAGAGCCAGCAGAGACAGGCTCAGCAGCAGGAGCAGGCCAAACAGATCGAGGCTCAGAGGCAGTCCATTCTCAGGCAGATCATGGACCCGGAGGCCAGGGACAGACTGGCGAACGTCAAGCTGGCAAATCCCCAGCTGGCGGCCAACGTAGAAAACCAGGTCATCAGGCTCTACCAGAGCGGCAGACTCCAGGGTTCCATAACCGATGCCATGCTGAAAGAGATCCTTCAGAGCATGGTCCCTCAGAAGAGAGAGATCCACATAGAGAGGAGATAAAATGTCCAGTACCAAGCCCCCGGCAATGAAAGAGAGGCTCAACAAGAAGATCAAGCAGAACCGCCGTGTCCCCGCATGGGTTATGATGAGGACCAACAGGCAGTTCCTCAGGCACCCCAAGAGGCGTTCCTGGAGAATGGGCAAGCTTAAGGAGTGAGATTAATGGCAGACGAAGTAACCAGGATCATCGTCATCCCCCTCAGGGGAGCGAAACAGGTTCCCCGTTCCAGGAGGACCGAGCGCGCTGTCAAGGACGTCAGGTCCGCTATCATGAGACACATGAAAGTGGATGCCGAGCACGTCTGGATCGACAAGTCCGTCAACGAGAAGCTCTGGGAGAACGGTATCCGCAACCCCCCGAACAAGATCACCGTCAAAGCGGTGAAATTCGACGACGGACTCGTCGAAGTCCTTCTTTCGGAGTGAGCTTATGTCGATGAGACTCTCGCGTGCGGCCGGTTCTTTCAATATCGGCGTATCCGCAACGGCCAACGAGGGTCTCGCATTCGTCTCTCCCGACGCCGAACCCCAGTTCCTGAAGGACCTGGAGGAGGCGTTGGGAGTGAAACCCGTTATCACCACCGTCGCAGGCTCCCATGTCGTGGGCTCCCTCGTGGCGATGAACTCCCGCGGAGCGGCCGTTTCCGGTCTTGCGGAGGAATCCGAACTCTCGGTCATCGGAAAGCATATTCCGGTAACCCTTCTACCCGACCACATAAACGCGGCCGGGAACAACATTCTGGTGAACGACAACGGCGCCGTGGTCAATCCCGAGATGCCGGACGATCTTGTAGAAAAGTTATCGCGCCTGTTCGGAGTGGGGGTCGTCAGATCGGCCATCGCCGGCTGCAACACCGTCGGTTCGGTCTGCAGATGCAACAACAACGGCTGCGTGTGCAGCATAGACGCATCCGACGACGATATCGAGATCCTCAGAGAGGTCCTCGGTGTCAAAGAAGTACAGAGGACCACCGTGAACCACGGATCCAAATACGTCGGATCGGGCGTGATCGCCAACTCAAAGGGCGCACTCGTGGGCGACGCAACCACCCCCATAGAGATGGGCAGGCTGGAAGACGGACTCGTTCTGTACTGAGCTCCCGGCCCGGAAAATTCCTTTTTATCATAAATCAACGGGATCAGCGGTCGAAGACCCAGATCCCCGTGAATTCGCTGAGATCGTCGGCTTCGAGATCGACGGCGTTTCCCACATGGACGATGGACCCCTCGTCGTAGTCGTCGGTGAAAACGGACAGGGGGGACAGCGGAAGGGTGATCCCTCCGATACGGTAGTCCGTGGGAACGATGACCTTGGGTCCGACCTTTCCGATAAGTTCGTTCACCTTGTAGACAGGCATGGTCCAGTGCTCACCGACGGGCACGAAAAGGATGTCGACGCCCTTCATCTTCTCGATCACCCAGTCCATGGGGATGTCGCCCAGACATCCGCAGAACGCGACAGAGATGCCGTCCATGGAGAATAGATAGATCGTGTTGGTCCCGCGGATCTCGCCTAAATGATCGTCGCTGAACGAAGGCAGTCCGGTAAATGAGAATCCGCGTTCGCTGAACGATCCCCTCTCGCAGGTGAAATCGCTGTGCCTTCCGCCGATCGAACGGAATGCGTTGCGGTCGAAGGAGTTGTGGGTGCAGAGGACGACGTTGGCAACGGTCTTGGGAGGAAACACCCCGATGGATTTACCGTCATGGGGATCCACCACGACGGTGACATTGTCGTCACCGAATTCGAAACAGCTGTAGCCGTGCCAACGGATAAACACAGTCGGACATCGGGAAGTGAATTAAAAACGTTAGGATACCGGAACGTCCGTCCGCGGGCACGGCCGATGCGGGGATCCGAACGACACCCGATAACGGAAATCCGTTCACGCGCAATCGTTAATATCTGCGAATGATTCGGGTCACTCATGTCAGATGGAACAGGCCTCAAAAACAGGGGCCACACGCAGGCGGATGCGGATGAGAGACTGTCCGCTGTCGAGGAATATTCCGGAGTGAAATTGGAAAATATAGGCAAAAACTCCATCCCCCCAGAGGCGGCATCCCACAACTGCGAGAACATGATCGGTTCGACCCAGATACCTCTGGGTTATGCGGGCCCCGTCACCGTCGAAGGGGAATACGCATTCGGGGAGTTTCTCGTTCCGCTCGCCACCACCGAGGGGGCCCTCATCGCATCCATCTCGAGAGGGATGTCGGTGATCAACGCATCCGGCGGTTCCCGCACCAGGGTCTTCGGCGACTATATGACCCGTGCCCCGGTGCTCAGGGTCAGGGATCTGGAACATGCCTGCCAGTGCATTCAGTGGATCGATGCCCACGAGGACGAAATAAAAGCCGCGGCGGCCTCGACCACGTCCCACGGAAAACTTGTCAGGATAGAGAAATTCCCCATGGGCCGCGGAATATACCTCCGTTTCTCCTTCGAAACAGGCGATGCGATGGGTATGAACATGGCCACGATCGCCTCGGAGGCCGCCTGCAGGGTCATCGAAGAGGCGACGGGTTCTGTCATGGTATCCGTTTCGGGCAACATGTGCAGCGACAAGAAAGCTGCCGCCATCAACATGATCGAAGGCCGCGGAAAGACGGTCATCGCCGAAGCCCTCATTCCGTCGGACATCGTGGAGAGCAGGCTTCATACCACCGCCGAGGCCATCGTCGAAACCAACATCAGGAAGAATCTGATCGGTTCGTCGCTGTCTGGCACATTGGGTGCCAATGCACACGCCGCCAATATGGTCGCGGCATTCTACATCGCCACGGGACAGGACCCCGCCCAAGTGGTCGGCGGCAGCCTGACCCTGACGAACTGCGAGAATATCGACGGAAACCTCTACATCAGCGTGAGGATGCCCGCCGTGGAACTCGGAACCGTCGGCGGCGGGACCTCCCTGCCCTGTCAGAGCGAAGCTCTGGAGATCATGGGCTGCAAGGGAACCGGAAAGGCGAGAAAGCTTGCGGAGATCCTGTCCGTGACCGTTCTCGCGGGCGAACTGTCCACGCTGGCCGCCCAGGCCGCGGGCCAACTGGGCAAAGCCCATGCGGAACTCGGGAGAGGAAAGAAATGCCGGTGATCAACACCAGTTATGCCGACCTGAAACGCATCATCGGAAAAGACGTGTCGATGGATACCGTACTGAGGGAGGTCCCTCTTCTCGGCGGGGTCATCGACGAGCACGAAGAAGGTTCTGATGCGATCGCCATCGAATTCTTCCCGAACCGTCCCGACATGTACTCGGCGGAAGGCATCGCCCGCGGACTCAAATCGTTCCTGGGATTCGAACCCGGGCTCAAGAAATACGAACTGGGCCGTTCGGATGTGAAAGCAACCGTTACCGACGACGTGAAGAAGATCAGGCCGTATTTCGTTGCCGCCGTCGTAAAAGGCGTCTCGATAGACGACCAGGCCCTCAAATCGATCATGGAGCTGCAGGAAAAGCTGCATACCACCCTCGGCAGAAAAAGGACGAAGCTGGCCATCGGGGTCCACGACCTCGACAAGGTCAGGCCCCCGTTCGTCTTCGAGGCCGTGGATCCGGATTCGTTCTCCTTCGTGCCGCTTGCGAAGACCGAATCAATGACCCCACGCGAGATACTGACGAAGCACGAGAAGGGAAAGGCCTTCGCCCACCTCCTGGAGGGATATGACAGATATCCCATGATCTTCGATGCCGATAGAAACGTTCTGTCTTTCCCGCCGATCATCAACGGATCGCTCACCACCGTCACGGTGAACACGAAGAACATCTTCATCGATGTGACCGGGTTCGACGAAAAAGCCGTCGAGATCTGCCTCAACATCGTGGCCACCGCACTGGTCGAAAGAGGCGGCACCGTCTGCACCGTCGAGATGACCGGCGCTCCCAAGAAACAGTACCCGGACCTCACTCCTTCGGCAAAGACAATCTCTCTCGCCGCATGCAACAGAGTGAACGGGATCCCCCTCACCGGAGAGGAGGCTGTCGCCGCGCTCGCCAGGTGCGGCATCTCCGCCGAATGCTCCGGAGATACGCTTACCGCACATGTTCCGGCATACCGTTTCGATATCATGCATGATGCCGACATCTACGAAGAGGTCGCCATCGGATACGGATTCGAAAAGTTCGGAAGATCGGAGATGAACGTTACCCAGACCTACGGAAAGCTGCTCCCGGAGACCTCATTCTCCGAGAACGTCAAGGACATTATGGTCGGCATGGGGTATTCCGAACTGAACACGCTGACCCTTTCGAACGAAAGGGACGAGTTCGAGATCTCGGGGCTACCCGCGGCGGAAACCGTGAAGGTCAAGAATCCCATCACCGAGGACCACACCTGTCTTCGTGCCTACCTGATGCCGTCCCTCGTCAGGATCCTCAGACATAACAAGAACCGCGATCTTCCCCAGAAGATATTCGAGGTCGGATATGTGATCAGGAACGGAAAGACGGTCACGCACCTCTGCGCGCTGCAGGCCGCCTCGAGAACATCGTTCACGGAGATCAAGTCACTGACTGAAAGCGTCCTCCGGGAGATGCGCGTGGAATATACCATCGGACCGTGCGACTACCCGACCTTCCTTCCGGGGCGCGGCGCCGTGATAATATCCGAAGGAAAAACGATCGGTGCGTTCGGAGAGATGAGTCCCAGATGCATCACCGACTACGGGCTTACGCACCCCGTCATGGTGATGGAGATGGATCTTTCCGATATCATCGCGAACAAGTCATGGAGGCTGTTCCGATGAACAGGGGCGATCCTTTCCCGAGATTCGTACTAAAGGACGAGAACGGCGAGACCGTGGACTCGCAGCTTCTTCTGGGTCTCCGCTATATAGTCTTCTTTTACTCCCGGGACAATACGCCCGGGTGCACTACCGAAGCCGTCGATTTCACCAGGCTGTACGCCAATTTCGCCATGAGGAACATTCTGATCTTCGGGATCAGCGGCGATTCGGTGGAATCGCATCACAGGTTCAAAGACAAGCACGGATTGAAGGAGAAGCTCCTTTCGGACCCTGACCATTCCTTTGCCGAGCTCTGCGGCGCCTACGGCGAGAAAATGAACTACGGCAGAACCGTCCGCGGAACCATCCGTTCGACGTTCCTTGTCGGAAAGGACGGAACGGTCGAAGAAAAATGGACCAACGTCAAAGCAACCGGGCATGCGCAGAGGGTCCTTGATGCCACGCTGGCACATTTCAAAAACGATGTGTCTCCGACCGCTCCCAAGGACCGCTTCTGACCGCTTTCCGGCCTTTCGTTGCCGAGTATGCGCTCTTGCAGAATTTTCGTAAAACGTACAGATTGTGATTCCGCCGATAATAAAAGTTCGATAAAGTTTAACTACTATAAGCCACAGTGTGCCCCATGAAGTACATTGCGGTTGTGGACTGCATCTCCTCTGGACAGATGTTCGTCGACGATATCATAGAAATGGGCTATCGCCCCCTTGTCATCTATACTTATTTCGATGTCGAACACGCTGCCGGCTGGAACGCCAACATGAACAACGTGAAGAAGAACATCGGAGACAAAGCCGATTTCATCCAGCTCACAAAGGACCTGGATTTCGAAGATTTTCTGAAACAGCTGAAGAAATACGAGATCGCCGCGGTGGTGCCCGGATCCGAAAGCGGAGTCCGTTTCGCCGAGAAACTCGGTGCCACTCTCGGAGTGAAAGGGAACGATCCGAAAACCACGGACCTGCGTCGCACGAAGGCCGGAATGTTCGAGGCTTTGGGAAGGGCGGGTATCAGGCGTATCGAGTCGATGGTCGTCACCTCCGAGGAGCAGGTTAAAAAATTCTGGAACGACAACAAACTGAAGAGGGCCGTCCTCAAGTTCTCCGAAGGTGGAGGTACCGTCGGCCTCAAGATATGCGATTCGGCCGAAGACTGCGTGTCGTACTTCGTTCAGATGCATTCCATGTACAACGATATCGGTTCCTCCGACTCCCCGATCCTCATGCAGGAGTACATCGGAGGTACCGAGTACATCGTGAACAGCCTGAGCATCGACGGAAGACACAAGATCACCGATGTCTGGAGATACGAGAAGATCATCAGCGACGACGGCATTCTGATCTACGACTCGATGGTTCTCGTGGACCGTCTCGTGCCGGGAATGCAGGAGATCCTCCAGTACGATTACAAAGTGCTGGATGCCGTCGAAATGAAGAACGGATTCTGCCACACCGAGATTAAGGTGGACGAAAAAGGGCCGGTCCTCATCGAGACCAACGCAAGGATCATGGGCGGCAACTTCTCCCGCGAATTCCTTGACGAGATCTTCGGATCCCATATGTCCGACATCACGCTAAAAGCTTTGCTGAACCCAGCGTTCTTCGACGGTTTCCTCAAAACCCCCTACCTTCCGCGCAAATCCGCCCTGATCAAATTCGCTATCGCTCCGCGCGTCATGAAGGCGGACCTCGGACCGTTCTTCGAGCTGATAATGCACCTGGATTCCTACAGGGAGATAGTGTATTTCGGAAGATCCGGAGTGCAGGAATATCCCCGTACGATCGATCTGGAAACGACGCCGTTCTATGTCAGGATGGCCAACGAGGATTACGGGAAACTGAAGAGGGATTACGAGCTCATCAGACTCATGGAAGAGCGTTACTACGGCATGCTGTTCGCCGTAGAGGACCGTGTAGACGGTGCGGAAAAGGTCACGGATGTCGGCAAGCTGATCGAAATGCTTCCTCTTTCCCGTAAATTCGCTCTGATCGACGGAGACAGGGTCACCGTGCTCCAGTACGGAAAACAAACGGTCTCCGACGAATGGGATATCTACGACGGGGCGATCTTCGCCACCTGCGGTCCCACCACCCTCACCGAGCGCTTCAGGCAGATGATGAGGTGCATGAACCACGTCAGAAAGGGCGGACCGGTCTTCATCCTCCCCGAAGCTTACAAAAATCTTCCGTACGGAAGCGTCTGTGCCGAGGTCGTGATGAGCGTCATGGGATTCAGAGCGGAGATCTCGCCCTCCGACAGCAAGGGCATATTATACGGGATAAAGGGCTGAACCCCGGTTTCGTGATCCGGGCCTCCACGGCACCGCACATCTTCATCGGAATCCTCCGCTGAAAAGTATAATAGCAACTAATGTAGTTCACAAAAAATGGAATATATTGCGGTGGTCGACTGCGCATCCTCGGGGCAGATGTACATCGACGATATAATCAAAATGGGCTATCGCCCCCTTGCCGTCTACACATACATCGACGCGGAACATGCTCGGAAGCTGTTCCCCATAATGGAGAAAATGAAAGAGTCCATCGGGGGTCGCGCCGAGATCGTCCAGTTGTCGAAAGACGAGACCTTGGACGAACTCCTAGACAGGATCGCCGCCTACAAGATCGTCTGCGTGGTCCCCGGGTGCGAGACCGGCGTGCAGCTCGCGGACAGGCTCAGTAAAGCTCTGGGTCTCAGAGGAAACGACCCGGACACGACGTATCTGCGCTGTACGAAAAAGGGAATGAACGAAGCCCTGCTGAAAGCGGAGATCAGAACGATCAAAACAGAAGTCGTCACCGAACCCGACCAGATAATAAGATTCTGGAAGGAAAACAAACTGACCAGGGCCGTGCTGAAATTCTCGGAAAGTTCGGGAACCGTCGGACTGAAGACCTGCGGTTCTCCCGAGGACAGCCTGGACTATTTCGAACAGATGCAGAACATGTTCAACCTGTCCGGCTCCGTATCCCCCATCCTTATCCAGGAGCATATCGGCGGTACCGAATATGTCGTCAACAGCCTGAGCATCGACGGAAGGCACAAGATCACAGACGTATGGAGATACGAGAAGATAATCGACAGAGACGGAGTACTGATCTACGATACGATGGTCCTAGTGGACCGTCTCGTACCGGGGATGCAGGAGCTTCTCCAGTACGATTACAAAGTGCTGGATGCCGTCGGAATGAAGAACGGAGCCTGCCACAACGAGATAAAGGTGGACGATAACGGGCCGGTCCTCATCGAGACCAACGCGAGGATCATGGGCGGGAACTGCACCCGCGAATATCTGGACGAGATCTTCGGATCCCATATTTCCGACGTCACGCTGAAAGCACTTCTCAACCCGTCGTTTTTCGACAGCTACGTTCTGACCCCGTATCTTCCGCGCAAATCCGCGATGTTCAAATTCGCGATTACGCCCCACGATCTGAAGGCGGACCTCGGACCGTTCTTCGATATCATAAGGCATCTGGATTCCTACAGGGAGATCGATTATAACGAAAGATCCGGGATACAGGACTATCCCCGCACGATCGATCTGGAAACGTCGCCGTTCTTCGTCAGACTGATCAATGAAGATTACGGAAAACTGAAACGGGATTACGAACTCCTCAGGCTCCTGGAAGAGCGCTACTGCGACATGCTGTTCGTCGCGGAGAACCGCGTCGAAGGCGCGGCAAAGGTCACGGATATCGATAAGATCGTCGAAATGCTTCCTCTTTCCCGCAAATTCGCTCTGATCGAAGAAGACAGGGTCACCGAGATACAGTACGGAAAACGGGTTGTTTCCGACGAGTGGGGGATCTATGACGGAGCGATCTTCGCCACCTGCGGCCCCACGACCCTCACGAAACGCTTCGACCAGATGATGAGGTGCATGAACCATATCAGAAAAGGCGGACCCGTGTTCATCGTTCCGGAAGCATACTGCAACCTTCCTAACGGCAGCACCTGCGCGGAGGTTGTGATGTCCGTGATGGGATTCAAAGCCCAGATCCCGCCTTCGAACAGCCGGGGCATCCTATACGGGATAAAAGGCTGAATATCCCGGCAAGGTTGGCTGATAGAATAAAATACCGTTAACCGATAGATGCATTCATGAAATACATCGCTGTGGTTGACTGCGCGTCTTCGGGCGAAATGTACATCCAGGATATCATAGAGATGGGCTACCGCCCCCTTGCGATCTACACCTACATCGATGCGGAGCATGCCCGGATCCTTCACGCCAATATGGAAAACGCGATAGGAAAACTCGGAGGCCGTGCGGAGGTCGTCCGGATCCCGAAAGACCTTCCGTTCGAAGAACTCCTCGAAAAGATCGCGGCCTATAACATAGTATGCGTCGTGCCCGGATCAGATACCGGAGTCGTCCTGGCGGATAAACTCAGTAAAGCTCTGGGTCTCAGAGGAAACGACCCGGAAACGACGCATCTGCGCTGTACGAAGGAAGGAATGTGCAGGGCTTTGCAGAAAGCAGATATCAGAGCGATCAGGACCGAAGTGGTCGCCTCGTCCGATCAGATAACGAGATTTTGGAAAGAAAACGGGTTGGAAAAGGCGGTTCTCAAATTCTCGGAAAGTTCGGGAACCGTCGGACTGAAGATCTGTACCTCCCTCGAGGACTGTCTATGCTATTTCGGACAGATGCGGTCCATGTACAATCTGGCCGGCGTCGCATCCCCCATCCTGATACAGGAGTACATCGGAGGCACGGAATACATCGTGAACAGCCTGAGCGTCGACGGCAGGCACAAGATCCTGGATATCTGGCGGTATGAAAAGATCGTGCAGAAGGACGGCATCCTGGTTTATGACTACATGTTTCTTCTGGACCATCTTGTTCCGGGCATGCAGGACCTGATCCGGTACGATTACGAAGTGCTTGACGCCGTCGAAATGAAGAACGGATTCTGCCATACCGAGATAAAGGTGGACGAAAAAGGCCCCGTGCTCATAGAAACCAACGCAAGGGTCATGGGAGCGAGCTTTACCGCCGAATACCTTGACGAGGTCTTCGGTTCGCATCTGACCGACATCACCCTGAACGCGCTGCTGAACCCTTCATACTTCGACAGCTTCCTCAAAACCCCGTTTGTTCCGCGCAAACATGCCATGGTGAAGTTCGTCATATCTTCCGAAAACATACGGGCGGACGTCAGACCGTTCTGCGAACTGGTGAAACGCCTCGAATCGTACAGGGAGTTCCTGGGTGTCGGAGAAACTGGCGTACGGGAATACCCCCGTACGATAGACATGGAGACGTCGCCCTTCATGATCAAATTCATCAACGAAGATTACGGAAAACTGAGGAGGGATTACGAGCTGGTCAGACTCATGGAGGAGCGTTACTACGGGATGCTGTTCGCCGCCGGGGACCGCGTCGAGGGTGCGGCCAAGGTCACGGATGTCGATAAGCTTATCGGAATGCTTCCTCTTTCCCGTAAATTCGCTCTGATCGAAGAAGACAGGGTCACCGCGATACAGTACGGAAAACGGACCGTTTCCGACGAATGGGAGATGTATGACGGGGCAATATTCGCCACCTGCGGCCCCACCACCCTCACCGAGCGCTTCAGGCAGATGATGAGGTGCATGAACCATATCAGAAAAGGTGGCCCGGTCTTCATTATCTCGGAGGCATACCAGAATCTTCCGTACGGCAGCGTGTGTGCCGAAGTGGTGATGTCGATAATGGGATTCAGGGCGGGGATCCCGCCGTCGGACAGCAACGGTATTTTATACGGAATAAAGGACTGAACGGTCGGAACCCGTAACCGAGATGAATTGGATGCAGTACAGAAAATCAGACCTGCTCCTGATCTTACTCGCATCCTTCGCCGCGATATCCGTTCTTGCATGGATGGATTCGAAACTTCCGAATCATTACGTGATCGCTTCGTTCGGAGCCACCAGCGTATTGATATTCGCCGCTCCGCAGTCGCCCTTCTCGCGCCCCAAAAACGTATTCCTTGGTCATTTCTTTTCTGCAGCCATCGGATTGTCGGCGGTCGCGGTTTTCCAGTATTTCGGATGTTTCGAGAGCCTGAAATGGCTGGCGGCCGGTATCGCAACTTCGGTTGCCATTGTGGTCATGGTGCTTACGGACACCACCCACCCCCCGGGCGGAGCGACGGCGTTGCTGTTCGTGCTCAGCGGATTCGACGATGTTGTCGACCTTTTCCTGCCGGTCCTGTTCGGTCTCGCGGTCCTGATGGTCTTTGCCTACGTATGCAACCGTACCATGCAGCATCTCGACCAGAAAATGAAAGACGATAAAGAACCGTAACTTTCCCGGAACCGTACCATCGGATATTTACGGATGGGGCATATCGACCCCTGTTCTGCCGATTTTGCTGTCTGACCTTCGACATTTGCATGTTCCGACGGCCGGACAGAGAGGTTTCAGCATCCGTGCTTCCTGTGCCTCAGGGCGACGGCGCAGACCGCGAGGAGAATGATGCTGACGCAGACGATGATGCCGGGTATCAGCATGTCAGCGTGTGAATCGGCAGCGGGAGCTTCGGCTTCCCTGAACGCAACAGCGTAAGTCGACAGGTGGTCGGTGACGAAGGTGACATATCCGTCGGAATACTCCGCATCGACGGTGCTGTAGGTACCGTCATCCTTCAGGTAGAGGATGCAGATATTCTTCGCATCCTCGCCGTCACGGAGTTCGTACTTCACCGAGAGGGTCAGATCGCCACCGAACTGGCGTATGTTTCCGTCTGCGGAAGCTACGGAGATATCGTAGACCGGGCGGTCACCGATAAGTTTCAGGGCCTCGGCGGATACTGCCGGCTGGCTCTGACGGATCGTGGAGAACAAGGAATCCCCCGCGAGCACTGATGCGGCCTGGGAATCGAGAGTGATGGTTCCGGAGTTCAGCTGTACAGCCAAAAATTTGACGATATCCCCGACGGCATCGATCTTGCCGATCACATCCTTGGCGACGGTGACGCTGTCGGAGTCGTCGGCGTCGATGATCAGCGTCTTCGTGGACTCTTCATAATCGGCAAAGACGGCAGAATAGACGGCATCTCCGGTGACGGGTATGATCTTTGAGTCCCAACCGAGGAACAGATACGAGAGGCTGACGGAACCTGGCCTGGATGGGGTCTGTCCTGCGTAAACGGGAGTTTCACCGTATTCGACCATGATGCTCTGAAGAACATCGTCGCCGTTGACGAAGTCGATCCTGTACTCCCTGACGGTCTCGGTGAAAACGGCTTCGTAGGTTGCGTTTCCGGCGACCTTGACGACCTCGGAGTTCCAACCCTTGAAAGCATAGG
>CAVIXW010000022.1:0-20131 GCA_963646785.1 Acutalibacteraceae bacterium
GGATCCGAAAGGTCGTATCGAAACCGAGATAACGGTAAAAATTCCAATGCGGAAAAGCCCACGACCAGCGGACGCTATGCAAACATTTATCAGAAATCGATGAAATCAATGCTGTGCACAATCGATTTTAATGGAATAAGGTGCAAGGGACGAGATTTGAACTCGCGGACCGCTATGGACTAGCCCCTCAAGCTAGCGTCGTTGGCCATGCTTGACTACCCTTGCAGTGAAATCCCCTATCTTAATGTCGCTTATAAGCCTTTTGGCCACTCCGCTCATCCGGTCCGACCCAGATTCCGGTACGGACCGTGAACGCCCAGTAGGCATCCCAGCGAAATAACTAAAACGCCAATGGAAATGACCAATGGTCAATAGAGAGAGGACGGCTGACGGTAGGGTCTGCGGACCCGGCTGAGGAAGTTCCCTCCTCCACGGGTAAAGATGAACTGAGAAATTCAGTAAGGCGAGAGCCTTGGCAAGGGCCCAGAAACGACACAGTTCCGGTAAACAGGATGACCTGCGTTGGCAGCGACGTTCCCGGAGATCTGGTGAAACGGCGACTCCTCATCGGAGCAAGCTCATACAGCCGGGATGAGATACCTGCGACCGGCGGGTAGAGTGCGAAGTTGAATGCTGTCTGAAACAGAAGGGGGGCTACTACTCTCAATTGACACTTTCCCTTACCATATCCTTTTTACCGGAATCACATATCAACGGGCATGACCCTCGATTCACAGATAAAAGCCGTCGGATTCGACATGGACGGCACTGTCATGAACACCAAAGTCGACTACGTCAAACTGGCACTTGTGGTAAAGGACGAGTTTGTGGCACAGGGGGTACCGGACGATATCATCGAACTTGATGCAAAAGAGAACTCCATGGACCACGGGCTCAAATGGCTCGCCGAGAACAAACCGGAATCTCTGAGATCGTTCGATAAGAATGTCGGAGACAGGGCCACGGCCGTCGAATTGGAATTTTCGGACATTGCCGAACCATATCCCGGCGCCAGAGGGGTCATCGAGAAGATCCGTTCGCTTGGATACAGAACGGCGATCCTCACCCGCGGCGGACGCGAATACGCAACCAAGATCCTCACCGCCTCCGGAATGCTGGATCTGTTCGACGCCTTGGTCGCGAGGGACGATTACAGCTACGGCGAAGCGAAACCCAACAGAAAGGCCATGGAACACATGTGCGAGAAGATTGGGGTCGGATGCGAGGAGGTCCTTTACATCGGCGACGGATCCGCCGACTACTGGGTGACCGTGAACTCCGGCTGCCGGTTCATCGGCGTAGAGACCCATATGGACCGTCAGGCCTGGGAAAAACTCGGCGGACCGTCGATCGTCACGATCCCCACGGTCGCGGAACTTGTTCGTTTTATCTGATATCATGCCAACCTACGGTCTCGGCATAGATACCGGCGGCACGTTCACCGACACTGCGATCGTGGACCTTGATAACGGCGATATCGTATGCGGAAACAAAGCCCTGACCACCCGGCGGGATCTCTCCGAAGGTATCGAAAATTCGCTCCTGGGTCTTGACAGGACATTGTTCGATAAGATATCCCTGATCTCGCTTTCGTCAACACTGGCCACCAATTCCGTGGTGGAGAACAAAGGGTGCCGCGTGGGCCTGATCTGCATCGGAAAAAGCTACATCAACCGTTCCGCCCCCGAATGCTATTTCGAGATCGGCGGAAAATTCAATATGAACGGCGAAGAGGTAAAGGAGCTCGATATCCAAAACGCAAAATCGGCTCTTGTAAAAATGAAAGGCAAGGTCGACGCTCTTGCAGTCTCCGGGTATGTCAGCGTCCGCAATACCTCCCATGAAGATCGCATAGCTGAATTGGCGGACAGGATCTTGGGCCTCCCCGTCGTATGCGGTCACGAACTCACTTCGAAACTCGGATTCGAACAACGCACCACAACCGCCGTGATGAATGCCCGTCTTATTCCGACCATAACCGAACTGCTTTCTTCGGTCAAAGCGGTGTTGGAACATCTGGGTCTTAATGCTCCGCTGATGGTCGTCAAGGGCGACGGGGCCCTCATGAAGGAGGATGTCGCCAGGACCAGACCGGTCGAAACCATCCTCTCAGGGCCCGCTTCCAGTCTCACCGGGGCCAAAGCTCTGACCGGACTCGGGGATGCCATGGTGATCGACATCGGCGGAACGACCTCGGACATCGGAATACTGAAGAACGGGTTCCCCCGGGTGGACCCCGAGGGCGCCAACCTCGGAGGCAAAAGAACCAGGGTCGTTGCGGCCGACATTGCCACGTTCGGTATCGGAGGCGACAGCCGCATCCTTGTCAACGGGAAGAAGATCCTGCTTTCTCCCGTACGGGAGATCCCGCTCTGCATCGCCTCGGAAAAATGGCCCGGGATCAGGGATGTACTGAAAACACTCGAATTCCAATCCGACGACCGGTCCGAGGAAGAACGGAATATCGAGGACGTTCTTCAGGAAACCGAATTCTTCACCCTTACCCATTCGTGCGATGACGGGGACATCAGTGACATCGACCGCGAATTTCTGGCACTTGTCGAAAAACAACCGATGCGCCTGTCCGATGTCGGGGCCCTCCTGTGTGTCCCCCCGCATTCCGTCAATGTGTCCCTCATGGAAAGCAGAGGATATATCACGAGGATCGGCGTGACCCCCACGGACCTTCTTCATGCAGAAGGAAGCTATGTCGGATATGACGCGCGGGCATCTTCCGTTGCGATCGGCTATCTCGCCAGAAAATCAGGTCTGAAGACACGGGAGTTCATCGACGTCGCAAAGAACATGATCATCAAAAAGATCGCTTCCTGCGCAATAGAAAAACTGTTCCACGACGAATCCGGAAACGACCAGCTGAACATATCCCAGAAAGAGATCGTAGAGAAGATCATATCCGATGTTCCGGAAGATTATGTTCTTGATTTCAGACTTAAATATCCGATTATCGGGATCGGAGCACCTGTGGGTTCTTGGTTACCCGAAGTGGCCGGGATCCTGCATACGGAACTCGTCATACCGAAAAGATCCGAGATCGGTAACGCGATCGGAGCGATCACCGGATCCGTTTCCGAGGCCGCGACCGTGGTTGTCAGAGCCTCCGGACCGGAATACGAGGAGGAACCTGAATGCGATGTGTTCACGGGTTCGGAGATCAGGACTTTCTGCCGTCCCCGGGAAGCACTCGATCATGCCAAAAGAGCGGCAGAGAAGATGGCTTTGGCCGCCTGCAACCGCTCGGGTTCCAAAGACCCGGTCATCGACTGTTCCGTCGAAGAAAGCTATGTGGAGATCTCCCCCGAAAAGAGATTCTTCCGCGGAGCGACGGTGACCGTAAGGGCCACCGGCAAACCCGATCTGAAATGATCGCTGCCTGTGTCCGATTTTTGATAAAAACTTTAAAAACCCACCGGAGCCCCGGTGGGAAAATGGTTTCGATCACTCGTAACCGCGTCCGAGGACGTGCTTCCTGTCCTCGGCTTTGATCTCGGTGTACTGGTTGAATTTGAACCTCTGAATGTTCTGCTGGAACTGCGAGTCCTGAGGCATGATCTTCTTGATGTTCTGCATCATGGAGAACATGAAGGAAAACAGCCTGTGGCTCATTCCGATTCCGAACTTGGTCATTCCGCAGACAAGGTGTCCGGGATTCATCACATCATGGGGGTCGAGGTAGGTCTTGAGCTCCCTGATGAGCCTGACGGTGTTCGCGTCGTGGGCGGCATCGAGGTTTCCTGCGAAGAAGATACCGTATCCGGTGGACCTTCCGCCGTAGACCTCGGCCCTGTCGCCGAGATACATGTTGAACGAGAAGGACAGCATACCGGTCATCAGTTCGTCATCCTTGAAGTAGTAGGGCATGAACAGGGTGGTCTGGTTGTCGACCATGACACCGATGACCCCTCCGACATCCATCTTCATGACGTCGAATCCCTTGTAGCTCTCCTCGACGAACTTGCCCCAGCACTTGGCGGGAACGATGACCTCGGCGGGGATCTCTCCGATTCCGACCTTCCTTGCCCTGAACTCATAGCAGCGCTCGTCCCATTCGTGGGATGCGATCTCGTCGGCAACCCTCTTTCCGCCGTATTTGGCGGCGATCTCGTCGACGGCCGCGATCTCCATATCGACATACCTCTCCTGTCCCTGGAAGGTGACGCAGAGAAGGTTGCTGACGTCGGGAACATGCAGACCCGCATCCTTCTGGTGCTCGAAGTGGAAGTGGTCGGACCATGCGATGTGGAGCGGCCTGACGCTGGCGTGGGCGATGATCTCCTGGATGACGGGGTTGGCCTCGCCGAGCTCTGCGAAGTCGTATGCGACAGGGTGGATGACTCCCATGGGGTGGATCCTGAAGGTGACGGTACCGAACAGACAGAGGGTACCTTCGCTTCCTTCGAAGAACTGGTTCAGGTTGAGACCGGAGTTGTAGTTGCCCATGTTCTCGTAACCGGTGTGGAGGACCTCTCCGTTGGGGAGGATGACCTCGAGGTCGAGAACGTTGTCCTTGGCGGATCCGTACTTGAAGGAACCGATACCCATACCGTTGGTGGACAGCCAGGCTCCGATGGTTCCTGCGGGGAACGAGGAGGGGTAGGATCCGACGATGAACCCTTTCTTCATACAGACATCGAGGGTTGCCTTCCAGGTGGCTCCGGACTGAACCTTGACGACCATGCTGTCGGCATCGACGGTGATCTTGTTGAACTTGGACGAACAGTCGCAGACGATACCGCCGTATGCGGGCTGCGCTCCGCCGAGACCCCAGGTGGAGTTTCCGCGGGGGGTGACCGCGATACCGTGCCTGTAGGCGACCTTCATGACCGCGCTGATCTGGGCGGTGGTGCTGGGCCTGACGACGACATCGGGAATGTTGTCGAATGCGATTCCGGCGAGTTTGGGAAGGGGTGCGAGATCGTGGCAGTAGAGAAGCCTCTCGGGGCCGGACTCGTTGACGTTGTCCTTTCCGAGCACTTCCACGAGTTTGTCGCGGATGGCTTCGGAGTAGTCGCGGGAGAGCTTATCGCCACCCTTGGCGATCTCGGAAACATCGGGCTCGGCGATGAAGTCCGCAAGGTGCCTCATGAACTTGGCGGTCTCCGCATCGTGGATCTTCTCGAGATTTCCGTCGGCGAACGCCCATCCGCAGGTCTTCCTTCCGCCGCAGGCGGCAAGGGTCTCCTTGATATCGTCGCAACTGTCGGAACTGACGAGGGCGGTGTACCTGTCGACGATGAGCGCGGATTTGACGGGGGCTTTGGCCAGGTTCTTCAGCGGAATGATGGCGCGGAACTTGTTGCACTGGGGCGCATAGGTCTCTTCGGACCTCTTGCCTCCGTGGGCCTCGACGATGAGGTCGGTCTCGTCGACATCGGCGTCGACGAAATTCTCCGCTCCCTGGTACTCGAGGAACATGAGGGTCCTGCCTTCTCCGGGCTGGACGCTGAACCTCATCGGTTTGAGGTTGGCGTGACGGGAGACGGCGTCTATGACGGAGAATGCGTCCGCAAGTCCGCCGGCGAGCTCGTAGGAAACGAACTTGGTGACCCCTGCGGGGTACAGCTTGACGGTGGCGGAGGTGATGATGCCCATGACGCCCTCGGAACCGGAGAAAAGCTGGTTGAGGTTGTAGGCGGACATGTATGCGCCGATGTTGTTGTAACCGGTCTCGATGACGATACCGTCCTTCAGGACGACCTCGAGGTTCAGAACGGCATCCTTGGCAGAGCCGTACTTGTAGGTTCCGTAGCCCGTGGCATTGGAGCCCATCCATTCGCCGACGGTGACCCTGGAGGGGTGGAACGGACGGGAACCGACGGTGAAACCCTGTTCGGCTGCCGCGTCGATGACGGATTTGTAGGTTGCCCCGGCCTTTGCCTTGACGGCATAGTCTTCGGGAACGACCTCGACCTTCTGCATCTCTTCGGAAAAAGTGACGGTGATGGGCGTGTTTCCGCAAACGGCGGCGGTGACGCCCGCTTTCTTGGCGATCATGGTCACGGCAGCGACCTGCTCGGTGCTGGAGACGGTAACGGTGACTCCTCCCTCGGTGGTTTTGACATTGGCTCCACCGACAGCGTCTTTGAGAGCGCTGATAACTTCAGGGGTAAGTTCGCAGTTCTTTTCGTTGCAATCCATAGTTATTTCCTCCTGGCCACAAGGTGACAGGATATGTCGTCTTGTATCTCTTGATATTAATTAATAGTTTGGTCGGCCCCGGCGGGATAACGGCGGAGACCGGCCCTGGATATCACCGCTCTGCGGACATCCGGCGTTACACGGAACAGATGCGTGCGGCAGCCACAGTCGGAACAGCCGAAACCCTGCATCTCCGGGATCCCGCCGCACTCTTCTACGAGATGACCCAGATTGCACTCGGGGATAAAATCGGGATAGGATTCCCATGCCTCGGAACGGTCGCATCTCACGGTCAGTTGGTCGATATGCCATTTCAGGCATTTGTCGTGCGCGAGATGGCGCCCGAGACGCTGATCCAGACCGGCCATCGCGCTGCCGACATAGCAGTATGTGCCAGCTTTGAAAAGATGAGGGCCTTTGGCCCCCACGTTTATGTCGGTATCCCGCTCGAAAATGACGAAAAGAACGTAGGTCCCTTTCCTTACGGTCATTGGGCGGCCTTCAGAGAATCCTCGTAGGCGACCTGCGACCGGGTCTTGATGCGGATGAGCATGCTGCTGTCGTTGATCTTCGACGGAGCGATGATGCAGACGTCCCCCAGCCTGCGTCCGTATACGACCATGTTCTCGATGGCTTCATGGTATTCTTCGTAGGGGATCTTCGCCCTGAGGCCGTCGAGATGCATGACCAGAGGTGCGGGTCTCAGGCACATGTCGATGGGTTCGAAGTTCTCCAGCAGGGCCTTGATCTCGGTGGGGTGGACGAACGGAGGGTCCTCCTCGAGCGCCTTCTTCTTTTCGGCGAGAGCCTCTTCGATGCGATCTCCGCATTCCTCCAGTTTCTTCCTCTCGGCGGGCTCCCTCATGCGGGATGCCTTTCTGCCGATCCCGCTGACGATCGCGTCGCAGGTGTCGTCGACACCTTCCGGTTCCGGTCCGCAGACCAGCACAGTCGGAGCGTTTATCTTGCTGAGAAGCAGTTCGGCCTTCGTCTCGACGCAGGATTTGAAGTTGCCGAGCATGAAGACACAGGCATCGTACTCGTCGATCACGGAGGTCTCCTGAAGATTGATCTGGGACGTGTTCTTCCCGCGCCCCCTGGCGAGACCCATGACGACGGTCACGGCACCGCATCTCCTGAGATATTCCGCAATGTCGCAGATCGGGTGCGGCATATGGTGACGGCCGAGGGTGGGGCCGACGATGGCGATCTCGGTCCCCGCGAGAGGAACTTCCTTCACCTGCCCTCCGATGTCCTTGCACAATGCCTCGACCATTTCGCGGTCTTCCGAGGGAATGGACATCGTCACGGTGAGCATCTGCGAACTGCGGTTCTTCTGCAGCACCACTCCGCCCACGTCCTCGATCATCTCGTAGAGCTCGTCGGAACGGTAGACCCCTCCGTCGTACATTATGACCTGATACATCACTCGACCCCCTTTTGCATATCCTCATGAACCTTCGTCCCCTCTTCCAGATATTCGGGCATCATCCTCTCCTCCGTGGCGACGACTGTCACCACATCGCCGTCGAAGAAGGTGCGTCTGACCCTGATCCCCTCCGGGAGCACGCGGAACAGGGCTCCGAGGATCTCCTGGATCGGCTGTTCGTCGGATTCCACGACGATATCGTCCACTTCGAAGGAGCTTTCTGCGCCGGTCACCGAAATATCCAGCCTGTCCGACTGCTGTACATTGTCCCTGCCGTACCTGTTCCAGAGAGCGGTAAGGATGCCGGGCGCATAGAGTTCGTCGGTGATGCTGACGTAGACCGTATCCTTTTCCGACCTGGTGGATGCGACGGTCCCGAGCGTCTTAGCGGCGGGACGGGCCTTCATCTTCAGGGATATGATGAACAGGGGGGCCGTGGGTTTGAGGACCAGGTACGACCTCTCAACGGCGGCCAGTTTGCCCACGTCGCCCATTATCTCCTCGTAAAGCGCCCGGTACTGCCCGTTTCCGAACTCGTCCGTGCCTACTACCTCGGTGTTATGTTCTGGCATCGGACCCCTCACAGCAATCCGGAACTCAGCAGGGCCCCGCCCACGGCTCCGATGTATTGCGAATCCGGCGGAACAATCGGCGGTTCGCCGAGGACCTCTCCGACAGCCTTGACAAGACCTGCGTTGAGCGAAGTGCCGCCAACCTCGATGACGGGATGCCTGACCTCGATCTCCTGAAGCTGCTGCTCGTAGACCTGTTCCGCAACCGAATGGCATGCCGCCGCGGCCACATCTTCGAATGTGTTCCCCGCACCGAGCTGGGTCACAAGGTCCTGGATACCGAAGACCGAACAATACGAGTTCATCTTGGATTTCGTCCAATCTCCTTTTACGGCATAGGAACCCAATTCCGAGATCGGGACCTTGAGCCTGCGGGCGGTAAGCTCCAGGAAACGCCCGGAAGCACCTGCGCAGATACCTCCCATGGTGAAGTTGTCCGGAACGCCGTCGCGGACGGTGATGGCCTTGTTGTCCATTCCCCCGATGTCGAGGATCGTCGCCTCGCCGCGCTGCCTGTTGGCAAGCCACACCGCGCCTTTGGAGTTGACGGTCAGTTCCTCCTGCACAAGCTTGGTGTTGAAATGGTTCCCGAGGGTGAACCTGCCGTAGCCGGTGGTACCCATCGCCTCGATCTGCTTATATTCTATGCCGGCCATCTTCATGGCCTCGTCAAGCACCTCGGTGGCACACTGGACGACGTCTCCGGAGGCGGTCCACGCCTTGCCGATGATCTTGTTGTTCTCCATAATGACGCACTTTGTGGTGGAGGAGCCGGAATCTATTCCGGCGGTGATGCCGGTCTGACGCTCTCTGGCGAGAAGCTCTTTCCTCGAAACTATGGTGACAAGGGCCTCCATCCTGGTGAGCAGCTGGGATGCCTTGAGCCTCTCGGTGAACGAATAGGTGACCACGGGAAGCCTCGTGTTGTCCTGGATGAACCTGCGGAGCTCGTTCCTGACCAATGCGGCCTCGGCACACCTGAAACAGGTGGTGATGAACACGGCATCGGCATCATACAGTCTGTCGGCCAGGCTGACGGCCCTGGCGATCATCAGCTGGAGCTGGGGGGACTTAGGGGTGAACCCGAAACGTTCCAATGCGGATTTGACCTGGCTGTACGAAACGTCGGGATAGACAATCTTCGCTCCGACGGAACGGGCCGCGGACTCTATCTCATACTGAACCCCGCTGTACTCCGTACCGCAGGAAAGCTGTGCGATTCTTATCGTCATTCTTTCAGACCTCCGAGGAAATCCCTGA
This sequence comes from Acutalibacteraceae bacterium, assembly GCA_963646785.1. Taxonomy (GTDB): domain Archaea; phylum Thermoplasmatota; class Thermoplasmata; order Methanomassiliicoccales; family Methanomethylophilaceae; genus Methanomethylophilus. The sequence goes on from CAVIXW010000022.1 coordinate 9,418, forward strand.
TCCGGCCCACCATGGTCTTCGCTTCCTCTTCGTTGGAAGGATAGGTGACGGTGAGGGTGGGGATACCGCGTTTCTTGATGCAGTATTTGGCAAGTTCGTTCGAACGGTCGCAGCCCACGCATCCGAAACTGAACGGGGGATTGTCGATGATGATCGCGGCATCGGCGGCCTCGATCATCGGACCCCATACGGCAAGCCTGCCGCGGATACCGGAAGGGACCTCCACTCCGGCGTATTTGAGTCCCTTGACCACGTCGTCAAGAGTGATGTTCATCGGAGGCATATCTACCTCGATGTTGTCGATCTTCTCCTGAAGGAGGGCCATGGTGCTCAGGGGTTCGTGACCCATTCTCTCCACGAGATCGAAAAGTATCATACTGTTGGGGGGATCTATGAATATCTTCATCTGAAAGCCTCGGTGATTTCTTTCAATTTGGTTGCGGGCAACTGTGTTTTTTCGACAGGCTGACGGTAATCCGTGTCCCCTGCATCAATGGCATCCAATGCGGCCTGGATGAGCGGAAGGCATTCCCATTCCGCCTCCAGCTGGGAGAACCCGGGCCTGGTACCGTGCTGTGCACGGCATCTTCTCGGGTCCCCGGCCGGGAATCCCCTGACCTTGGAGAAGACCTCGTTGCGGTAGGTGGAACGTACCTTCTTCATCACCTCCGCCATAGTGGCCTCGTCGGACTCGACAAGGCATCCATAACATGTTTCCTTCACACTGACCAGATGGGACATGGTCTGTACATCGCGAACAAGCTGGTCCGTGGTCACATCCGAATCCGGCGATATCATAAGAAGCCGCGTGATTCTCTCCTTGTTCATAGTTTCTCCTCCGTGATGTAAATGATCTGCTCGTCCTCGAGGACCTCCATCTGGGACAGGTCTCCGAGGAAGGTTCCGACCAGGTTCGTGCCGTATGCTTCCTCCCCGGTGGGCCCGTATTGCTTACTGTCGATCAGCCTGATACCGATCAGACCGTGGTGGGGCCTGGATTGGTTGGTCACACCGATCTCTCCTTTCTTGCACTTCTTGAACGGGTCCTGCGGATAGAGGTTCTGGGATCTCGCGTCGTCACCGTAGAATGTCACCATCGGCGACCCGGGGAACGAAAACTGGGTCTTCAGCTGGCCGATGGGTTTGTGGCTGAGTCCGGTGACCTTCTTGAAATAATGGATCGTAGACTCGTCAGTAGTCTTGATGGCGATACGATAGATCTGGTCCTTGGGAACGCCGAACGTCTCGACCTCTCCCCTGCGGATGGCCTCCATCGTGGATTCCGGGCCCTGGTCCACTATGACGGCATCGTCCGACGATTCGCCTTTGCGGATCTGTTTGATGCCGAAACGCGAAAGGAACTTTTCTCCCTGCGCCTGGGTCATTCCGACCGAAAGCAGACGGGGAGGGTCGGTGGATACCGTAACCTTATCGCCGGGGGTTGCGAGCGTCACCAGGGACCTGCCTCTTTCGACGGTTCCGGCGGTGCTGAGTCCGGGAGCGGCGGGACGCCTCTCCTTGTAGATCATGATATGTCCCTGTCCCGAACCTTCGGTACGGACCATTACATTCCCAATATCGCGGACCCCCGTATCCTCGGCCTTCAGGTCCACGTCGAGATCGTCCCTGCAGCCCAGGAAAGTACCGGTCCCTTCGGAGACGTTCAAATAGCCTTTGGCAGACACCACAAGCAGATGTTCCGCGGCCCCGGGCGAATTGGAATCGAGTTTCACGAGGACCTCGGTACTGATCACGCAACCGTCTTCCAACGGATGTGCCAGATCGCTTGTGACCGTGACATTGTCCTTACTCGTCTCGGATACGACGGGTTTGATCTCCTGGAGCGTCTCTCCTTCCCGGAGAACATCCAGCAGATGCCTTCCGACGGTTATCTTTCCGATCTTGCCGGCACCGGCACCGTATGCTTTGGAGAAATTGGAACGGGCCACCATCAGGTAGGTGGTCTGATTATCGTTGCCACCCAGGGAAAAGAAACACTCGAATTTCTTGTACGTACCTTCCGTGGCATCGTGGACGATTTCGGTGGGGAACGAACCGAATGCGACCAGTTCTTTATTGGCCCACCTTGTATTGGAACCGGCTATTCCGTTTACATTGTCTTTGAACAGCTGGGCCTCTGGAGTGTCGTAAAGATGAAGTACCATCTCTCCCCTGTCGGTGACGATCGAGAAATCGTTGGTCGTCTGGGTCATTCTTTCCGTAGACAGGTATATCGAGATCAGGGAACCTTCGACATAATTCTCTCCCTTCACCGCATCCTTCAGGGACGAACCGTCCTTCAGGACCTTCTCCTTTCCGTTGACCGTTACTTTCACTTACGTTCCCCCTTGGGAAGCAACTTCTGAAGTTTCGATGCAATCTCGTCGAGTTTTTCCTGAGGGCAGGTGACCCCTCTCACGACGCCGGTAACTATCTCCATGACGGAACCGAGAGTGTTGATGTCGCCGTCGTCCGGCATGACATCGCGGGTCTTAATCCCGATGGCGGCAAAATCCTCGAAATCCACGGGGCATTGGGACACCACGACCGCAGGCAGATCGACGTTTCTGAGAATGAGCCTTGCCTTGTAGATAATGTGGTTCCTCACGTTACCCAGATGGATAAGTACGACCTTGTACTGACGGATCCTCTCCGCCTCGATCGGATCCAGTCCGAACCTCGTACCGGTGGAGACGTCCGGCGCATCGGTCGGAACGCCGGACCCGGCGTTGACCACAAGCACGGAAGCATCGATGCCGATCTCCCTGAGAGCATAGGTGATCTCGCATACGGGTTTGGTGATGTGCCTCCTTCCGGGACCCATAGCGATAACACAGACGTCCTTGCCGCTCTCCGAGATGGTCCCTCTCTGTGCCAGACCCCCTCCTATACCCAGGCCCTGCGAGTCTCTGCACTCGACGAAGCTCAGCTGTCTGCCGATCTGTTGTTTCATTGCGAACCTCCTTATTCCATAGGTCCTCTGAGTTCCTCGAATTTTTTGATCATATCGTCGGGTTTTCCGATGTCCACGATCTTTCCGTCCTTTATGAAGGCGGCACGGTCGCAGCAGTTCTGCACGAAATCCATATCGTGACTGACGACGATGAAGGTCTCGCCGAGGGTCTCCCTTGCACGGAGGACAGATTTCGCCACGATGAGCTTCGTGATGGGGTCCATGGTACCGGTCGGTTCGTCGAGGATGACGACGCGGGGCTCCTTGATCAGAACCTGTGCGAAAGCGATCCTCTGGCACTCTCCGACGGAAAGGGTGTCCGGATATGCCTCGAGGACCTTGTTGATATCCTTCTTTTCGAATCCGACGCTTACGAGAACCTGCATGGCTTTCATCCTGGCAAGTTCCGCAGGCATGTTGATCCCGATACAGGTCGTCAGATTCTGAAGTACGGTGTCGAACGGGTACAGTGTGTACTCCTGATGCAGGATGCCGATGTAGGGGGTGGCGCGGCCTTTGTTCTGGAAACCGTCCTTCGACATGTCGATCCAGTCGTCTCCGATCCGAACCTCTACCTTTCCTTTGGTGGCATTCGTGAGTCCGCATATCATCCTGGAGAGAGTCGTCTTTCCGGCACCCGAGAATCCGACCAATGCGAAGCATTCCCTCTCGTTGACGGAAAAGCTGACGCCGTCGACAGCTTTCACGACTCCCCTCGATACCGAGAAATAGTGTTTTTCGGCATCTTTCACCCTAATCAGCTCGGTACCGAGATTCTCCACCTCGGACCTGTCGAAATGATATCCTTTCATGAACTCCGCGGAGATCTCCTTGGGCGATCCGGCCATTTTGACCTCGCCACCCTCGAGCCAGAACGCATCGTCGGCCATCTGTTCCAAAGCTTCGGGCCAGTGGGAAGCGAACACCATGCAGATGTTGTTGTCCCTCACGTACTGGACCAGCTTATGGTGGATGATGTCCGCGGTATACGGATCTAGAGTGCCGGTCGGTTCGTCAGCCAGGAAGAAAAGCGGGTCCTTGGCGAGTTGTCTGGCGATGACGATCCTCTGTTTCTCTCCTCCGGAAAGGTCCCTTGCTATATGCATGGTCCTGTGGCTCATATTTACGAACTCGAGAAGGGCGATGGCCTTCTCCACACGGTTCGGAACGTTCTTATCGATGGCCTCGAGCACATTCTCGATGACGGTGAGATCTCCCCAAAGGGCGAAAGTCCTCTGGAGCATGATGGAGATACGCGATTTTATGAGATCTCTGAGCGGATCGGATTCTTTGAGCGACCAGAAATCGACGTCGAGGTGCTCCATATCCCCGTGGCAGGCCTTGCAGACCTGGCCTTCGAAAGGCAGACCCAACTTTCCGCAGCAGATGCAGCGATTGACATGATATACGATACGGCCGGTGTCCGGTGCATAGTCGGAGTTCCCCCTGAGCATATGGAGGAGGACACTCTTTCCGGATCCACTCTTTCCGATGAGACCCGTGATCTGCCCGGTATGGATCACGGTACTGATATCATTCAAAACGAGCTTGCCGTTGAATTTCTTGGTTACGTTCTCAATCGTAATCAGTTCGACCGAGGATGACATAAATCCAGATAGTCTCCACCCTATAAAGGTTGACTTGTTCGCCAACCCCTGTCGGAGGTACGGATGCCTGGTTTATTTCTGCCAACATAATAATTTAAAATATTGGTTGAATCATATATCCATCAATGACACCCGTAGAGTCGCGCCCTCGTATGGGAGGCCCTATACCGAAATTCAACAACTACCATATCTGGAAAGCGTTGTACTGCCTTAATAAGGATTCTCCGATCGGGCGTAAAAAACTCGCATCGTTGCTCAATATCGGCGAAGGCAGCACCAGGACCATTCTTTCGATCCTCACCGAGAACGAGGACATCGTCATCAGAAAATCCGGGGTCTCGCTGACCCAGGAGGGAAAAAGAACCTGGTACAGAGTGGCTATGAACATGGCCCCGATCGATGTGGAATCGCTGACGATCGGCAAAGTGAACTGTGCTGTACAGGTGCCCGGGGCCGCCAACAAGATATCTTTCGGGTGCGAAGAAAGAGATACGGCCATCAAAGCAGGTGCCACCGGAGCCACCACGCTGCTCTACATAAACGGGGTGCTGATGTTCCCCGGGAACGAATATCCGCTCGACGCCAAGTCGGAGAAGATCATCAGGAGCACCTTCGAACTCAATGAAGGCGATGTCATCATTATCGGTACCGCCGATACTCTCGAAGCTGCGGAAGAAGGCGCGGTATCCGCAGGACTGGAGCTCCTCGACGACATTCACCAGGCCACGCCCGAACAAATCTCCATGTCGGACATAGGCTCGCCCAAGGAGCTGCTGGCCATTTCCTTCATGATCCATGATCTGGTCGGCGGACTGCCGGTATGCGCCAAGGGAAAGAACGATCTCGGCATACGTATCGAGAACGGTGCGGTTATCGACAATGCATACACCGGCGCCGTTCTAGAAGAGGTTCTGAAGGTCGGAACCACGATCAGGCGTGTCGCCACGTCGGGACCCTACAAAGGGATCAGGGTCATCGTAACGCCCCTCGAGGTCAACAACAAGACCGTGGCCGCGATCGGTGTTGTAGATGTCAGATCCATGGCGGGAATCACTAATCTGATTCGTTTAAACGAAGAAGACTGACTTTGAAGTTGATACCGTGGATTGCCCCCAATTGCCTCTGGAGATCATTCAGAAAATGAAAGGAGTCAGATACGCATTCTATCTCGACTCCGATACTCTGGAAAAAATGAGGGCAGAGGAAGCTACCGTCACCGCCGCGGGCGGAAAGATCGCGGCATTGAACTCGGGATTCAACGAGGCGCTCCGCAGGGAGCATGTCATTGCGATCATCAAAGATCCCAGATTCAGGCCGCCGCCGGAGCCTACGGTGATACTTCAGTCGGAAGACGGAAAGGTTCTCGGCGAAGAGGTCTTTCCGACAAACAAAAAAGATTACGAAGGCAGAACCGACATAGTATGGCTCTTCGAATCGTTTGTTCTTCTCCCCGAAGTTATGGGCAAAGGAAAGGAACGCTTCGTCATGCCGCCGGTCAGTTTTCCTGAACTTAACGAGAGCAACGGGTGCAAAGACGTTATTTCATGCAGCCCGGCCCCCACCACGGATAAGATCATGCGCGAAGCGAACGGATATGCGGACGATTCCAGATTCGCATCCGTCCTCGTCGCATTCAACGACTGCCCGATCAAGAATTGAAAATCGTACCGGGCACCTATTTCAGAGGCGCCCGGTTTAAAAAAACCCGGGGTCCGGGTAAATCGTTTCAGATGTAGGGGATCTTTCCTTCGGTCAACAACCCCATACCAAGCCAGAAGTTGAAGATGAAGTTGAACAGGGCCACGATACCGAGTGCGGTCGTGAGTCCGTCGGTGCTTGAACCGTTGGTGGTGGCAATGGATATCACGCCGACCAACAGGAAGATCAGTGCGGTGGTCACGAGCAGGAGCACCATCAGTTTCTGTAACTTGAGGGAGAATGCCCAGTAGACGAAGAACAGGAATATGATTCCGAATACGATCGCACCCCATGCTCCGAGATCGCCGAGTCCGCTGAAAGTGACTGCGATACCGACAAGAGACAGAACGGTCATTCCGAAAGTACTGTTGGCAGCATACGCGGCGATTCCGGTAAGGATGATCATAATACCGAGAAGAGTTGCGACGCTTCCGGTAGCGTATTTGGATACGCCCCCGTCCAAAATCAAGCTGCCGAGTGCCAGCGGTAATGAAACAGCGGCCACGAGCAACAAGCCCAAACCTGTTGCATCAATATGTTGAATTTCAGTCAAATGTTTTCCTCCTTGAGATAGTATCTCAGAATCATATTCGGATTGTGACTATATAATGATTAATCCAACAAGTGTTTAACAGTACTTAATTTTTTAATGAAGATTTCTAATGCTGGGTATATGTCAAATCATTTTGATAACTGATGGATGATTCGGAAAAAAAATTAAATACAAGTCCTAAAAAAGAGAACCTATCCGATAATTAAAAGCAGATATCAATCTGGCGGTTTGCGTAAAAAATTCAGAATAGATCGGGGTCAACGGACAGATACACGGTTTTCGTGCCACGGAGCATGATTCAGGAAAATAAAAGAAAAACCCTAACGGGAGTAAGAGGTTTGTAGGAGACCGACAGGATCTTCATCCGCCGCCGGAGGGGGTCATCTCAGAAATATCGACGTCCCTCTCCATGGCGTGGATGGCTTCAAGGGTGCTTGCACCCTTGAAGGTTTTGTTTGATTCCTTGTCTTTGAAAGATACCGCCTTGTATTCCGATGCGTCGGCAGGGGAAAGCTTATCGGCAACATAGTACAGGTTGGTCCGATCCAGTTTTACCCAGACCTTTCCGTCCCGTTCCCTGATGTCGAGAACCTTGCCCACCGTGTTGGTGGGAAGGTATTTGACGATATCTCCGGTCTCCATTACGCGATCAGCCCTTGATGACTGCGGTCCTCTCTCCGGCAGGGACGAACTCCCTGAGTCCTCCGCGTCCGAACTCTTTGGTAACGTTGGCGAAGTCGAAGACGAGGTCTTTGTCGGAGAAGGCGACCTTGATGAACGGACTGGCGACGAATGCGTCTCCGCGGGCAAGGTGGGCTGCCTTGGGGATACCTGCGTATCCGGAAAGGTGTCCGACGTTCATTGCGTAGTTGGGGTAGTTCGGTCCACGAAGCTCCATGGGCAGACCCTCATCGGACCTGATGGAGTAGGAGTTGGCGGAACCGCACTGGTCCTGCAGGTCGAATCCGTAGAATCCGAGCCTTCCGGTCCTCTCCTTGTGCTGGAGCATGGACTGATACCATGCGTTGAGACCGTTGTCGGCAACACCGGTGGCCATTGCGGTCACGATACCGGTGGATGCGGCGGTGACGGTGGACCTCTGGGATCCTCCGAAGTGGGTCTCCATGACAGCGGGGTACCTCTCGTACATCTCGAGAGCGTAGGACGAAAGCTCGTCTGCGAGTTTCATCTGCTTGTTGTAGTCGTCGGGCTTGACACCGCAGAAGCCGCCGTAGCGGTCTTTGACGACGTCGATACCGTGGTAGACGTAATCCTCGAGGATGTTGTCGGTGTATGCTGCGGTAGCGTACTGGGTGAATCCCACACCACCGGACATGTAACCACCGAGGTAGACCTGGTCGTAGATACCGGCTGCGAGAGCGACGGTCTCGAGAGCGGCACGTCCGGGATCGTCCGGGTAGACACGGTCGGACTGGGCCATATCGTCCAGGAATCCGAAGGTGATTCCTCCGGGCTCGTTGGGTCCCCTTACACGCCTTGCGGGCATCATGGATCCCATTGTGATGGACTGGTGCTTTGCGGAGTATGCGAAATCGGCGATGGCTGCCTCTCCTGCCGCGAGTTTGTAGGAGGAGATGAATGCCATGGAGATCTGCATTGCTGCGTGCCTGGAGACGGTAGCTCCATCCATGAGCCTTCCGACCATGGTGGGTACGCGGACAGCCTGCATGAGGGTGTTGCCGATAGCTTTCTTGAGCTGCTCGGCCTGGTCCTTGGGGAAGTTCTTGTTGATGTCGATGACGAACCTCTTGTCGATTTCGTCGATGAGTTCGCTGTTTCCGGAGAACACTTTGACATAGGAGTCCGCAACGAGTGCAGGGTTACACTCTGCCATGTGTTCCTGAACGACTGCTCCTCCAGGCATGGTGTGGTTGACGGTCTCGAGGTATGCGGAGATGGTCTCGGGGGTAACTTCCTTTCCAAGCCTCTTTTCGATGGTCTGGTGGGGAGAGTCGAGTCCGACAAGGACGGTCCTCCTGATATCGTCCCAGGCCTGCTGGATCGCAGGGTTGTTGATGCAGTGAAGGTCATCGGGCTCTACAAAGATGTCGGTGTGGGACAGCTGGTAGGGCATCCAGGACCTCTGTCCGAGAGGTACTCCGATGTCTTCGTTCATCATGGGGAAGCCACGTTTCTTGGCGATCTCCATTGCTTCTTTCTGGAATTCCACTTTGCTCTTGGACTGTTTCCATCCGCCGTAGCAGTAGTACTTGGTCTCCATGCTGGTGGGTTCTTCCTTGAATTTCTTCTTGCATGCTTCAAGGAAAAGTTTCTCGTCTTTACCTGCCATTTTCACTCACCTTTTACATCGAAGGGCCTGTATCCACCGAGGGTCCTGAGTTTGTGAACCCTGATGTAGAAGTCGGTGACTTCTTTGTCGTCCCTCATGTCGACACCGTCTGCCCTGAAGATGGTGGTCCTCTTCTTGAGGTCAGACATGGAAGCGGGCTTTCCGACATAGATCTTCTTGTCGAGAGGTAGCGCAACCTGGTCTTTCACATACATAACTTCTTTCTTTTGGGGGTCCCAGAGGTACCTCTGCCATGCATCGAACATAAGTCCGTTCTCATCGAGACGGCAAGAGTGTCCGTGAACGGTTGCACCCCTGATTCCGGTGAGTGCGGGATCGAAGGTCTCATTGTCGATAAGCTCTTTCGCGATCTTTTCGAGGTTCCTCTCACGGACCTCGATGATCTGCCTACCGGAAAGGGTACCGGTATCGATTCCTCTGTACCTGGACATGTACATCCATGCCCTCTGGTAGGGAGATATGGGTGCGAAGTAGACAGAGTCAGTGAACTGGATGTACCTGACACGGTCACCTGCTTTTGCACCCTCGATGGGGACGACGAGCTGCCTGATAGGACATTTGGGCTCGTTCTCCTCGCTTAGCGGAGGGTGGATGCTCTTGTAGGCCTCTCCGGGGGACCTGTGTCCCATGAGCCTAACTACATCGTCCATAGGGACGTCACGAAGCTGCTTGAGCTTTACTTTGGGATCCAGATATTTACGCCTGTTTTTGGCAGGAGTAGTGGTTCCCGGGAAGAACTGTCTTTTGTATTTTGCCATAATTAAGCACTCCTATAGTCGTGAAGGGATGGTCTGTATTTCGAATACCTGCCGATATCGACAGTGTAGCCATCGGGGATGGTCTCGTCGAAGGCGGCTCTGATCTTTGCCACAGTTGAGTCAAGTTCCTCTTCGTCGCTGACAGAGAGTTCGATGTAGAATGCACCGACAAGGCAGTGCAACTCGACCTCGTGTCCGTTCACATTGATGATCTTGCGCTCGGTATGATTGTTGGGATTTCCCTTGGCGGGGCCATTGCTGATGGTCCTCGGAAGGTTCTCGCCGGACATGTTGATCTGGCGGAGATTCTCGATCCTATCGATACTGCACAGGATCTTCTCTGTGGTCTCTGCGCTGAGGAGCCTGTTTGTCATAACGCGGACCTCGGGAAGAGGGACGTTGGCATATTCGACTGTTGGTGAAGACATTTACAGACCTCGATCTCCTCAGATCTTGTTCTTAATCTTTTTAGCCTCTGCTCCAACGAACTGGAGAGGTGTGTTGAATTCTTCCATTCCTCCGAAGATCTTCTCGAAGACTCCGGAAGTCCTCTCTGCGGAGAAGAACTGGGTTCCTCCGTCGAGACAGTTACCGGCAGTGACGGCGGGGATAAGAGTTCCCTTTGCGTGCCTGGTAACGACGTGGTTTCCGTGGAACAGACCGGGTCCTCCTCCACCGTAGATAGAGTGAGAGAAGAAGGACATACCGACACCGACACCTTCCGCACGTCCGTAGTCGACACCGGGAAGGCCCGACTCGTGCTCAAGGAGGTCGTTGTAGTAAAGTACGGTCGAGGGAACACCCTGTGCGGCC